>DASZMZ010000198.1:0-28568 GCA_035551455.1 Candidatus Sulfopaludibacter sp.
CTCGACCGAGACGGCTTTCTGGGCAAGCCGCTTTATCGTGTCGACGGCGAGGTTAAAGTACGGGGACAGGCCCGTTTCACCGCCGAGTTTGACTTTCCTGACTTGGCGTACGCTGTGCTGGTTCACAGCACAATCGCGAAAGGTAAAGTGTCGCGGATCGATACCGGCAGGGCGAAGAACGAGCCCGGTGTCTTGGAGGTTCTCACCTACAAAAATATGCCCAAATTGAAAGCGCCGCCGTTGGTGGACATCACAAACCTGAAAAAGGGAATGGCCGCGAGCGATTTGCCGATTCTGCAAGATGCCTCGGTGTCCTGGGACGGTCAGCCTGTCGCGGTAGTGGTCGCAGAAACGCTGGAACAGGCTGAACACGCGGCGTCGCTTGTCGAGGTTGAGTATCTGGCGGAGAAGCTGGCGTCTTCGTTTGACGCGATGAAACCCGACTCAGAGATACCCACCGACGTCTTGGGCGAACCTGCCGTGATTCAAATCGGCGACGCGGAAGAGTCCATCCAGGAGGCGGATGCGCGCATCGATCATCTCTACCGGACGCCGCGATACAACCACAACGCCATCGAGCCTCACGCCACCATCGCCGTATGGAACGAGGACGGCACCCTGGCAGTGCTGGAGTCTTCGCAGTCGGTCAACATCGTCGGACGGACATTGGCTCTGGTATTTCAACTCGATTTCGAAGATGTTCAGGTGCTCTCTCCCTTTGTCGGCGGCGGCTTTGGCGGAAAGGGTGGGCTGTGGAATCATACGCCGCTCTGCGTGGCCGCGGCGAAAGTGGTGAAGCGGCCGGTTAAGCTGGTGCTCTCGCGCGAGGGAGTTTTCCGGGTGGTCGGTGGGAGAACCCTAGCGGAGCAGCGCGTCGCGCTGGGGGCACGTCGAGACGGCAAGCTGAACGCCCTCATCCATACCTGCCTGACCGCGACCACGACCCACGGACGCTATGCCGAACAATGCACTTTCCCGGCACGCCATCTGTACGGATCGCCGAGTCTCTACATCGAACAGAAGATCGTCAACCTGGATACCGTCGCGAATACCTGGATGCGGGCGCCCGGTGAATCGATCGGAACGTTCGCCTTGGAATCAGCGATCGACGAACTTGCCTACGAGCTGCGCATCGACCCGATCGAGCTGCGGCGGATCAATGAACCGGAACAGGATCCGACGAAAAACACGAAATTTTCCAGCCGGCAGTTGAATGAAGCCTACCGGCGCGGCGCGGAGAAGTTCGGATGGAGCGCGCGGAATCCCGAGCCGCGGTCGCAACGGAATGGCACGTGGTGGATCGGTCAGGGGGTGGCTACCGCTTACTACCCGTTCTACCGTTTTCCCATCAAGGTCCGGCTCTGTCTCAATGCAGACGGCAGGGCCGTCGTGCAGACGCCCGCGGCGGAGATGGGGATGGGGACCGCAACGGTGCAGATTCAGCACGCCGCCGATCGCCTGGGATTACCGCTTGATCGGGTCGCGTTCCACTACGGCGATTCAAAGCTGCCGGACACACCGGTTATGGCCGGCGGGTCGAATCAGACCGCGAGCATTTTTGCGGCGGTGCAGGCGGCTGTGGAGGAGGCACATCAGGAACTGCTGACGCTAGCCACGAAATCTTCCGGCTCGCCGCTGGCGGGTGCCAAATTAGATCAGCTAGAAGCTCGAAACGGCGGGTTGTACTATGCCGGCGATCAGGACCTGGGCGAGAGTTACGTGGACATCCTGCGGCGCGCGAAACAGCAATCGGTTGAAGTGGAGACAGAATCCAAACCCCCAATGGAAACGATGAAGTACTCCATGGCATCGTATGGAGCTCAGTTCTGCGAAGTCCGCGTGCATGAAGAGACCGGGGAGGTGCGCGTGTCGCGCTGGCTTTGCTCGCTGGACTGCGGCCGCGTGATCAATCCGAAGACCGCGACCAGCCAGCTCCGGGGTGGCATCATCATGGGAATCGGTATGGCGCTGACGGAGGAGACTCTTTTCGACGAACGCCGGGGTCGTATCATGAACCCGTCATTGGCGGAGTATCACGTTCCGGTGAATCTAGATGTTCCGAATATCGAAGTGATGTTCCTGAACATCCCGGACGAGCAGGCGCCGTATGGGGCTCGCGGCATCGGTGAGATCGGAATTACGGGGTCGGCGGCAGCAATTGCGAATGCCGTTTATCACGCGTGCGGGAAACGCATACGGGAGTTGCCCATCACTCTCGATAAACTGCTCTGATGCCATTCACCACTCTCATCAGGCGACGTTAAATGCTACGGCTTCCGTCATGCAATGACGCGCCCCCGCATCCTATGCCAGAGCGGTCCTAGCCGAACTCCGACCGTTCTTTTGGGTCGGCTCGGCTGGGTGTGGAAATTCGTTCCCCAGAAGTGGAAGTTACGAATCAGCCGCTCTACGGACTGAGCCAGGCACTCTATTACTTAAGTATCCACTTGACAATCGCATCAAGCCAGCGCAATACTTAAGTCGGAACTTAACTAAAGGAGCCCGCCATGGAACGCACCGTCACCCACTCCACTTTCGTCATCGAACGCAACTACCCGTCCCCTCTCGAACGCGTCTACGCCGCCTTCGCCGACCCGGCCCGCAAACGACGCTGGTATGCCGAGAGCGGGGGCCGCGACCTACTCAAATTCGAATCGGATTTCCGCGTCGGCGGCAGTGAACACACCCTCTCCCGCTTCCCCAACGCCAGCCCCTTTCCCGGTCAGACGCTCTCCAGCAACGTCAATTATCAGGACATCGTGGAGCACCGCCGCATTGTCATGGCCTACACCATGAGCATCGCCGATCGCCGCTTTTCCGCGTCCCTCGCGACCATCGAATTCCTGCCCGCCCAGGACGGCACGCTCCTCATCTTCACAGACCAGGGCGCCTTTTTCGAGGGCGCCGACGGTCCGCAAATGCGTGAAGCCGGCTGGCGCAAACTGCTGGACAGTCTGGCCCAATCGCTGGCGCAATAATGTCCACCCGAAAGCCCAGTGTCGATCGCGTCTTCCACGCCCTGGCCGATCCCACCCGCCGTGCGATCGTCGAGAAGTTGAGCCGCGGACCGGTCTCCGTATCGCACCTCGCCGAGCCACTCTCCATCACGCTGGCCGCCGTGGTCCAGCATGTACAGATACTCGAAGACAGCGGTCTGGTGCGCACCGAAAAGGTCGGCCGGGTGCGCACGTGCCGCGTCGAACCTATCGGCTTCTCCGTGGCTGAGCAGTGGATTCACGACCGTCGTACCCTATGGGAGCGGCGGTTGGATCGTCTCGGTGCATTTCTGGCCGAGCCGGATGAGAATGATTAAGAGGGGAAATCTGCCATGATATTTCTGCGTGAACTGAAGTTTGCCTTCCGCTCTCTGGCGCACACCAGAGGCCTGACCTTCACCGTCGTGATCACTCTGGCGCTGGGCATTGGCGCCAATGCAGCCATCTTCAGCCTGGTCCGCGGCGTCCTCCTCCGCCCCCTGGTCAACCGCGATGAGGACCGCCTCATCTACATCCGCCAAAGCGCACCCGGCCTCGGCATCGAGGACGCTACCTTCAGCGTTCCCGAGCTTCAGGACCTGCGCTCGCGCGTCAAGAGCCTCAGCGCCTTCGGCGATTTCTCAACCATCGGCTTCACGATGGTGGGCCTGGGCGATGCGCGTGAAGTGCGTGCCGGCGTGGTCGGCGGTTCGTACTTTGAAGTCATGGGACTGCGTCCCGTACTCGGCCGCCTGCTCGGCCCCAGCGACGATGGACCCCAGGCCGCCGGCGCCGCGGTTCTCACCTATCGCTTCTGGACCACGGCGCTCCACCGCGATCCCTCCGTACTCGGCAAGTCCGTCCGCCTCGGCACTCGTTCGGCCACCATTGTGGGCGTGCTCGAACCCTCCGTGCCGTATCCGGCCGAGACGGAAATCATTGCCAACGTCGTGACCAGCCCGCATCACCTCTCCGCCACCATGGTGCAGGGGCGCGTGCATCGCATGACGGAACTCTTCGGCCGTCTCGCACCCGGAGCCACACTCGAATCCGCGCAGGCCGAACTCCGCACCGTCCATGCGTCCATGATGAGCCAGCATCCCGAAGCTTATTCCGCGAAGGCCGACACCCGCATCACGGCCATCCGCCTGCGTGACCAGATCACGTCCAAGGCGCGCACCGTGCTTCTCGTCCTGCTCGCAGCCTCCGGCCTCGTCTTCCTCATTGCCTGTTCCAACGTGGCCAACCTGGTGCTCGCGCGCTCCGTACGGCGTGAGGGCGAACTGTCGATCCGTCAGGCTCTCGGCGCCGGCGCGTTTGCGCTCCGCCGGACGCTGCTGGCGGAAAGCCTGCTTCTCTGCGGCACCGGCGCCGCTCTGGGCGTGCTCATCGCCCGTCCCATGGTCGCGATTCTGGCGCGTTATGCCTCGCGCTTCTCTATCCGCGCGCTGGATCTCACGGTCGATTCCAGTTTGCTCTGGGTGGGCGCGGCGCTGGCGCTGGCTGCCGCCGTGCTGCTGGCCTTCGTTCCGCGCCTGCCTTCTGGTACGGTCGGCCGCGTCGGCGGAAGTCCGCGGGTTACCGGCGGCGCCACCCGCCGCCTCAGGCTCTTCGCCGTGACCCAGATCGCGGCGTCCTTCATCCTGCTCACCGGCGCCACCATGTTGGTGAAAACCCTGCTCTCCTTGCAGGCCGCGCAGACCGGACTCGATACGCGCCACGTCCTCGCCTTGAATGTCCCCGTCATGTCCTACGGACGTACCGATGAGGAGGTGGTGGCTTTCTACCGCGAGATGATGCGGCGCATTCGGGAATTGCCCAACGTCGATCAGGTTGCTCTCGGCACGCAGGTCCCGTGGCGCGACGCCGGCAGCTTCGGCCCGGGCTTCGAGTTCTCCGTCGATGGCCGCGTCCGCGCTGCCGGCGAAGAGGATCCGCGCGCTCAGTTCCGCAATGTCTCGCCCGGCTTCTTCGCCTCCCTCGGTGTGCCCATGATTTCCGGCCGCGACTTCAACGATCTCGACCGCCGAGGTTCCGAGCAGGTCGTCATCGTCAGCCAGAGTCTGGCGCAGCGCATGTTTCCGAACCAGGATGCCGTCAACCGCAGCCTCATGTGGACCGACCAGATTGTGAAGTTCATCGGCGTCAGTCCCAAGCCCCGGCGCATCGTCGGCGTAGTCGCCGATCTGGATGACGAACACATCGTACCCGGCGCTCTGCTCAGCGTGTACCAGCCCTTCGGACAGGAGCAGACATGGGCCGGCCGCCTCTTCGTTCACGCCCACGGCGATCCGCACACGCTCATCGCGCCGGTCCAGCAGGTCATCCGTGGTCTCGCCGCCGATCAGCCCGTCGAGCGCGCCGCCACGCTGGAAGACGTGCGCGCCGAAGTCCTCACTCCCGATCGTCTCAACGCCGTCGTCTTCGGTGGCTTCGCCTTCGTGGCGCTGGCCATCGCTGTCGTCGGAGTTGCCGGAGTGCTCGCTTTCTCGGTGAGCAGCCGGACCCGCGAATTCGGCATCCGCCTCGCCATCGGGTCGGAGCCCCGCCAGTTGGTGCTGGGCGTGATCCGTCAGGGTGCCGCCATGGCGCTCGCCGGAGTGGTTGCCGGCGCCCTCGGCGGCTTTGCCTTGGCCCGTCTCGCCGGCAGCTATTTCGAAGTGGTGCGCATGCCGGGAGCAATGCTTGTGGCGGCTTCGGCCCTGATCCTGATCGCCGCCGCGATGATCGCCTCGCTCCTCCCCGCCGCCCGGGCCGCCCGCATCGACGTGATCCAGGCCCTCCGCGCCGAGTAAGTAACTGGCAAGGACTTGGGCTTAGCGAGCGCGTTGCGAGAAGAGGGCGCAGTCTTCGATGTCTTCTCTGTGCTTGTAGAGTTTGGGCAAGCCCAGCTTTTCGTAAGTCTCGTCGTCTTCGCAGATGTATACCGTGCTGTAAATGCCGGAGGAGATTTGCCGATTCACCTCATCCTCGGTCAGGATATGGAGCGATTTCCGCTTCGCAGGGGGAAGGTCCAGTTTGTGGGAATAGGCGAATTCCAAGCCCGGCGGGGGCTTGCGATGGAGCACGAAATAGACGTGGTCGTCGGCATACAACGAGCCGCCAGGGGGCGTCACAGCGACGATCTTTTTGGCTATGGATTCGTAATCGCCCCAGGTGTACAGATTGCGGCGTTCATAGATAGTCTTGGCGCAGCCGAGTGCCGAGATGGCTAGTACCACGATCACCGGCCACCAGGGCCGCTCCGCCCCGAACACGCGCGACCCGATGGCGTATAGTCCCGCAACGGCCGGAATCGCTACGAAAGGCACTGCCAGCAAATAGTACCGCTCGAAGGTGGGGTGCGCGGTCGAGATCTCCGTCGCGAGCGCCGCTGCCAACCCGGCGCAGAGGTAGAAATCATCCCGCCGGCGCGTGCCGCGATACTTCACGAAGAACAGGCCGCTAATCGCCAGCACCAACAGCGTGAGGGCCTGGCCATTGTTGATCCACCCGGTCAGCACATCGATATCGTGCTCCGTGGTATCCGGCCAATACAGATGACGAAATTGGGTGTGGTACTGCACCAGATTAAACCAGACAACTCGGGGGGACGCTGCCGCCATCTTGAACACGGGAACCCACGGCACCACCGCTGCCGCAGCGAAGGCCGCCGCTTTGCGCCAACTGTGCGTGCGGAAGACGATCCATAGGAACAGGATGATCGTTTCAGGGGCGGTCAGGAGCGAACATCCCGCCGCTGTGCTCACCAGAAGTCCGGTAGCGGCGGAGAGCAGCCAACCGCCTCGCTCCACGGCCAGCAGGCAGCACCGGTACGCCGCCACGGTGAGTAGCAGACAGAGTGCGTACGCCTGCGCCACGGGTCCGTACGCCGCCACCACGCCGCACAACCCGGTTAGCAGGCCTGCGGTGACGGACCCGGCTAGTCGCCATTGGTCGACGTCGCTGCGGCGGAACCAGTAGTCGGCGGTCAGGAAGACTGCCGCGGACGTCATCAGCGCCGCAACGGCGTGCGCCACGCGCCAGCTTTCGCCGAAGATGGACATCCACGCGGCATTCCACCAGGCATTCCATGGCGTTTGAGGGAAAAAGAAGTCCAGGTACGGGCGCATGCCCGAGCGGATGAGTTGCGCCGCCAGCAGGTGAAAGCCTTCGTCGCCGGTGAATGCCCACGTCTGCGAATAGACCAGCAGCGCGGCCGTGTAAGCCGCCATCACGCCGCAAAGCGTCAGGTATTCGTTTCTGCGTCCCAACCTACATGGTACCCGTCAATTTCGATATGTTAGAAAGCGTGATCACACGACGTGGTTTCCTGGCCGCTGTTCCGGCCGTTCTCGCCGCCAAGCCGTCGCCAGTCGGCGCCGTCCCTTCGCCCCGGCAGCTTCGGTGGCACGAACTCGAGACTACGGCGTTCCTTCACTTCACCGTCAACACGTTCACGAATAAAGAGTGGGGATATGGCGATGAGGATCCCAACATCTTCAACCCCACGGCCTTCGATGCCGACGCTATCGTTTCGGCGTTGGCCGATGGCGGAATGCGCGGCGTGATCCTGACGTGTAAGCATCACGACGGGTTCTGCCTCTGGCCCACGAAGACCACGGACCACTCCATCCGCAAGAGTTCCTGGAAATCCGGCGAGGGCGACGTGGTCCGCGAGATCTCCGATGCGGCGCGGCGCCACAAAATAGCGTTCGGAGTCTATCTTTCGCCTTGGGACCGCAATAACGCGGCGTACGGGACGCCGGAGTACATCCGCATTTATCGCGCGCAGCTTACGGAACTGCTAACCGGGTACGGACCGATTTTCGAAGTGTGGCACGACGGAGCCAATGGCGGCGACGGATACTACGGCGGCGCCAGAGAGAAGCGCTCGATCGACCGCAACACCTACTACGATTGGCCGGGCACTTGGGACCTGACTCGCAAGCTCCAGCCGGATGCCTGTATCTTTAGCGACGTGGGGCCCGACATCCGCTGGGTGGGTAATGAGCGCGGCATCGCGGGCGACCCGTGTTGGGCCACTTACGATCCTGTGGGTGCCAACGGCGGCGCCGCGTCGCCGGGCAATGTCCGCGAGCGCGAATCTCCCGCCGGCACGCGGCATGGCGCGCACTGGCTGCCGGCCGAGTGCGATGTGTCGATCCGTCCCGGCTGGTTCTGGCACGAAGCGGAAAATGGACGGGTGAAGACGCCGGCGCAGTTGATCGATCTGTATTACAAGTCGGTCGGCCGGGGCGCAAATTTCCTGCTGAATGTGCCGCCGAACCGGCAGGGATTGCTGCAGGCGGAAGATATCGCGTCATTGAAAGCCTTCGGCGATTGGCGCCGGAAGACGTTCGGCGTCAACCTGGCGGCCAAGGCCAAAATGACGCAGCCGAACACGCTCACATTTCCGCATCCCGTGGACGTGAAGGTCATCCGCCTGCGCGAGGATATCCGCTACGGTCAGCGCGTGGAAGCAGCGACTCTCGAAAGCTGGAACGGCATCAACTGGGACACCGTGGCCGCTGTGACTTCCGTTGGACCGCGGCGGCTGGTCGCGCTGGACAAGCCCCTCACCACTTCGAGGCTGCGGCTGCGCGTGACGGAGACGGCGGCGCCTCCGCTGCTGGCCGAGTTCTCGGTTTGGTAAGTGTGAGATCGATGGGCTCGCCGGGTCAGGATGTCCGACCTCTACCCGTCCGTCCGCACTACTCGCCGGTAGCGCTCCAGCAGAGTGCTCTCCTCAAACTGGATAGCTTGGGCATATTGACGGATGTAGCTGAGGGCATAGACGCCTCCGGGGAGAGATTGAAATCTGCCTCCCTCGATTGCCTCCAGATAGCGGGAACTGATCTTCGTGGATGCCGCAATGGCGGCCAGCGAAATGCCCCGTTGCTTTCGCCATTCGACCGGGTCCAATGTCATAGCGTGCGATCATGCACGTTTAATGCAAACATCGTAAGTACTAGAAGCTATAGACCCTATCGTTAGTTAGTATGTAAATTCAGCGCGTAAAATGTGCGCGATTTCACCGAAGCAGCGCATCCGCCGCAGCCAGCGCCAGTTTCTCCGGGTCCAGATCCGTCCGGTTGGATAACACGATCAGCGTGAGTCGGTCGGCGGTGAAGCGTTCGATCACCGTGCGGAAGCCGGTGGAGCTGCCGGTATGATACATGCGCGCGCGACCTTTGTATGGATCCAGAAACCAGCCGAAGCCGTACGACTTCGGCGGAACGGGCCGCAGCGCCTCGGCCATTTCCAATTCACTCAGCAGCGTATGCCGGGACAAGGCCTCGTCCCACTTCGCCAGGTCCGTGAGATTCGAATAGACGCCGCCATCGCCCAGCGTCGCGGAGGTGGAACTCTGGTCGGCTTCCGCAAGGGCGCCGTCCCGCAGGTTGTGGCCATACGCGCGATTCGCCACTTCTTCCTGGCCGGCCACGAAAGCCACTGTCGTGTCCATGTGCAGCGGGGCGAAAATTCGCTCGCGCAGAAATTGGCGGAACGGCATCCCCGACACCTTCTGCACGATCAGACCCAGCACCACGAAGCCGGAATTGCTGTATTCCCAACTGGTGCCGGGCGCGAACTTTCCCGAGGCCTGGCGTTCCAGCGCCTGCAAGACATCCGCGTCCTGAATCTGGCGCGTGGCGCTCCATCCGTCGCCCATCGTTGCCTCGTAATCCGGCAGGCCCGAGGTGTGGTTCAACAGGTGGCGCACCGTAATCTCGCGGCCGTATGCGGGAAACTCGGGAAAAATTTCGGTGAGCCGACGGTCGTAAGTGAGCTTGCCGTCGTGCACCAGCAGCATCACCGCCATCGCCGTGAACTGTTTGGTGAACGACGCCAGCCGGAAATTCGTCTGCCCATCGATCTTCGCGGCCGACCTCAGATCGCGCACACCGTAGCCGCGCTCGAACAGCGTTTGGCCGTCCTTCCGCACCAGCACCGCAAGTCCCGGCGATTTCGCGTCCGTCAGCGGACTGAAGATTGCATCCAGAGCCTGGACCGCCGTCGCTTGCTCCACCGGCAGATCCGCGCGCCGGCTCCAATCCTGGAACGAGCCGTCGTACAGCCGGGCGTTGAGGCCGAGATAGCGCGCCGCGAAGTAGATCACCGTGGCCTGCTGCCCGATGTGGCAGTACGATACCGTGAGCGCCGCCGGCCCGGCCAGTTTCTCCGCGACCTGCAATTTCCCGTTCTCGCCCAGGAGGCTGCTGTAAGGCACGCTGCGTGCCCCTGGAATGTGTCCGGCGCGCGGCATCCCGCCGGTGCTCGCGCCGCTGTAAAATTCGGGCAGCCGCGCGTCCAGCAGTTGCACTGTCGGGTCACCCGAATGCGTCCGGACCCACTCAGCGTTCACGACCACTTCCGGCTTCGGATGCGCCGTGAAATTCGCCGGCTGCACCCGCGCCGCGTCTATGCTGAGCGGACGCCCGTCCGCGCGCCACGCCGCAATTCCGCCGTCCAGGAGGGCCGCACGGTCGCCCGCGCCCAGGTAGTCCAGTGTGAACCAGACACGCGTGGCCGATTGCACCGAATCGTTGCCCGCGTAGATCACCACGCGCGACGCGTCGGAAACGCCCAGTTTCCCGAAGGCCTCTTCGAGTAGTTTCACCGGCGGCAGTTCCAGGCGCAGTCCCGTGGGATCGGTGATGGAGATGTCGGCCAGCGTAACTAGTCGCGCACCGGCGATATGGCCCGCCGCATAATCCCTGGGCGAGCCGACGTGCAGGATCACCAGCGAGTCATCTTTGAGATGCGCCGTCAGCCAGTCGCCGGATACCAGAATCGAGGCGTTCGGCGCCGCGAAGGCCGCCGCGGCGGTCGCCATCCACACCAGGAATGCTTTCATCGCCCCTCATCGTCGCACAATCGTGCAATACTCACTGCGATACGGCGGAGCTTTTCATCTTGCGGGCGATCAGGAACGCCAGTTCTATCGACTGCTCTCCATTCAAGCGGGGATCGACTTCCGATTCGTAGGCGCGGCCGAGATCCGATTCGCCGGTGCCGCGCGCGCCTCCAATGCATTCGGTGACGTTCTCGCCGGTAAGCTCGATGTGCACTCCGCCCAATTCCTGCCCCATGGCGCGGTGGATATCGAAAGCCTGTTCGACTTCGCGGTAGATGTCGTCGAAATTGCGCGTCTTCACGCCGGTGGAGGTGGTCTGTGTATTGCCGTGCATGGCGTCGCAAATCCACACCGGCTTGCCGCCTTCGGCGCGCACGTCTTCGATGAGACGCGGCAGGGCGTCGGCGATGCGTTTCTGGCCGAGGCGATGGATCAGCGTCAGGCGTCCGGGACTGCGTTGCGGGTCGAGCACATTCAGCCATTGCGCGATATCGTCGCGCGTAGTGGCCTCCCCCACCTTGATGCCGATGGGGTTTTCGATGCCGCGCAGGTATTCGATATGCGCCCCACCCGGCTGGTTGGTGCGCAGTCCGGCCCACGGAAAATGCGTCGACAGATTGAAGTATCCGGGACGGCGAGGCACGGGCCGGGTCTGCGCCGATTCGTACCCCAGATGCAGCGCTTCATGCGCGGTGAAGAAATCGATGCGGTCGGTCTCCCCTGCCCGAATGCCGAGGATGTTTTCCATGAAACTGAGCGAATCGCCGATGGTCTCCATGATGCGGCGGTACTCGCCGCTCAACGGCGAATTCTGCGCCCAGTCCAGGTCGAAGTACTCGGGGTGGTGCAGGTCGGCGAAGCCGCCCTTGATGAGCGCGCGGGCGAAATTGAGAGTCAGCGCGGCGCGTTCGTAGCCGCGCAGCAGCAGATCGGGGTCAGGGGTACGCGCTTCCAGCGCGAACTCCGGGCGATTGACGATATCGCCGCGATAGGAGGGGAGGCTGACGCCGTCGCGCGTCTCTTCGTTGGTGGAGCGCGGCTTGGCATACTGACCGGCAAAGCGGCCGATGCGGATCACCGGCTTTTTGGCGCCCACCACCAGCACCAGGCTCATCTGCAGCAGCAGTTTGAGCATGTTGGTGATGCGCTGGGGTTTGCAATCCACGAAGCGTTCGGCGCAATCGCCGCCCTGCAGGACGAAGCGTTTGCCGGCAGCGGCCTCGGCCAACTGCTCCCGCAACTGCACGATTTCCCAACTGACCACCAGCGGAGGAAGCTGACGCAGTTCGCCCAGTACGCGGTCCAACGCAACCGGGTCCGGATACGCAGGCTGCTGCAGGGCGGGAAATTGCCGCCACGAATCCGGCTGCCAGTTTGGGGGTCTTGTGGTGCTGGGAAGAGACATGGAAACTTAAAAGTAACACGGCGCTATACTTGCACGTCAGACCATCCTAAAGGAGCATTATGTCTGGAATTCGATCCCGAATCTGGGTTGCCGCACTCCTGGCGCCGCTCGCCGTCCTGGCGCAGGACGCCGACAAACTGCCCGTGAAGCGGGTGGTTCTTTATAAAAACGGGGTGGGTTACTTCGAGCACATCGGTAAGGTGAAGGACAAGCAGGACGTCTCCATCCCGTTCACCTCCGGGCAGCTCAACGATGTGCTGAAATCGCTCACTGTGCTGGATCTGGACGGGGGCCGCATCACCGGGGTGGAGTACGGCTCCTCGGCGCCGATCGACCGCCAACTGGGCGACCTGCGTCTGCCCCTGGACGAGAAGACCACGCTCACCGATTTCCTCAACTCCTTGCGCGGCGCGCGCCTGGAGATCCGCAATGCCAATAATGTGGCCACCGGTCGCCTGCTGAGCGTCGAGCGGAAGACCCGGATGGGCGGAGGCGCGACGCTCGAAGTCGATTACGTTTCGCTGATCACCGACTCCGGCGAATTGAAGACCACCGAAGTGTCGCCGGGCTTCTCCGTGAAGCTGTTGGACAAGGGACTGGCGGGCAAGGTGGATCGCATGCTCGACATTATCTCGGCGGGGCGTGAGGCCGATGTGCGCCGCATGGTAGTTTCGACGGAGGGCACAGGGGAGCGCTCCATTTTCGTAAGTTACATCAGCGAGGTGCCGGTCTGGAAATCGACCTACCGGATCGTGCTCAATCCGAAGACGGGCCATCAGCCGCTGCTGCAAGGTTGGGCGATTGTGGATAACACAGTCGGGCAGGATTGGCAAAACGTGCAGCTTTCGCTGGTGGCGGGGGCTCCGCAATCCTTTGTACAGAACCTGTCGCAGCCTTATTACACGCGGCGTCCGGTGGTGCCCATGCCGCAGGACGTGATGGCGGCGCCGCAGACTCATGAGGCGACGCTGATTCCTGGCGGCGCCCGGATCGCAGGGCGCGTCACTGATCCGAGCGGGGCGGCCATATCGGGAGCGCTGGTCAGGGTGTACGACGAGAACGGCGGACTGGCCGGGCAGGTGCAGGCGGATGCCAACGGGATGTACGAACTGACGGGTTCGCGCGAGTTTTCGCGATTGGAGGTGCAGTCTGCCGGGTTCCAGACCACCGTCCTCACTGGCTTGAATGTCGGCGGCGGACAGATGCGGCGTCAGGATGTGCGGCTGCAGGTGGGAAGCACCACCTCGACAGTGACTGTGTCGGCGGAAGCACTGCCCATGAACCATTCGTCAACCTCAGTGGCCAACGCGGGCCGCACTCTCGGCTCTGGCGGCTCGCTCGGCAGCGGAGCAGCGCTCGGTGGGAATCGGAACACGGTACGCAGCGGAACCGGTGCCGGAATGGGCGGTGGCATCGGGGGCGGTATATACGAACAGACCGCAGCCGCCAATGCACAGGAACTCGGCGATCTTTTCGAGTACAAGCTGAAGGACCCGATCACGATTCTGAAGAACCGCTCGGCCCTGGTGCCCATCGCGCAATCGAATATCGGCGCCGAGAAAGTCTCCATCTGGAACGACCGGATCGGTCTTCCGCGGGCGCAGCGTGCGCTCTGGCTGAATAACTCCACGGGCCTCACTCTGGATGGTGGCAGCTTCAGCGTCATGGAGGAGGAGACCTTCGCCGGCGAGGGCGTGTTCGACCCAATCCGTCCCGGGGAAAAGCGGCTGATCTCATACGCGACGGACCTGGCGCTGATCGTCAGCTCCAAAATCGGCAGCGAGCAGCAGAACGTCACACGCGTCCGGCTGGCGCGCGGGGTGATGACTCAGGAGCACGAGTTGCGCGAGCGCCGCACGTATACGATGCGCAATGAGGACACGTCGCCGCGCACGGTCATTATCGAGCATCCGGTGCGCAATGGCTACGAACTACGCAATGAGGCCAAGCCCCTGGAGACTACGGCCGATTGGATGCGTTTCCGCGTGGCCGTGGAGCCGAAGCAGACCACCAGTTTCGTGGTGGAGGAGGCTCGCCCGCTGCAGCAGACGTACCAGATCTCCAACATCACCAACGACCAATTGGCGATTTTTGTGCGGCAGAAATCCATTGGTCCGGCGATCGAGGAGGCCCTGCATAAGGTGCTGGCGCAGAAGGCCGTGGTTGCCGGCCTGAGCGAACAGAAGGATGCCTGCGAGGAAGAGACCACCAGGATTTTCGACGACCAGCAGCGGCTGCGCGAGAATATTAAATCGCTGAAAGGCAGTCCGGAAGAAAAGGCATTGCTGCAGCGGTATACCGGGCAAATGAATCAACAGGAAAATCGTCTGGAGGAATTGCGCAAGCAGGCGGCGGATTTGGAAAAGCAGGAGAGCGCCGCGCAGGAACAGCTCAATGAGATGATCGACCATCTCTCGTTCGACGTGAAGTTGGCGGCTTGAGGCCACCCGGAAAATCGGCCGAGCGGTTTCGGCTACGATGGGTTAGACACTCAGGTCCATGTCCATCTTCACCATCGTTATTTTGATTTTTGGCCTCAGCCAGGTCTACTGGGGACGTCGACTATACCGTTTGGTGCAACGGCGGTGGACGGTGTGGGTGCCGGTGCTGGCGTTCTACGTGCTCGCGCTGGCATTCAACTTTGGCTGGCTGGGACCGCGCCGTTCGCCGGTGCATCTCACGCCGGCGGATGCGATTCTGGCGGCGCCCTTTTGGTGGTGGCTGGCCTCCTCGATCATCGGCTTCATCGTGGCTGCGCTGTTCGCGATTCCACAGGGGATCGTGGCTCTGGGACGAAAATTCGCGGAGAAGAAAGATCTGCCGTCTCCGGAGCGCCGTCAGTTTCTGGGGCGGACCGCGGCTGTGGCCAGCGCTGCGCCCTTCGTGGCCGGAGCCTACTGCTTGCTGTACGGTCGCCTTAATCTGGAAACCACCACACAGCGCATTCGGCTGCCGAAATTGCCGCGGCAGTTTCACGGCTTCCGCATCTGCCAGCTTTCGGACATCCACATTGGCCCGTTCATGCCGCAGGAGGAAATTCGAAAGTACGCCGATATCGCCAATGCGTTGAAGCCCGACATGATGGTGCTGACCGGCGACTTCGTGACGTTCGATCCTTCCACGCAAGGCGCCGTGGTGGAGGCTCTTTCCGGTTTGCGCGCGCCGTATGGCGTGTTCGGCTGCCTGGGCAATCACGATTCATGGAGCGGCGTGGAAGACTCGATCACCGACCTGTTTCGTCGCGCCGGGGTACGCATTCTGCGCGGTGAAAATGTGCCGGTCGTCTCCCACGGAGAATCGTTCAACCTGCTGGGCGTGGACTTCCAGAGTCACCGCCGGTTCGGTCCGTCGCCCGCGGTGGAACACCTGCTAGCCAATATCGAAAGCCTGATTCAGCGCGACCGGGTGAATATTTTGCTGAGCCACAATCCCGATACTTTTCCGCGCGCCGCGGAATTGGGGATCGACCTGAGTATGGCCGGACACACTCATGGAGGCCAGGCAGCGCTGGAGTTCATCAGTCCCGAAATCGCGCCGAGCCGGCTGGTGACTCCGTACGTTGCCGGACATTTTCAAAAGGCCGGCGGACAACTGTATGTGAATCGTGGAATCGGCACGATTTTTGTTCCCATTCGGATCGGGGCGCCTCCGGAAATCACAGTCTACGAGTTAGTGGTCGCATAGGCTGCGGGCCGGCGGTGTTATAGATAGAGAATGGAATATATCCGCTTGGGATCCACCGGGCTCAAGGTGTCGCGAATTTGCCTTGGGACCATGACGTATGGCTCAAAGAAGTGGCGGGAATGGGTACTGGACGAGGCGGAGAGCCGCCCCTTCATTCAACGCGCGCTTGAGTTGGGGATCAATTTCTTCGATACCGCGGACATGTACTCCGCGGGCGCGAGCGAGGAAGTTCTGGGCCGCGCGCTGAGGGATTTCGGACCGTCGCGCGACCGCGTGGTGGTCGCCACCAAAGTCTTCAACCCGATGGGTGACGACCCGAATCAGCGCGGCCTTTCGCGCAAGCACATCATGCACGCCATCGACGAGAGTTTACAGCGACTGCAGATGGATTACGTCGACCTCTACCAGATTCACCGCTTCGATTACGAAACGGGAATCGAAGAGACGATTGAGGCGCTGGACGAAGTGGTGAAGATGGGGAAAGCGCTCTACATTGGCGCGTCGTCCATGCACGCCTGGCAGTTCGCGAAGATGCTGTACAAGGCCGACGAGATGGGCTGTACGCGCTTCGCCACGATGCAGAATCATTACAATCTGGTGTATCGCGAAGAAGAACGCGAGATGTTACCGCTCTGCCGCGAAGAAGGGATCGGCGTGATTCCCTGGAGTCCATTGGCGCGCGGCTTCGTGATGGGCAATCGTCGACGAGGGGACCGCGGAGACACAGTGCGCGCCAAGACGGACGACTACGCGCAGGGGCTGTACTACCAGGACTCCGACTTCGACGTGGTCGACCGCATCACGGAAATCGCCAAAAAGCGCGGCATCTCCAATGCGCAGGTGGCGCTGGCTTGGGTGCTGCAGCAACCCGGGATTACCGCTCCGATCGTGGGCGCCAGCAAGATGAATCATCTGGATGACGCGGTGGCGGCTCTAAACGTGCGGTTGGACGATGCCGAGTTGAAGTCGCTGGCCGAACCGTACCAGCCTCACCGTGTGCTGGGCCACTCGTAACAAGTGAAACGCGCTGGCCTTCGATGCCCCGCCCTGGTCGAAGTGAGTGAAGATTGGGCTCGAAAGGGCCAGTGACTGGCAAGCGGTCATATCAGACACTTGGAGAAACCAGCGGGGAGAGGACAAACCGGGAGGCCACGTTCATTGGCGCAACGCGGTCTTTCGCCTCTCCTCGCAAAATGATTCCACTTGACGGGTGATCGCTACTTACTTTGGTGCCCGGGGCGGGAATTGAACCCGCACTCTCCTTTCGGAAAAACGGATTTTAAGTCCGTTGCGTCTGCCTATTTCGCCACCCGGGCATGAACTTTGCAGGGACTGCGCGTGTCCCTTCAGGTCCATTATCGTACGAACGTCGGGGCTGATGCGCCCAATCACGCACCCGCCGGTAATCCCATCGGACCGATTGGCCGCCCGCAACCGTCGCAGAAGCGCGCGTCCGCGCGGCAGCGGTGTCCGCAGAAACTGCAAAAGCGATCGCCGACCGGCGGTAGACTCGCTGGCGACTGGATGACCTGCACGACGTTGTTCGGAGGAGTGTCCACGGTCAACGCCCAGACCAGCGCAACCACCCAGCCCACCAGCGTCCAGCCCAGAAGCAAATTCAATACGAAGATTGCGCCGGAATTGGTCTTGTTCCTGCCGATGATTGACGGCAGAAAGTAAAACGCGATGCCGGCGCACAACAGAAACAGCGCAAAGATTCCGCCACCCAACATGTCCACCTCGTCCCGGCGTTAGCGACGCCAACTGCAAATTCTATCCCCTTGCGGCTTTGCTTGGGCCGCCCTTGGGATACACGTCCGTCTGCCCCTCGGCCACGCGGTACTCCACCATTTTCTCCAGTCCCGGATACAGCCCCATCGTCATTGCGCCGTCGCCGGCGCTGGTGAACGTTGCCCCGCACAAGCCCATGCCCGACCGGTAAATGAACGGATTGTTCCGCAGAAACTCGACCGCTCCTCCGCTGAGCTTTAAAACCCGCAGCGCGTAGTCCGTCGATGTGGCGCTGACAATCCGGTGCCCCAGCTTTTTCTTGTACTGCATCACCCCGTCCAGTAGAAACGGTCGCGACCGTCCCAGGTTCAACTTGCGATAGCCCTTCGCGGCCGCCCGCTCCACGCAGCAAAGGTACAGCGCCCCCATCGCACCCTGTTGCAGGAAACGCCGGTCGGCGCGCAGAACCCCTGGAAAGGCAGTAAGCGGGTTGCCGCCGTCGTAACTCAGCACCATGCCGCCAATCTCCTGTTCGGCATTGCGAACCATCAGCAGGTCGCCATTCTCCAGCCAATGGTGGAGCGTGTTCAGCCCAATCAGATATGCCCCGTCACCGTGCGATTCCAGCGTGGTCGGCACGTACATCTCCTGATGAAAATGCCGGACCTTCTCCGGATCGCGCGTGACGTCCACCTGTAACTGGTATTTGCGAATCCGATAACCTTCCTGCCGCTTCGTCTCGCGCGCCACGGACGCGCCGATCGGCACGTCCATGTCTCCCCAAACCCAGGCCGGCACCGAAAAGTACCGGCAACCCCCCATCAGCCGCACCTGCGCTTCGTGCGCCTCGATGAAGACCAGGGTGCACTCCGGCGCTTGGCTGCGCACGAATTCTTCCAACCGCCAGAACCAAGCCCGCCCCAGATTCCGCTCCTCATACCCCGGAAGAAACGCGGTCCGCGCCAGGTAGCTCTTCGCGTGCGACCCCATCGACCACGCCACGCACAGCGGAAGCCCGGAATGTCGTTCCTGGCCGGTAGCCACCCGCACATCCGGGCGTAGTTGCCCGAGTATGGCCGCGCGAAACTTCACAGTCGACCAGGCCCGCCTGAGTTTTGAGAAGAGCACGGTTGTTGTATGTTAGCGCCTGCGTCGTCCATTTGCGCTACATTCAGAACTGATTATGATCGAGCCATCATGGACGGAACGGGCAGTTCTCATCGTACTCCTCGTCACCTCGCTGGCGTGGTTTTGGATGAGATTGCGCCATGTGCTGGATGTGATTCGCCGCTCCCGCGCTACTCCCGATTTCACGGTAGCGCCGCTGGGGCCGCGTATTTCGCAATTCCTTTGGGAGGTGATGGCGCAGGGCAAGGTGATCCGGCAGCGGCCGCTGCCCGGTCTGGCCCACGCCTTCGTTTTCTGGGGATTCTGCGCCTTCGGCCTCATCACGCTGAATCATGTCGCGTCGGGATTCGGTCTGGGATTTCTCTCGCCCCATTCCGCGTTCGGCCGCTTTTACTTCGCGTTCGTTGCCTTCTGGGCCGTTGCCGTGGCTGTGTCCATCGCCGGCCTGTTCATCCGGCGATTCGTGGTCCAGCCGAAATGGCTAGGGACGGTATCGCCCGAATCCGGCTTCATTGCATTTCTGATCTTTGCCCTGATGGTCACCTATCTGGGCGGCCTCTACTTCGGCGAGGGCACCACCGGCGGACGCATCAACTGGTGGCTGCACACGCTGGCCCTGCTCACCTTTCTGCCGCTGATTCCGCACACCAAGCACCTCCACCTGGCCCTGAGTCCGTTCACCGTATTCTTACGGCGCGCGGGTTTCAGCCGGATTCCGCCGTTGGAAGGCGACGAGGATTTCGGCCTCGACACCGGCAAGGACGTCACGCGCATCGATTCGCTGCAGGCCTTCAGTTGCGTGGAATGTGGACGCTGCACCGAACACTGTCCCGCCAACAACACGGGCAAAATTCTCAACCCCAAAGAGATCATTCTGGGGCTGCGCGGCTACCTGAATGAGTTCGGGCCCGGCAACGAAGCGCCTCTCCTGGGTAAGCACATCTCCGAAGTGGCCGCCTTCCAGTGCACCACGTGCGGCGCCTGCGAGTATCAGTGCCCAGTGGGCATCCAGCACCTGCCCATTATCATTGGACTCCGCCGCGGCGCGGTCAATACCGGCAAGTGGGAAGACGACTTCGGCACCAAGCTGTTCCTGAACCTGGAGCGCAACGGCAACGCCCTCGGTTTCGCGTCCAACGAGCGCCAGAAGTTCATCGAGAAGAACGAACTGCCGTTCTACGATGGCAGCCAGGAATACTGTCTCTGGCTGGGATGCATGGGCGCGTACGATCCGCAGGGTCGCGAAATCGTCCTGGCCCTCGCGCGCGTGCTGCGCCATGCCGGCGTGACCTTCGGTGTGCTCCGCAAGGAGAAATGCACGGGCGATCCGGCCCGCCGTCTGGGCAACGATCTGGCCGTTTCGCAGGTTGCCGAGTCGAACATCGAGACCATACGCGCTGCGAGCGTGAAGAAAATGGTGTCGATCTGTCCTCACTGTGTGCGCACCATCGGCAAGGACTGGCAGGAGTTCGGCGGAACTTTCGAAATCGAGCATCACAGCCAGTTGCTGGCCCGGCTGGAATCACGCCTGCCTGCGGCGCAGTCCGGGCGCGAGACCGTGGTGTATCACGACCCCTGTTATCTGGGCCGCTACGCCAATGTATACGATGAGCCTCGCGCCGTCATCGGACGGACCGCCGATGTGGTGGATCCCGGACGCTCGCGCGAGCGGTCCTTCTGCTGCGGCGCCGGCGGCGGTCAGATGTTCCTTGGAGAGGAGACCGGCAAGCGCGTGAATGCGGAGCGCGCCGAAGAGTTGGTGGCCACTGGGGCGCAGGTCATTGGGACCGCCTGCCCTTTCTGCCAGACGATGTTTCGCGATGCGTTGGGCACCATTACGCAGAGCCCTCCGAAACTGCTGGACATCGCGCAGATCGTGGCGGCTTCGCTGCCCGTGGAATCCGGAAAGTCTGTGTCGTGACATTTCGCCCGGGGATGCTATAATCTTTCTTGGCGCTGCCGCAAGCGGCGCCAGGTTTTCCTGCCGACTTTCCACAGAGCGGGCGCGTAGCTCAACTGGCAGAGCAACTGACTCTTAATCAGTAGGTTGTAGGTTCGATTCCTACCGCGCTCACCATCTTAAATCATGCAGATCAAGGCTCTTCGATCAAGAGCCCTGAGCGCCGAAACCACCCTTTCGACAGGTCAATGCGCTGACAGTTTTAACGCATGCGTCTTGACATCGACCGGGAGTCGAATCTCCGTCACTGGTCCGAACTTGTCAACGCGGTAAACCATCCTGGATCGCTAGCCGACTAGTGGCGCTCCTCCCGCACCAACGAGCAGGCAAGGGGCCGGCCAGGCGAGAAGGGCGAGCGATAACATCTCGCGGAAAGCTGGCGTGCTTAAGTAGTCACTTACTGCGCGTCGACTGAAGCCAGGATCATGCTCCCCCAAGGCTTCAGGGAAACAGTGGCCTTGCCGTTGTGCGACATCACCGCCGGCCTGGCGGCGGAAACCGCCTGAATCCCCGGCCGCCCATTCCGGACATTCGCCGAGGCATCTTGAACCCTTGCCTGAGTCGGATCCAGCCAATCGATCATGGCGGAGTCGACGTCAGGTAGGCCAAGTTGCAAATCGACAGTTTGCGCGGTGCCGCTCCAGTTAACCAGTACATATCCGTGTGTGTCTCCCAGGTCGCGACTGTACACCAGGATGTTGCGCGCATCATCGGCCAACAGCGTGTGGGCGAACCCGGATTGAAGCGCCTCGAATCGGCGGCGGATCGCAATCAGCCGCACGTAGTGATCGAAGGCTCCTGGTTAAAGCAGTTCAGGATCCTCGTAAGGTGCCAGGTCCTTCCAGACCATCGGCTGTCGGTCGTCGGGATCGGTGCCGCCCCACATTGCCACTTCATCGCCATAATAGATCATGGGAACCTGGGGGCCGTCATCTGCACTATGAATGCCGCCGTTTTGCATACTCTGGGCCAACCGCCTCGCTGCGGGGAATTCGCGGAGCCGGCCGCCAACGAAAACGAGGCCCTTGTTGAGGTGCTCTGTTCCTCGCTCAAGCCCATCGACCGGCAACTCGCGGCGGGTACCCACTTCGCCAGTCCGCGACAGTTGCCGTGCGTCTGCGGCACGGACGGTGTGGGCCGCCTGAGCGATGGGCGACGAGTCTTCTTCGGTGGCGTTCGTCCGCCCTTCGGCGCCATGGCGCAGCGCGCGGTGGTGCCTCGCGCCTTCACCTTCGACGTGCCCGATGGAGTCAGCGATGAGACCGCGGCCGCGCTACCCAATCCCGCTGTCTCCGCCTGGCTGTCGCTGGCCTACCGCGCCAAACTCGCGGCCGGCGAAAACGTCCTCATCCTCGGCGCCACCGGAGTCACCGGCAAACTCGCCATCTCCATCGCGAAGCTCATGGGCGCCGCGCGCGTTGTGGCCGCCGGACGCAATCCGCAATCCCTCTCGACGCTGCCGAGTCTGGGCGCCGACGCCGTCATTTCACTCGACGCGCCAACCGCGGCCCTCAGCGACGCCTTTGCCCGCGAGGCCGGATCGTCGGGCTTCCACGTGGTCATCGACTACGTTTGGGGCGCGCCCGCCGAAGCCTTCTTTGCGGCCGTCACGCGCAAGGAATTCGCCGTCATCCGTGCCGAGACGCGCTTCGTGCAGGTGGGCGATGGCGCCGGTCCGGTCATCTCGCTCCCCGCCTCCGTCCTGCGCAGCGCCGCCGTCACCATTATGGGGACCGCCGGAATTCCGCCTCTCGACGTCCTCACCGGCGCCATGCGGCAGGTGTTCGCGCATGCCGCCACCGGTGCCCTGCGCATCGATACGGAGCGCGTTCCCCTCGGCGAAATCGAGACCGCCTGGCAGCGCCAGCCATCGGGACGCCGCCTGGTGATCGTCCCCTAAACTAACTCCTCGTCGAAGCAGACCGCCACCTTGCCGCACTTCCCCGACGCCATCAGCGAGTAAGCGTCCGCCACCCGCTCCAGCGCAAAACGGTGCGTCACCAGATCCGCGGGATGAAGATTCCAGCGCACCAGCTTCTCCACCAGTTCCTCCATCAGCCATGTGGACGTGACCCACGACCCGTAAATCGTCTTCTGATCGTGAATGATGTCCGGCGAGGGATTGAACTCCACGCGCCCGCCTTCGCCCAGTAACACGATGCGGCCCCATTTGCGCGTGGCGCGAATCGCCGTGGCGCGCGCCGCATCATTCGCCGAGCAGTCCACCGCGCGCTCCACTCCATGGCCGCCCGTCAGCTTGCGCACTTGCGCGACATTCTCCGGACTGCTGGCCAGCACCTCGTCGCACAACCCGAGATCGAGCGCCAGCTTCATCCGCTCTTCCACCACGTCGATGCCGATGATCCGGCTCGCGCCCAGCTTGCGGCAGAGCGCACCCGTCGCCAGACCCACCGGACCCAGTCCCGTGATCAGCACCGCGTCGTTGCCGCTGATGCCGATCTTCTGCAGGCCCTCGTACACCGTGCCGAAACCGCAAGCCACCTGAGCGCCATCGGCATAGCTGAGCTCGGCAGGCAGATGGATCAGGTCCTTCTCTTCGGCCAGCAGATAATCGGCCATGCCGCCATCGCGCTGCCAGCCGTACGCGCGGCGGTACCGCTCGCTGGTGCAGGAAATCATATAGCCGCGGCGGCAATCGTTGCACACCCCGCAGCCCGAGATGTGATACACAATCACCCGATCGCCGACGCCGAAACGGCGGCATCCCGCGCCGGTCTTCACAATCTGGCCGCACGGCTCGTGTCCCGCCACCACGCCCTGGTAGCCCTCCGGACCCTTGCCCAGGTGCTCGTGGTAGATGCAGCGGATGTCCGAACCGCAGATGGTGGATGCCTTCATGCGCAACAACACTTCGCCGTGGCCGGGTTCGGGAACGGCCACCTCCTTCAATTCCACGGTGCTGTTTCCAGGCAGGTATGCGCCAATCATTTCTTGATCTCTCCGTCCAGGTCCCACAAATCTTCCCACGTCTGGTTGTCACGCCACAGAAACACCTGGCCTTTGATCAGGCGGCAGTTCCTGTCGATGGCCGCGATCGCCTGCATGTCCTCGGCGGTGAGCGGCGCGCTGACCGTGCTCTCGAGGTTGGCCAGATAATTCCGCCGCTTGGTGGAGAGCGGTATCGGCGTCTGCCCGCGCTGCACCGCCCACTTCACGCACACCACCGCGGGATGCACTCCCAAGCGTTCGGCAATGGCCCTAATCACCGGATCCTCAATATCCACGGTATCCTCGGGCGTGCGGTCGCGCTCCGGCCGGGCGGGCGAACCGACCGGCGAATAACCCACCGGCTCCATGCCCTGGGTACGCACGAAGTCGAACAATTCCTGCTGCTGAAAGTGAGGATGCAGCTCCATTTCATTGATAGCCGGCCGGATGCGAGCGTCGCGCAGCAGCAGCTTCAATTTCGGAATCGTCATGTTGGACGTGCCGATGTGGCGCACCAGTCCCAGATTCACCAGACGCTCCATCTGCCGCCAGGTCTTCATGAAATTCTCGTGCAGGTACGGTCGCGAATCGGGACTTCGCGAATCCACGCTGCAGCCCGGCGGATGAAAATTGGGGAAGGGCCAGTGCACCAGGTACATGTCCAGATAGTTCAGCCGCAGGTCGGCCAACGACTTCTTGCATGAAGGGATAACGTCCTCTTCGGCATGCCGGTCGTTCCATAGTTTCGAAACGATCCACAGTTCCTCGCGCCGCATCCCGGCGTCGAACACCTCCTGGAGAGCGCCTCCAATCCGATCTTCGTTGCCGTAAACGGAAGCACAATCCACGTGCCGGTAGCCCACGCCAATCGCGCCTTTCACGGCCGCGGCAATTTCTTCGGGCGACACGTGATCGGAACCAAACGTGCCGAGCCCGATCGCCGGCATCTCGGCGCCTGTATATAAGGTCCGCTTTGGGACCTCTACGGGGTCAACGCCATCCGCATCCATCGCCATAGTCTTTCTTGTAGCACGGCGCAACGGGAGGTAAAACTGAGCAGCGCAAAACAAATTGGACGCCGCGCTACCCGTCGCTATGCCGAGAAGTTCCTGCAACACTGGGCCCCCGGCGATAACCTAAGGTAGTGCGTATCCCGCTCTTCCTTCTCGCCGCCGCCGTGCCCCTTTGCGCTCAGGACACGCGCCATGTCACCGAGCCTCACATTCCCGCAACCTGTACGGTGCTGGCCTCGCGAATGTCCACCGCCGAGGACCGCAATCCCGACACGACGCGCCTGCAGACCGCGATGGACCATTGTCCCGCCGGACAGGCTGTCGAACTGAAGCCCGACGGGGCTCGCCACATATTCCTTGCCGGTCCGCTGCAACTCCGCGCCGGCGTGACCCTGCTGATCGATGCCAATGCCGCGCTCTTCGCCTCGCGCAATCCCCGCGACTACGATCTCACGCCCGGCAGTTGCGGCGTAGTCAACGAACGCGGCCACGGCTGCCAGACCTTCATCACCGCCGACCATGCTGCCGGCGCCGCCATCATGGGCGATGGCGCCATCGATGGCCGCGGAGGAGTCAAACTTCTGGGGCAGGACGTCACCTGGTGGGATCTCGCCAAGACCGCGAAGGTGATGGACCTTTCGCAAAGCGTTCCTCGCCTCATCTCCATTCGACAGTCCGACGGCTTCATTCTGTATCGCATCACCCTGCGCAACTCGCCGAACTTCCACGTCGGCATCGATCAGACCAACGGCTTCACCGCATGGGGTGTCAAGATCCAGACGCCCAAGACCGCGCGCAACACCGACGGCATCGATCCTTCGAGTTCGACCAACGTCACCATCACTTACTGCGAGATCGCGACCGGCGACGACAATGTCGCTATCAAGACTGGCGCCGCCGGGCCGTCCAGTCACATGACCATCGTGCACAACCATTTCTATTCCGGCCACGGCATGTCGATTGGCAGCGGCACAGCCGGCGGAGTCAGCGCCATTCGTGTATCCGACCTCACGCTGGACGGCACGGACTACGGCATCCGCATCAAGAGCGATCGCAGCCGCGGCGGAGTGGTGGACGATGTTGCCTATGAAAACGTATGTATGCGCGACGTGCCGAATCCCATTCTGTTGACGTCCATGTACACGACATTTCCGGGCGAGAAACTGCCCGTCTATCGCAACATCGTTCTCAAGAATGTTCACAGCGCCACGCCCGGCTGGCTTACGTTTCTGGGACTCGATGCGGGGCACAAACTCGGCGTCACGCTGGAAGATGTCACGGTGCAGGGTCTGCGAGGCGAGGACGTTCGCGTCGAAAATACCGATCTCCGCGGCGCTGTTCAAAACGCGCCCGCCTCCTGCAGCTTCACGGCCTTCCCCGCCCTTCCCACCGCGCCCGCCGCCGACGTCGCGGTGCCTGCCGAAGATAAGACGCTGTACGTTGCCGCGTCGGGCACCGGTGAGTTTTACTCGATCCAACGAGCCATTGACGTGGCTCCGGCGGAGGGCGCCGTGATTTCGATTGCGCCGGGAATCTACCGCGAGGTGTTGAAGATCACCAAACCGAATATCCACCTGCGCAGTCCCTATCTCGACGCTTCCAAGACCGTGATTGTGTTCGACAACAGCGCGGGCAGCACCGGCAGCACGCTGAAGTCCGCCACAGTGGATGTCAGCGGCGATGGCTTTACCGCCGAGAATCTCACCTTCTCCAACGATTTCAACCGGACTCATCCGCAGTTGCCGCAGGGCTCGCAGGCGCTCGCCATTGCCGTCACCGGTGACCGCGCCGTCTTCCGCAATATGCGCTTCCTCGGCAATCAGGACACCGTGTACGCCGCCAAGAAGCGACAGTATTTCGTCGATTGCTACATCGAAGGCAATGTCGATTTCATCTTCGGCGATGGCCGCGCCGTCTTCGAACATTGCGAGATCCACAGCAATCGCAAAGCCGGCGGCTACATCACCGCGCAAGGTAAGAGCGATGCCGGTCAGGACAACGGCTACGTGTTCAATCACTGCCGTTTGACTGCCGACGCGGGCGTACAGCACGTCTGGCTCGGCCGGCCGTGGAGACCGTACGCCACAGTCCTTTTTCTGAATACGGAGATGGGCGACTTTATCGAGCCTGCCGGTTGGCGTGAGTGGCATCCGGGCGAGACGAAGTACCTGGAGACCGTCTTCTACGCGGAGTACAATTCCAGCGGACCCGGGGCGCACGCCGCCGAACGCGATCCACATACGAGGCATCTCACGGCAGCGGAAGCCGAGCAATATCAGACGCGCCGCTACCTGGCCGGAGGAGACGCATGGGATCCCGGGAAATAGGAGTAATACACAACTGTAACCTATCTTTCGGCAGCGTCTGAAAATCCTACAACCCTGAATAGGCCACTCCGGTGTATACTTTTTCCAATTGGGCGCCGCACTCGGAAAATCGGAGGGGATTTAGATGAATCGGACTCTGGTTACTGTTTTATTCGCTTTCTGTCTGGCGCATGCCGACCAAGGTAGCTTCACCAATTCCGGTGGGTCGGGATCTGCGGGCTCTGGAGTCATCGTCACCAGCAGCCCTACCACACCATCCGGGACGCTGAGTCTGAGCTGTCCGGGCACGGGCATCAATACCTGTGCGGGCGGCAGCTATTCCTATACTTCTACCGACGGCACCACCTCCGTCAACGCCAACTTCACCAGCGGCACCTTTGCAGAGGGCTGTTCCGGTGGCGGCAAGGGCGGCAACGTTACGTGCTCGTACACCTTTAGCGGACAGTTCAGCGGTACGTTGACCGTAAACGGCGCGGCGCAGGCAATCACCGGCGCCACCTCACAGGCATTCGGAACAGGTGGAGCAGCGGCGCGCGGGACCAGCATTTATAACTCCGCATACACGCCATTCTATTACTCGGATAGCGAGCAGATACACCGGTCGGACGACTTACTGGGCACCAATCAGATTTCCTACGGCAGTCAGGGCGGCGGCGTAGGCCAGTTCTATGGCGCCTACGGAATCGCATTGGATAGCGCCGGCAGAATCTATATCGCGGACACGTACAACTGCCGCGTGGTCCGCATCGACGACATGAACGGCACAAATTGGACGTCTTATGGGACGTGCGGTTCGGGCGCCGGACAATTCTACGATCCTTCGGGTATCGCTTTGGATTCGGCGGGCAGAATCTACGTGATGGATGCGGGCAACTGCCGGGTGGTCCGCATGGACAACATGAGCGGGGCGAACTTCGCCGCTTACGGCAGCGTGGGCAGCGGCACGGGCCAGTTCTCGCAATGGCTGCAATCCATCGCGGTGGATTCCAGCGCGCGCATCTATGTTGCGGACACTGGGAACAAGCGACTGGTCCGAATGGACGATCTGAATGGCACGAACTGGACGGCACTGACTCAGTCGGTGCCGATCTCGGGCGCCACTTACTCCTTCCAGTCGCCGGTCGCCGTGACTTTGGATGCGGCGGGGAAGATCTACGTGGCCGATAACGAATCGTACCAGCCGGCCGTGATTCGGATGGACGATATGACGGGCGCCAACTGGACCTGGATCTGGATGGGCGCGAACAGCGGCGGCTTGAATAGCTTGTCCGTGGATTCGAGCGGTACGGTTTTCGCGGGCGGAGGCGGCGCGAAACTGGTCGTGAACATGGCCGGCGTCCTGGCGTCATCGGGGGCGATTGGTCCGATCGGCTCGTATTATGTGTTCGGCGTGACGCCGGTGCGGCTGCCGACACCCAGGCCTTCGGCGATTGGATTCTCGCCGTCGACTCTGAGCATCTCGCAGAATGTGGGTACCTCCAGCGCACCGCAGAACATTGTGGTCTCGAATTTCGGAGGGACGCCGTTGAGTATCGGAACGATTTCGGCGAGCGGCG
>DASZMZ010000199.1:0-45986 GCA_035551455.1 Candidatus Sulfopaludibacter sp.
CAGAAGAATGTGACGACAACCGGCAGATTTGTAGGCGTGCCGAAATACGGCTGGCCGTTCAGCGTGGCGGCGAACGTGATGACCGGAGCGGTGAGATCGATATTGATTCCGCCGTACGAAGCGCTGGTAGTGTTGCCGGCAGCATCGGTGCAACTGGTAGTGACGGTCTGATTGGCGCCGGGGCTGGTCACGGTGACCTGCTTGGTGCTGGGAGCGCCGGTGGCCGTGGTGCAGGTGAAGGAAATGATGACCGGCTGGTTGGTCCAGACACCGGGTGTGTAGGTCTGGCCGCCGGCGGTGGCCGAGGAAGTCACGGCCGGAGGCGCGCCGAGCAGCGGCACAGCATTGGAAGTGGCCGGGCTCACGCTGAGCGAGGCGCCGAGAACGCTATCGGTGGCCGTGAGAGACACGGAGAAGGTGAGGCTGCCTGTGCCGGAGACGGAACCGCAGCTGAACGTAAACGTCTGGCTGCCGCCGGTGGCCATGTTAGCAGTCAGGGGACTGGGCGCGCCGCAACTGGCGGTGGCCGTCCCGGTACCGTTGATCGAAATGGAGGGTGTGACACCGGTTGCATTGCCGCCGTTGTCAGTCACCTGCAGAGTCACGGTGATGGTGTCTCCCGGCCGGACGCCGGCGCTGCCGTTGGCGTTAAAGGCCGCGAGTCTGGTGATGGCCAGGGCGATGTTGCTGACCTGGATCTGCAGGGTTTCCTGTGCGGGAGGCTGAGCTGGATTCGAACTGTCGGTCACCTGAACGATGAAGTTGTAAGTACCGCCGTTGCCGCTGACGTGTCCTTTAATTTCTCCGCCGGGGCTGAGCGAGAGGCCGGGGGGAAGACTGCCGGAGACCAGAGTCCAGGTGAAGGGCGCATTGCCGCCGGCGGCGAGAAGCTGCGTATCGTAATCGGCCCCTACAACCGTGGCGGGCAGCGAACCGGTGGCGGGGAAGAGGTGGGAGGCCGCAACCGAATCCTGCGTGTCGCCGGTGCCGATGGCTTGCGAAATGATCACGATGGTGATGTCGTTGCCGGGGTCGAAGCCCAGAGGCTGCGTAGCGTCGGTGTTGAAGAAGCGCAGCGTCACGTAGACGGTCTCTCCGGGACCCACCGTCACAGTGGCATCGTCGACGGAGCTATCGGTGATGTCCGAGTTGTCGCCGCCTGCGGGAGGAGGGGTGTCGTGCGGGCGAACGATGGCCTGGCGGCCGCCGCGCAGCACGCTGGCGATCGTCTTGCCGAGGCTGGTCTGGGACAACTGCTGCTTATTGGAGATTTTGGGATTGGAAATATTGGAGACCACGACGGTCTGGGGCTGTTCCTGCAGACTGCAGCCCACGGCGATGGGCGTGGTGTAAGTCTTATTCAGAATGAGTTGGGGGATGATGCGGCGCGGTAGAGCCACGTTCGAGATGATGTGGACGGAATAAGTACCCGTCGAGTTGCCGCCGTTGGTGATGGCCCAGTTCGCGTCTGTGATGGCGGTGTTGGCGATGGCGGGATTGGCGATGGCCGGATTGGCAATCGCGGGATTGGCAATGGCCGGATTGGCGATATCCGCATTCGACGTGGAGAGGTTGGCGATGGCGGGATTGGCGATCGCCGGATTCGCAATGGCTGGATTCGCGATGGCCGGGTTGGCGATGGCGGGATTCGCAATGGCCGGATTCGCAATGGCCGGATTGGCGATGGCGGGGTTGAAGACTTCGGTGTTGGCGATCGCGGGATTGGCCGGATTCAGCGGGTCGGGATTCAGGAGCGCGCTGCCTTGCAGACCACCGGGAAGCAGGTCCGTGGCGCCGGGTCCGGAGATCTCGCTCACGGTCACGCGAATGGGCGCCGAGGGATCGCTGGAGGTCACAAAAACCATGCGGGAGGCGCTGGAGATGGGGCCGACCTGAATGTCCAGATCCGTCAACGGGTCGTTAAAGCCTGCCGCGGGGAACTGTAGGAAGGAAGCTTTGCCGCCCTGCGGTTGATTGACGATCGTCAGCCGGTAAGTCTTGGTGACGCTGGTCTGGTTGTAGACCGCGATCGGGAAGGCCCGCTGAATGATGCCCAACACTTTGGCGTTGGAAGGCGTCTCGATCACCAGACCTTGCGTGATGCGCGACGTATAGATGTTCTCATTGCGCATGCCGGTTTGGCCCGTGATGCAGGAGGGTTGGGCCTGGGTGGGGTCGAAGAGGCTGAGCCCGCTGGTGGCGGACGATACCGGGGGAGTGTAGTGGGTCCAGTCTCCATCGGCCGGCGGGTGGACGTCGCGATTGTCGGCCCATACGGCATGAAACACGATGGACGGTGAGGCGTCGGTGTTGAACTTCCAAGTACCGGGGATAGAGGCGGGGACGATGGCCGGAGACGCGGCGACATCGAGGTAATCGCCCGCGAAGGGTACGGTGCCCTGGGAAAACAGCGGGAAATTGGGAGGGTTGACCTGCAGTTGCTGAATGGTGGTGGAGCCCGGCAGGCTGCCGAAGACGTATTGCGAAACGCGGGTATTGTTGAAGTAAGGCGCGTCGGCGGCTTCGGCTTGGGCGCCCCAGATGTCAACGGTGTGGCGGCGCAGGAGTCCGCCTTCGTTCAGATTGGCAGGCGCCGCGTCGAGTACGAATGGCGTGAAGACCTTCTCGGGATGCGGCGGGCTGGTGGCCAGATCTCCGGCGGGGACGCGGCTTTCGAAATACTGGCCCTCGCCAAGCGGGGTGTATTGGGCCGTAGTGGCGTCGTTACGCAGATCGTAGAAGACCACCATGACCTTGCCGCCGGCGAAAGTCATGGCGGGCATGAATTGATGGCCGCGTCCGGCATAGTCGTTCACGGGCACGCGCTGGGACCACGTCTGGCCGTTCTTGGAAGTGCTGATGACAATGCGGGCATCGCCGCCGCTGGCCGGGCCTCCGGTGGCGCGCTCGCTCCAGGCGACGTAAACGCGGCCGGTTCCATCCACCGCCATGGTGGGATAGGCGTTGGTGCGAAAGCTGAAGTCGGTGGTGCCCTGGTCGAAGGGGTTGATGGTGCCGATTACGACGGGGCTGCTAAAGGTTTGGCCGCCGTCGGTCGATTTGGATACCAGGATGGCGTCGAACAGATCCTTGCTCTGGAAGCGGCGCCAGGCCACGTAGACGGCTCCGGTGGCGGGGTCGATGGCGATGGTCGAGCCCTGATTCACGGTGGCGTCGGAGAGAGTGACGGGCTTGCTCCAGGTGAGTCCGCAATCGGTCGACCGGGAAAACTGGATCTGCGAGGGCGGCTGAGTGTCGCTGGCGAAAGTGGTGTAGGCGACGTAAATATTGCCGGAGGCAAACGTCTGGATGCCCGTCGAGCCGGTGGCCTGGGCGGGGGAGACGTTGCATTTGCCGCCGCCGGCTCGCGGAATATCCACGGCGAGCCAGGGTTTGTCGACGAACGTGCTGGAACCACCAATGGCTACCTGTGCGGTGCCGAGGTACTTGATGGGGTCGCCGTTCTCTTCGTTGTTGTTATCGATGAAGCGCGAAAGGAATACGACGCTTTTGGCGGGCGAGGTGCGCGTGAAGGCGATGCCGGCGTAGTAGAACATGCCGTTGGCTCCGGTGCGGACCACCGGGTCGGCGCCCGCGGAGTAGCCCTTCAACACGGGAGCGCCGTTGCATTGCGATAAGGATTGCGGACAGCCGGGGTGGATGGTGCTGGTCCAGGTGCTGCCGCCGTCGTAAGACTTGAAGATCCCGAGCCAGGCGTCGCCAGTCTCGCCGGCGGGAAGACCGGGCAAGTCCACCGTGCGGTAGTCGTTCGCGCCGCCCAGGAGGTGCAGGGGATTGCGGGAGGAGACAGCGATGGATGGCTCGTTCTGCCTTTGCAGGAAGGGGTCGCCGTTGGGCCACTGTGTACCCGAGACCATATTGACGTTGGTTCCGGCAATCTGGCCGAAGCCTGAGAAAGATAAGGTCAGCAAAAGCAGGGACGAGAAGGCTAGTTGTTTCATGCGGGGGATCCGTATCGCGAAGTACAGTCAACTATAGGGCTTTTTCCGTATTCGCCGCAACCGGGGAATCTCGGAGACGAGCGATTAAATGCAATGGGATAACCAGTCTGCTAACCAAGGGAGTACTGGTATCTGGTCCCGTAGCTGTTGTATAGTCCTACCGTCGTATGCTTGCAGCTAATGAAGCCGTTCCCGCGCCGATCCGTCAGGAAGTGCGTCCGACGATCCCTGACCGCATGGAGGACCTGGGAATTCCACGATCGCTGGTCAGCGATCTGGTGCTTCGGTACCTTTGGCTGCACGGCACCGGCAGCTTGTCTAATCTCAATGAGACGCTGAAGCTGTCGTTTCCGATTCTGGAGACCGTGTTCCACCAATTCCGGCAGCAGCAACTGTTGGAAGTAAAGGGGATGCTGGGCAATGACTATAGTTTCAGCCTGACCGCGGCCGGCCGGTCGCTGGCCACGTCGCGGAACGAAGTCTGCCAGTATGTGGGTCCGGCGCCGGTATCCATCCTGCAGTATCACGAGGTGGTGAAGGCACAGGCAGCGCATGTCAAATTGAGCCGCGAGAGCTTGCGCAAGGCATTCGACGATTTGGTGCTGCCCGATGGGTTGCTGGATCAACTGGGACCGTCGCTGATCGGCCACCAATCGCTGTTTCTGTACGGCGGGACCGGCAATGGCAAGACCAGTATCGCCGAGCGGATCCTGCGGATTTATCAGGATACGGTCCTGATTCCGTATACGGTCGAGGTGGACGGTCATATCATTTCGCTGTTCGACCCGGTGGTGCATCGTCCGGTATTCAGCAGCGACGAGTCGCTGGATCCGCGGTGGGTGTTATGCGAGCGGCCGTGCATTACGGTTGGCGGAGAGCTCTCGGCGGCCATGTTGGAGCTGCGACTGGACGACGCGACGCGGGTATTCATTTCGCCGTGCCAGATGAAGGCGAATAACGGGATCCTGATTATCGACGACTTTGGGCGTCAGATGCTCTCGCCGCGCGACCTGCTGAATCGCTGGATCGTGCCGCTGGACCGGCGCGTGGATTACCTGACGCTGGCGTCGGGGATGAAGTTCCAGACGCCGTTCGAGCTGATGGTGGTCTTCTCGACGAACCTCAATCCGACGGATCTGGCCGATGAGGCGTTCCTCCGCCGCATTCAGACCAAGGTGCTGGTGGAAGACGTGGGTGAGGAAGTTTTCGACACGATCTTCCATCGCGTGACCACAGTCAACCAGGTGCCCTGCGAACCCGGCAGCGCCGAGTATCTGCGGGAACGCTGTCTGGCGTCGGGGGCCAAGTTCCTGCGCGCCTGCTATCCCAACGATATCTATAAGTTGGTGAAGGCGATCAGTGAATACGAAGGCCGGTCGGTGCGTCTCACCCGAGCGACGATCGATCGCGCCGTAAGCCTCTACTTCGCCCGCAGCGAACCCTCGCGGTAGGAGGCAGGAGACAGAAGTCAGAAGACAGGAGTCAGAAGACAGGAGTCAGAAGGACCCGCCGATCACCTCGCGGATTCTGACTTCTGACTCCTTTCTCCTGACTCCTTCCCCCAATTTAGCCTTTAAAGGTCCTTAAAGGTGTTTTGGACCTTAGCGTGCAGTTATTTCCCCGACTCGTACAGGAGGGTCCACGATGGCCAAGGGCTTCGTCAGCATTACGGTCGAGCGATGTAAGGGCTGCGGATTCTGTGTGGAATTCTGCCCCACGCACGTTCTATCTCTTTCATCTGCATACAATTCCAAGGGGTACCATCCACCCAATATCGTCAACGCCGAGAAGTGCAGCGGTTGCGATCTGTGCGGAATGTACTGTCCCGATTTCGCGATTTTTGGAGCACGACATGCACGCTGAAGCAAAAGGTGTCTTGACGGGTGTTCATTTTCTCGACGGTGATCATGCCTGTTGTGAGGGAACTCTCGCAGCCGGTGCGCGTTTTGCCGCAGGTTACCCCATCACCCCGTCAACGGAAGTAGTCGAACGGTTTGCGTGGAGAATTCCCACCGTCGGCGGCATCTTCATTCAGATGGAAGACGAACTGGCCGCCTCCATCGCGATCCAGGGGGCCGTTTGGGGAGGCGCGAAGGCCTTCACTGTGACTAGTGGTCCGGGCTTCTCTCTGATGATGGAGCATATCGGCTACGCCGCCATGACGGAAACACCCTGTGTCTTCGTCAATGTGCAGCGCGGCGGTCCATCCACCGGATTGCCCACTCTGCCGGCGCAAGCCGACATGATGCAGGCCCGATGGGGATCTCACGGCGACTACGCCATCATCGCGCTCTGCCCCAACTCTCCTCAGGAATGTTTCGACCTGACGATCCAGGCCTTCAACCTGTCGGAGGAATTCCGCATACCGGTCATGGTGATGCTGGATGAATGCGTGGGCCACATGACGGAGAAGGTGGTGATTCCGGCGGCCGATCAGATCGCCGTCACGCCCCGCCGGTTCACGCAGAAGACTCCCGCCGAGTTCCAGCTTTTTGCGCCGCAGGCCGACCAGGTGCCCGACATGGTGAAAGCCGGCGACGGCTACCGCTTCCATGTCACGGGCCTGACGCACGACGAGCGCGGCTACCCGAGCATGACGGTGGAGACGCAGGACCGCATGGTGCGGCGGATGCAGACCAAACTGGATCCGCTGGCTGGCAGCCGCGCCATGTTCGAAGCGGCCAACCTGGATGATGCCGACGTGGTGGTGGTCTCCTACGGGATCACGTCGCGAGTGGCGCAGCGGGCTATCGATCTGGCCCGACAGCAGGGCATCCGCGCCGGCAAATTCCGGATCATCTCGGCCTGGCCGTTCCCGGCGCCGCACATTGCCGAACTGGCCGGCCGCGTAAAGGCCTTTGTTGTACCGGAATTGAACCTGGGCCAGATGGTGATTGAAGTGGAGCGGGCCGCGGCCGGAAAAGCGGCGGTCATCCCGATCACGCACGCCGGCGGCACGGTGCACGATCCCCAAGCAATTCTGAAAGCCATTGTGGAGGCGGCGCGATGAACGAAACGACGCTCGAAATTCCTTACGAAATTCCGGTGGAAGCGCACAACCCGGTAGAACCCTTCGTGCGCATGGACCGGATGCCGCACATCTGGTGTGCGGGATGCGGCATCGGGACCACGGTGAACTGCTTCACGCGCGCCCTGCTGGATTCGAAGGCTAATCTGGACAAGGTCGCGGTGGTCTCGGGAATCGGATGCACGGGTCGCGTGGCGGGCTATGCGCGGCTGGATTCGTTCCACACCACTCACGGACGGGCCATCCCGTTCGCCACGGGCCTGAAGTTGTCGAATCCGGAATTGCAGGTGGTGGTCTACTCCGGAGATGGCGACCTCTTCGCCATCGGCGGCAATCACTTCATTCATGCCGCGCGGCGCAACATGGACCTCAAAGTCATTTGCGTCAACAACCTGACGTACGCCATGACGGGCGGTCAGACGGCTCCCACCACTCCCGGGAAGGTGATCAGCGCGACCAATCCTTACGGCGTTTTCGAGCCATCGTTCAATCTGGTAGCTCTGGCGGAAGCGGCCGGAGCGTCGTATGTGGCCCGCTGGACCACGTACCACGTCAAACAGTTGGCCCGCTCCATGGAGGAAGTCCTGAAGAAGAAGGGCTTCTGCTTCATCGAGGTGATTTCGCCCTGCCCCACGCTGTATCAGCGGCGCAACAAGATGGGGGACGGCCTGGACGCGATGAAGTCGTACAAGGAACTGAGCAAGGTGCGGAACGGTGCGCGTACCAGCGAGTGCGAACTCACCAAGAGCGGCGAGATTGTAGTAGGCAAGTTCGTGGACCGCGACCGGCCCGATTATTTCGAACTGCTCCGCAATCAGATGACGGAAACACTGGGCGATCGTTACGCCGAACCGGAGGTCTCATGCAGCGAATGCTAACGGAAATTCGAATCGCCGGCTTCGGCGGGCAGGGTGTGATTCTGGCCGCCGCGGTAATCGGCAAGGCGACCGCCATCTTCGAGGGCGGCCACTCCACGATGACGCAGAGCTTCGGTCCGGAGGCGCGCGGCGGGTCTTCCAGCGCGCAGGTGATTCTTTCAGACGAGCCGATTCTGTATCCCTACATCACGAAACCAGACATCCTGGTGGTGATGTCGCAGGAGGCGTACACGCGCTTCGCTCCCGAGTTGAAGCCGGGCGGAATTCTGATCACCGAGCAGGAACTGGTCCGCGTGGATCAGTTCCCCGCCGGCGTCCGGGCCTATGGCGTCCCGGCCACCCGGCTGGCAGAGGAGTTGGGCCGCAAGGTGGTGCTCAACATCGTGATGGTGGGTTTCTATGGCGCGGTCACCAATCTGGTGAATCCTGATTCCTTGCGGCAGGCGGTGGCCGACTCGGTGCCGCCGGCCATGCAAAAACTGAATCTGGCGGCCTTCGACAAAGGCTTCGCGTACGGTTCGGAATTGCTGAGCCGGATGGCGGAGCCGGATAGCGAATCGGTGATCGCCACGCTCGAGGTAGTCTAGCCTGTTAGCATAGAGGGCAATGCAGTCCCTCAAGCTTTCGTGTTGCGCCCTGATGCTCTGCCTGGGCGCGGGCTACGCCCAGACCTTTGAAGTTGCGTCGGTGAAACCGGCGGGTCCGCTGGATCCGGCGAAGATCATGTCCGGCCAGATGCGTATCGGCAAGAAAGTCGATAAGGCGCGAGTCGAGTATTCCTCGATGTCGCTCGACGCGCTGATCATGGACGCGTATAAGGTGAAGTCGTTCCAGGTGGTGGGTCCCGACTGGATGAGCGGGATGAGCGCGCCGCGTTTCGACATTCAGGCCAAGATGCCGGAAGGCGCCACCGAGGAGCAGATTCCGCAGATGCTGCAGGCGCTGCTGGCCGAGCGGTTCGGCCTGAAGATCCACAAGGATTCCAAAGAAAAGAATATTTACGCCATGGTGGTGGCCAAGACCGGTCTTCTGATGAAGCCGGCGGAAGCCCTGCCCGATACACCGGAGGAGCCCAATCAGCCGGCTTTCAAGATGAGCGGCAACATGCAGGACGGCAAGGGCATGACGGTGAATGCGGGCCGGAACGGCACTACCAAAGTGAACATGAGTCCGGACATGAAGACCATGCACATGGAAATCAGCAAGGCGCCCATGACTGCTCTGGTGGAGATACTCACGCGCATGGTGGACCGGCCGGTGGTCGATATGACGGATCTCAAGGGCGATTATCAGATCGCGCTGGACCTGCCACTTTCGACGATGATGGCGATGGCTGGGGCGATGGGCGGCGGTCCTCCTCCCGGTATGGGCGCGGACGGCGGCAATAAGATGGCGGAGGCGAGCGATCCCGGCACGTCGATCTTCGAGTCGGTCCAAAAGCTGGGTTTGAAACTGGAGCCTCGGAAGGGTCCGGTGGAGACCATCGTGGTGGATCACCTGGAAAAGACTCCGAGCGAGAATTAGGATCACATGTTAGGCCTGCTATTGCTGCTGGCGCAGGCGGTGAATTTGCCGGATCCGCCGCGCACCGTAGAGGCCCTGCTGGCGACTCCGCTCGATCCTCCCAGGCTCACGTGCCAGGACACCACCGTACCGGACTTCTCGGCGTACTACCGCACGGCAGAGCACCTTTTCGAATCGGCATTCTCCGCGCAGCAGCGGGCGGACGGCGAGGATGTGCGGTTTTTAGAGCAGGTGGTGCGCGACATCCGATCGCCCTTGCAGGTCGTGCCCGCGATGAAGATGATGCCGGATGCCGGCGCGCGCATGACAGCGGCGCAGCGGCAGCGTCTGGCGGAAGCGATGGCCGCGGCGCTCGACCGTGTGAACGGCAGCGATCGCGAGTTCAGCGCTTCGGAGCAGGTGCTGGTGGCGTCGGCCGTCCCAGAGATGCACGATTCCCAGATGTTCGTGCCGGCGCTGCGGTCCTACATTGTGCGGCACCTGTCCGCGGTGCGATGCGGCGGCGCGGTTCGCGGGTCGGGATTGCCGGAAGTGGCGAGGCAGTTTAATGCTTTGATCTCACGGCTGGCGCCGACTACGGCGCAGTTGAAACCCATCACGGCCGACGAGGTCCAGCCGCGGCGGTGATTATTCGCGGCCGGCGTACAACTCGGCGATGTGTTCTTTGAAGTTTTCCATGGCGCGGGTGCGGCGCACCTTCATGGTGGCCGTCAGTTCACCCTGTTCGATGGAGAAATCGCGGGCCAGAATCCGATATTTGCGGACCTGTTCGAAGGGGGCCAGTTGTTTGTTCACGCGGGCGACGGCTTTGTGAATCTCGGCCAGAACGGGCGGGGCCTGCACCGCCTCGGACGCCGGACGGCCCTTCCACTCCTCCATGCCCTTGAGCGCTTCGGCTGCCGTGGGGTTGATGGTGAACAGGGCGGTGAGGAAGGGAAGGCGGTCTCCGATGAGCAGCACCTGGCTGATCAGCGGCTCCATTTTGAACAGGTTTTCCACACGCGAGGGGTAGATCTTTTTGCCGGTGGAAGATACGATCAGTTCCTTCTTGCGGCCGGTGATGAAGATGTAGCCGTCGGTATCGATGTAGCCGATATCGCCGGTGTGCAGCCAACCGTCGCGCAGCACCTCGGACGTGGTGGCGGGGTCGTTGAGGTAGCCGGAAAAGAGGCAGGGACTCTGGATGAGGAGTTCGCCATCGGCCGAGACTTTGACGTCGATACCGGCAAGCGGCTTGCCGATGCTGCCGGGCTTGGGACGCTGCAGGGGATTGAGGCTGACGACGCCGCCCTCGGTGAGGCCGTAGCCTTCGATGAGCGGCATGCCGACCGCCTCGTAGAATTCCGCGAGGTCCTTACTGAGGGGCGCGGCGCCGGATGCGGCCACTTGGATCCGTCCTCCGAAACGGGCGCGGACCTTGCTGAAGAGGACGCGATCGGCCAGTTTCAGGGGGAGACGAATGTGCAGGGGCACGGGCTTGCCCTCGCGACGGTAGCGGGCGGCGGCCAGGGATAGGGCGAGGCCGCCATAGAAGGCCTTCCGGGCGGGCGCGGGGCGCTTGCGCAGTTCCGTGCAGATGGTGGAGTAGATGCGCTCCCACATGCGGGGCGGCGCCAGAAGGATGGTAGGCCGGACTTTGCGGATGTCCTGCGGCAGTTTGAGCAGGCTTTCGAAAAACGTGACCGGCATGCCGCAGCGCATGGGGAGCAATTCGATGACAACCCGCTGCGCGATGTGCGCCGAAGGTAGGAACGCCACGGTGGAATCGTGCGGACCGAGGGGCAGGACGGCAGGCCCCATGTCCAGGTTGGAGACGATGGACTGGTGCGTGACCAGGGCCATTTTCGGTTCACCGGTGGCGCCGGAGGTGAGGTAGAGAATCGCCGGGTCGGAGGGCTGGAGTTCGCCGCGAACGCGCGCCATCAGTTGCGGGTCGGCGGCCATGGCGTCGCGGCCGCGGGCGCGCAATTCGTCCAGGGTGAGGGCGCCTTCGGCTTGGCCGGTAAATAGGATCCAGTGGCTGATGGGGGCTTGGCGGAGAGCCTTGAGGGTCTTTGGGTCTTCGACGAAGGCCGCGCGTGCGCCGGTAGTTTCTATGGTGCGGACCAGGTCTGCCGGCGGATAGCTGGGGTACATGGCGGCGGCAATGGAGCCGTTCGTCATGATGCCAAGATCGGCGAGGTAGAACTCCAGGCGGGTTTCCGAGTCCAGGGCAACGATGTCGCCCTTGCCAATGCCGAGTGAGCGTAGACCCGCGGCGATCTCTTCCGCCGCCTGACGGTACTGATTCCAGGAATAGGTGAGGTAGCCATCGGCCGCCGGTTGATGCAAGGCGGGTGCATCGCCATGGACGCGGGCCGTTTCTTCCAAAACCTGATAGATGGTGCGCGGAGTCACAACCTGCAATTTAACACGCCTATATCGCGTTTCGCGTCAGACGCTGACCACCGGGCAGGGGGATTGGCGAATGATCGCGTAGGCATTGGTGCGCAAGCGGCCATAGACGCCGGCCGCCGAACCGCGCCCGATCACCAGCGCGTCGGCCTCAACCTGCCCAGCCGCGCCACAGATAATTTGCGACGGGTCGCCGGATTCAACCCGTAGTTCAGCGTGGCACCCGGCAGCCTGCCTCAGGTGTTCCAGTTCTTCCTGCACAGCCTCGCGGACGTGCTGACGCCAGTAGGCATGACCGTTCTCGCTGAGATCCGTCATCGGGGCGGTGACGTGGAGCAGAGTGAGGCGGGCGTCGAATTCCTTCTGAAGCCAGGTTGCCCAGGCCAGGGTTTTCTCACTCTGTGTGCCGAGGTCGACGGCGCACAGGATGTTGCGGAGCGGCCCGTGGACGACGGGCGAGGGCGCATTCTCCATGTGGATGCCGGTCCAGACGGGGCAGTCGGCATCGTGCAGAACTTTGGCAGTATTGGATCCCAGAATGAACCGGCGGAAGGGACCGTAGCCATGGGTGGGCATGATGATCAGGTCGGCGGCTTGCTGATGGGCGAAGGCGACAATCTGCTGGGCCGGGTCGCCATCGAGGACGACGCGCTGAACGTTGACACCCTGAAGCTCGTTGCAGAGGAACTTTTCCAGGTCCTGATTCACGAGGGCCGAGTGATTTTCATAGAGATCGCTGAGCAGGGCGCCGCCAAATTCCGCCGGTCCGTATTGGTATTGTACGGGCGGCAGGACGTGAAGGAGCATGAGCTGGGCTTGGAAGTGAAGGGCGAGCGGCTTGGCGCAGCGCGCGGCGGAAACCGAGCGCTCGGAGAAGTCGACCGGAAGCAGGATCTTCGAAAGGGACTGCACAACGCCTCCAGGGAAACAGTTGCGGTGGAGAGCCACCCTATATATAGGATAATCCGATTCGAAATTCGGGGAAAGGAGTTACTGACCGCGATCGAGTTTCAGAAGGGCTTCGGCCATCTGATTCACGGCGTGCTCTTCGTCGCGGCGATTGGCGTCGCTGCGGGAGAGTGGCGACAGCACCGGCGAGAGTTCGAGGTGGACCAACTCGTGAACCACGGTAAACTCCATGTCGTTGAGCATGTCGCGGAACGGCATGCGGTAGTCCGCCGGGTCGAGCACATGGATCACTGCGGTTTTCTTGTCCAGGTCCCAGTGGATGTTGCCCAAGGTCTTGGGTTTGAGGTCGGTGGCGCGCGCCATCTCGACCGAGATGTTCCAATCCTGCAGGTGGAGGCGATGTTGCCAAATGTACAGCTTTTCGCTGTTGAACGTCTCTGCCAGAGCCGTCCTTTCGCGGAAAGACGAACCGTCGGAGGACTGCTGCGCAAACGACATTGGAGCGACTGCCGAGAGCACTAAGGGAAGGATGAAACCTAGCCGCCCAGAAAAAAACCGGCCAACCATGTGACTCATGATACCAGACAGATTCCCGTTTGGTGTGCTACATCACCCAACTTGTGCAGCTACTTGTGTCTTTTCATCCAGTATGGTCTAAATGCTGGTCTGCGGGGACCGCCCGGCGTGCCGCACCATCGGTCAAATAGAGTAGCGCCTGTCGCGCAAGCTCGGGTACGTGGGGGTCTGGATGTCTCAATAGAGACACGAGCATCCGGATCCACCGCAACTCGCTGGTCTCTATGCCGATGATGGGAACCGTATTCGCCATTTTTCGCCTTTCAGACATTCTCTTCGGCCAAAGACAGGAATTTCATAGGAACTCGCGAGAGATTCCAATTTTTCCAATCGGGGCCGATAAGGGGTTGAGAGGAATCTTCCTCGAGAGGTGAGGGCGGGATTCCCAAGGAGCTGTTATGGATTTCAGCGGAGTGAATCGGAGCGGACCGGCGGCGCCTGCCACAGCGCCCACCCTTCCGGCGGAGTCGAAAGCGGAGAACCGTGAGGTGATTCAGGCGGTAAAGGCGCTGAACGCCACGGAGATGTTTGGAGAACGCAACGAGCTGCAGTTCCAAAAGGACCCAGAGACGCGGCGCATGGTCATCCGGATGGTGGACCGGCAAACGAAGGAAGTGATGGCCCAGATTCCGCCTGAATATGTGATCCAACTGGCGGCGCAAGTAAAGTCATCGCAAACTACGCCGGAAACCTATTGAAGTCGCCGGCAGTGTCGATAAGTGCTTTGGAGAGAATCGAATGTGGCAGAACGCGCATGACGCCTACCTGGAAAGCCGGATCACATCAGCCGATCCCTTAGAGCTGGTGAAGTTGCTTTACCAGGCGTGCACCGGATCGGTCCGGGAAGCCCGCCGTTACCTGACGCAAGGCGAGATTGCGGAGCGCAGCCGGAGCATCACAAAGGCGCATGAGATCCTGGTGGAGTTGACTTCATCGCTGGATCACAGCCGTGGAGGCGATCTCAGCCGCAGATTAGCTGAACTCTATGACTACATGCAGCGGAAGCTGTTAGAGGCCAATCTTCAACAGACTGACGGACCTCTGGCCGAAATCCTGGGCCTGCTCTGTACGCTGTCTGAAGCCTGGGATGGAATTAGCAGCCAAAACAGCCCGGCGGAGTGCTCGAACAATGCCTGGTCGCAGCCGGTTCCGGAGCCTATGTCCACTTACTCGACCGGCGGCTGGAGCCTTTAGGCTAAGCTATTTGCCGCGCTCCAGGCCTTTGGCGATCATAGCCGCCAAACCGAAGCCTCCGTTTTTGGCCATTGAGGAGGCCAGTTGCTCCTGGGCGAATCCGGTGGCGCAACTGCCGGCTGAGTCACCGCCGGTACCGAGCCAGCCGCCATTCCCGGTGGCCGATTGCAGGAGTTGGTTGATGAGCAGGGCTTCAAATTGTTGCGCGGCCTGGAGGATCTTAGCCGGAGTGTCGGACTTGTGGATTATGGGAACGGCTGGCTGGGAGAGGACGGGCGGGATCGTGACATCGCTCATCAGATCACCTCGACATCGGCTTCGAGCGCTCCGGCGCTCCGCAAGCTCTGCAGAATGGCGATCACGTCTCTCGGCGTAGACCCGATTGCAGCCAAAGCGCGAACTAACTCTTCGACGGTCGCGCCCTGCTTCAGCACGACACTCCGGGCTTTCTCTTCCTTTACCGTGGTGCTGGTCTGTGGCACGACTTCAGTTGTGCCTTGCGAGAGCGGCCCGGGCTGAGACACGGCGAAAGTGGTTTGAATCTCAACGTTCAAATTACCGTGCATAATGGCGACCGGCGTAATCCGGACGTCCTTGCCGAGTACGATGGTGCCCGTCCGTTCATTGATGATGACGCGAGCAGGCCGGTCGGCTTCGACCGACAGGGCCTCCAATTCGGCCGTGAATTCGGTGGTCCGCGCCGAATAGTCCGCCGGAATCGTTACGCTGACAAGACCGGGGTTGTCCGCATGCGCCAGGGGCGGCTTCTGGCCGTCGAACTTCTTATTGATTGCCTCGACAATGCGCGCTGAGGTGGTGAAGTCCGATTGTTTCAGTTGCAGGCGAACCACCGATTTGGGCGCCACGGAAGGAGCCGGGCGTTCCACCATCGCTCCTCCAGGACTACGGCCCACCGTGGGATGGTTTACGGTTTGCGAGGCGCCGCCACGACCGGCTGAAAAGCCCCCGGTAATCACGGGACCCTGGGCGCTGGCGTATACTTGCCCATCGGCCCCCCGGAGAGAAGTCAGCACCAGGATCCCGCCTTGCAAATTGGCGGCGTCGCCAATCGCGGCGACCGTAGTGTCAATGTGGATCCCCGGCTGTGCAAAGGCCGGCAAAGTGGCCGTGATCATGACGGCGGCCGTGTTCTTCACGCGAATCGCAGTGGGGGAGACCGCGATGCCCATGCGCTCGAGAATATTGGTGAGGCTCTGGTTGGAGAAAACGGTTTGCTGACGGTCGCCCGTCCCCGCCAGTCCCACCACGATTCCATAACCAATCAACTGGTTATCGCGAACTCCTTCAATGCTCACCAACTCTTTCAGGCGGGCAGCCGGCGCGGGTCCGGTAAAGAGTGCCGAGAGCGCCAGCGCAAATATTCCAGTGGTTTTCATCAGAATGGCAAAAGCCCCAGCAGAATCCGGTAGAGGATGAATGGGCGGCGAATGGCGTCGCCGACAACGCCTTTGCCGTTCACCCGAACTTCCAGCTCCGCCAAGCGGTTGGACTGCACACTATTGGTAGGATCGATATCGGCGGGACGGACCACACCGCGCACGGTGATGGTCTGCCGTTCGGCATTGATCTGAATATCCTTGGAGGCCTCGACCACCAGTCCGCCGTTGGGCAGCACGCCGATGATACGGGCAGTCAGTGTGGTGCTGAGCGTCGTGGTCCGGCTGGTGGTACCCTGGCCGTTCAATTGACTGTCGCCGGCGAGATTGGTCAGGTTGGCCAGCGCCCCGGCTTTGTTCGTGAGACCGGCAAGCGCGGTGATGGAGGTTTTATTGCTGCTGGTGCGCTGGGTTTTGGTGGCGCCCGTGGTGACCGCGGAGGCCTGTTCCGCCACAACGACGGTGAGCACATCGTCCACCTGGCTGGCTCTTACATCGCGCGCCGAGTCGGCCAGGCGGGAGCCGGCGAGCCAGATGGCGCCGGGGGTCGCCGCCGGCGCGGCTGCCAAGCGAGCGGCGGATTCCGCTACATAGCGATCCAGAGGCGAAGGAGGCGGCACGTTTTCCTTCTTCTTTTTCGCCATCACGAGGGGCGAAAAGATGCTCACGCAGAGAATACAGAGCCAGATTTTCATTGAGTTCCTTTGACCGTTGCTCCGGCGACCGAGACCCGTCCTGGAGCCTCTACCCGTGCGCGGAAGCGCTTATTCGATATCGGATTGCGGACCGAAATCACCTCTCCGACGGCACCCGCACTCTCCGCCACACCTTCCAACTCCAGGTGTGCGGCACCGGCGCTCACATCAACCCGAACCGTGTCTCCGCGCGACACCTCTTTGGGGTCGCGGAGCTGGTCGATCCGAATCTCGACGCCGGCACGAATCGCCACGCGAGGCCATTTGCCCGCGACTTCTTCCAGCGTCTCCGCAAATTTACCCGGCGCTGGAAACTCGTCGCGAGTCTGCAGCATGATCTGTCCGGCTTCCACGGCACGCCCCGCCGTGAGGTCGCCAATCGACAGCACGCGGTGCATGGTGACCTGGACGTTGACACGCGCCCAGATTGCGAAATGGCGGTTTCCCGCATATTGGACAAATCCGTTCCAGACGGCGCCTTGGTGATTGGCCGCTTCGGCTCGCAAGCCCTCGCGCGGAAAACGGATGTCACCGGCGGGCGCCGGAAGGCGGCTGTATTCCAGGATTTCGATGCGACCCTCGGGCAGAGCGGCTTGCATCACGGAGAGAAGCTTGGCGGGGTCGAGAGGAGTCACAGCCCGCTCGAAACAGATTTCGCGATCCGGCGCGTCCATGAGATGGAAACGAGTCGCCAGAGTGTGCAGTTCCGGAACCCGAAGGGTCCGCGAAACGCCCGGCGCGGGAGCGTAGGCCAGGGGCGTCGCAGGGTCCACCGTGGCCAACGCTGGAAATGCGGGCGCGAGGTCCCGCGCAAGAATCTGATCGGAGCCGGGTTCGACAGCCAGACAGGCCGACAGAAGGTAGAGAAGAGGGATCATCGGCTGATCTGGTTTACCTGCTGATACATACTATCGGCGGCGCTGACCACCTTGGAATTGGCCTCGTACCCACGCTGCGCCTGAATCAAATTGACGAATTCATCAACGATGGACACGTTCGACTGTTCCACGTAGCCCTGCAACAGCGAACCCATGCCCTCCTGCCCTCCGGGGGTTCCCACGGTCGCGTCACCGGAGGCGTCCGTGGGCGAATAGAGGCCGTTTCCCATGCTATTCAAGCCTGCGGGATTCTGGAAATTGGCGAGCTGAATCTGTCCGGCTTGCTGCGAGGCGATCTGGTTCGGCAGGTTATAGGTCACCGTGCCATCGGTGGCGATGGTGACTTGTTGAGCGTCGGCGGGAATCGTAATTTGCGGCTCCAGCGGATTGCCTGTCGACGTGACAATATTGCCGTCCTTGTCCAATTGAAACTGGCCGGCCCGGGTGTATGCCAGTTCGCCATTGGGCTGACGAACCTGAAAGAATCCTTTACCTTGAATCACCATATCGAGAGGGTTGTCGGTCTCTGAGAAGGCGCCCTGCGTGAAGAGGATCTCGTTGGACGAACTCCGGGTGCCGAGGCCGAGTTGGAGGCCGGCCGGTATGACGGTCTGCTGTCCGGCGGCGGCGCCGGGTTGCAGCAAGCTCTGGTACATCAGGTCCTGAAATTGTGCGCGCCGTGACTTGAAGCCCACCGTATTGGCGTTCGCCAGGTTATTGGCGATATTGTCGACATTGACTTCCTGCGCCCGCATTCCGCTGGCTGCGCTGTAGAGTGCTCGAATCATCCGATCGTCTCCTTATGAGCCCACGTGAGCTACTTGTTCGATGGCCTGTTTACTCATGTCCGACCCCAGGGACGCGGCCTTCTGCAGCATCTCAAATTGCCGCATGATGCTGACCAGGCGGACGGCGGAATCGGCGGTGCCGCTATTGGACGCTTCCAGCTTTCCCTGCTCCACAAGGGCCCTCGATGCCGATGCGGGCAAAAGCTTGGGGTCGGGTACCCGAAAATAGTTGCTGCCTTGTTTGGTCAATCCGGCAGTGGAGGTGAAGTCCACGACTTGTAGTTGACCGATCACATTGCCGTCCTGCTGCACGGTGCCATCGCGGCTGATCTCTATGGGACCGTTCTGCAGAACCAGCGGCGAGCCTCCCGTGCCGGAGAGGGGATAGCCTTCCGCGGTGGCGATCTTGCCGTCGGCGGTCAGGTGGAAGTTCCCATTGCGGGTATAAAGAGGTCCGCCGGGCCCCTGTACGGCAAAGAAGCCGCTGCCCGATAGCGCAAGGTCCAGGGTGTTGCCGGTAGTTTGCAGAGTGCCTTGGGAATGGTCCGTCCAATGGCGCTCGATGACGGGCATCGTGGACGAACTCTCGTCCTGCGCTTCGGGCGCGACATAGAGACTGTAGAATTCGCGATCGGCCTTATAGCCCCCGGTTGATGCGTTGGCGACATTGTTGGCCAGCAGGTCTAGCGACTCCATTCGGGCTCGCATGCCGCTTGCCGCGACGGCGGTAAGAGGATCCATACGGATGCAGACAGGGCAACTGCGGGGCCATACGGTTAAGAAGAGCTAAATATCTCAAAATGCGCGAGACACGTCCGATAAGGACAGCAAGGAGCCGCCCGGCTGGTGACATTATTTTGCCGCGGCGGCGTGCCGCGACGAATTCCTGCCGCAGCTCAGGCCACTAAAGCCTTGAAAACGCGCAGCGGCGATTTGGCTAGTGGACTGCACTCTGGGTCGGTGTGAACGCACTGGCGCTACCGGTTTCACTCATCCTCGAACTGCAGACTCAATGGAAGTTCCCGCAGTCCGCGACGGCTCCAGTGCTGAACGGTCCTTCCGGGTTTCTCTCGGCTTTGGCCGATGCAAAGGTTGAAGATGAGGCTTCGCCCGACAGTGCGGGCGCTGCGAAGGTCGCGACTTCTGCGGAGAAGGTCTCGGACGAGGATGGGAAGAGCTCCGCTTCGGAAGGTGAAACGTCGGGAACGGCGCTGCTGCAGCTATTGTCCGCGCTGGCTGGACCGCAGGTGACGCAAGCCACCGTGTCGGATGCCGGTCCGCTCGTTCCGGCGCCGGTGGATGGTCCCGTCCAGGCGGAAGTTGTCGCCACGGTTTTTGCAGCGAAGCCTTCCAAGAGTCTCGAGAGTCCGACCGCTCCGGCACCTCCAAAAGCGTCTCGTTCTGTCGAGCCAGTCTTGGCGGCGAGCCCATCGAAAGGCCTCCAGAGTCCGACCGCTCCGGTATCTCCGAAAGCAACAGCGTCTCGTTCTGTCGAGCCGAGCAGCAACAAGGCTGAAACCAAGAGCGAAACGGACATTGTCGAAACCGTGGTTGCCGGAACTGTCGTTGCGGTGAGCCCCTCGATGAATACCCCGAGTCCGACCGCAACCGTACCTCCAAAATCAACAGCGTCTGATTCTGTCGATCTGAGCAGCGACAAGGTGGAGACCAATAGCGAAACGGAAGTTGTAAGGACAGCTCTTGCGGTGAGCCCCTCGCAGAGTCTCGCGAGTCCGATCGCTCAGGTAACTTCAAGAGCAACGATGCCTCGTTCCGCCGCTTCGAGCGACGGCAAGGTCGAGACCAAAAGCGAAACGCAGCTTGTCGGACGACCTCCGACCGTGACGGCGGTCCAAGTCCAACCGTTTCAGGCATGGGAGGCCACCCGGACGGTCGACCCTCTGCCGGCAACTCATCAACAGGTACAGCCTACGACAGGTTTGGGGCCGAGCCCGAATGTCGCGACGCAGAGCGGCGTCGGAAGCGCCACCGTAACCCGGAATCTTCCTTCGGCCTCAGTCCCGCCCGAAGCCAAACGAACTATCGACGTCAATGCCTCGAGCGTCACGCCGGACCCATCATACGGCCCGGTTGACCGGACGATTTCTGCAGCGCCCACGCTTCCCTCACCTATTTCCAACGTCGTGGACATTCCGGCGGCGGCAGATCGCGAGACGATACTGCCGGAATCCCACGCAGTCGAAAAATCCAGCACTGAAGCTCCCCCGATTCAACAGGAGCCGACGCCGCATGCCGGCCGTCGAGGCACCGCGCCGATCACCAAACCAGACGCTTCGGTGGTTGAAAAAACAGCGCCGGACGCGGGAGCTCCCCTGCCTTCGGCATCTGGAAAGATCGCGCAGCCGGTGCGCGAGGATGTTCCTGTCGCGGCACCAGTCTCTTCACCGGAAGTCGTGGCGCCGCCTACTCCTACTCCCCAGCCACGCCTTGAACGGCGTGCCGAATCAAAGGCTCGGCTGGAGCAGCAAGTTGCGGGTCCGCTTCCGCAGCGGTCCACGAAAGACGAAACGGCGCCTTGCCCGACACCCACTGACGCAGCGCCGACCGCGATTCCTTTGGTTGCGGCAGCCTCGGCGCCGCGTCCCGTGGAAGCCGGACAAACCCAGTCCTCGCCGCGGCAGACCGAGGAGCGCGATCCACAAACACAGCCTTTCCCGGTCGAACTGCAAGATCCGAGCGAAGCTGCCGAGCCCGCCGAAGCAGCTTTCAGCGTCAGACTACTTCCGCTCGCCACACCCACGCAGGCAACTGCCAAGCCAGCCAGTACTCCTCCCGCGCCACCGGCAGCACCCCTGATGAACCAACCGGAAGCTCAGCCTGCCGACACAAAAGTGGCATCGCCAGCTGCCACTGCGAAGGTGGACGACGATCGTCCGCACCGGCCCGAAAAAGCCGCCCCGGCCGCCCCATCCAGCGAATCGAAGCCGGAACCCTCCCACTTTGCACCATCGGGGGCAGTGGCGGCGAGCGTGGAGCCGAAGTCATCCGCCCGAGCGACCGAGCCACGGACCGCCGAATTACCGGCGCCGCCGAGAGCGCAGGACGTAGCGCCAGCGAGAGAGACTCCGGAGCCGGCTACCTCGGCGCGCGACATTAAATTGCAATTCAGCGCGGAAGATGGCCGTATCCAAGTTCGGCTGGCGGAGCGCGACGGAGAGGTGCACGTCACGGTTCATGCCCCGGATGCGAATCTGGCCAGCGCGCTGCGGGAAGATCTGCCTGGTCTGGCGGCAAAACTGGAACAGGCCGGTTTTCGATCCGAAGCGTGGCACGGCACCGCTCCCCAATCGGCCGACGCACCCCGGATGGGCGAAACTGCCTCCGGGTCGCCACAGGACATGCCGGAACCTCAGCACCAAAATCATGGCGGACAGCAGCAGGAGCAACAACAACGACAGCATCGCACCCCGGAAGAGGAGCTAGCCGCAAGTAAACCTGCGACGGATTTCTCGTGGCTATTCGACTCGCTCCGATAACAAGCAGAAAGGAGATTTCATGATAGGCATCACACAAGCAAACAGTACCTCGGGAACCGGGCAGAGCACCACGACGCAGCCGATAACGGCCAGCGTGGACAAGAACATGTTTCTTCAGTTGCTGGTCGCTCAGCTCAAGAATCAGGATCCGATGAATCCAACGGACAGCATGCAGTTTGTTCAGCAACTGGCGCAGTACCAGCAACTCGAACAATCGGTCAACACCGGACAGGACATATCGGCGATTCGCCAGGATATGGACTCGCTCGCGGGCTCCACCAGCGGAACGGTTTCGAACAGTTAAACGGAGACAGAAAATGTTCACTTCTTTTTCAACGGCTCTTTCGGCATTGGCCGCGGACTCCACCGCCATCGACGTGGTCGGTAACAATCTGGCCAATCTCAACACCCCCGGGTTCAAAACCAGCGCCGTCCGCTTTCGGGACCTGGTCACTGAGTCGCTCGGCGCCGGCCTGGGCGAAACACAGGTTGGGTTCGGCACCGGTCAGCCGCTCACGGTCCGCGAGTTTTCTCAAGGAGCCATCCAGACCAGCTCGGGTCTGCTCGATGCGGCGGTACAAGGCGACGGATTCTTCGTGGTCAGCGATAATTCCGGGAACCAGCTCTATACGCGCGCCGGCAGCTTTCAGACGGACAAGGCCGGCAACCTGCTTACGGATACTGGTTATAAGGTGCAAGGTTGGACAGCGGTCGACCCGACCACGGGCCAAATCGACACGAACGGCTCGATCGGCAACATCGTCGTGCCGGTAGGCTCGCTCAAACCGCCGTCTGCAACTAGTGAATTTACGGCTGATCTGAACCTCAACTCGGCCGCCGCCGCCGATACCACATCCAACTTCACCACGCCGCTGACGGTGTATGACAGCCTCGGCACCTCCCACGTGCTGACTCTGTCCTTTCAAAAGACCGGGGCGAATCAATGGAGTTACCAGGTCCAAATGCCGGGCGACGAGATCAGCGGGGGCACCACGGGCACGCCGTTCGACATTTCGGGCGCCAGCGGAACGCTGACCTTCGGCACCGACGGCAAGCTCACCGACCCGGCTGTAGGCTCACCCATCCAATTCAGTATTCCGGGCTTGAGTGACGGCGGCTCGGACATGAACCTGTCCTGGAATCCGTACACTGCGGCGGGGGTCGGCAGAATCACGCAGTTCGGGCAACCGTCGGCGCCCTCGGCGCAAGCTCAGAACGGTTCCGCCGCCGCTCAGTTGGACCATGTCGGACTGGCAACCGGCGGGCAGATCCTGGCCGAGTACACGGACGGAACCCAGGTGGTAGTTGCCCAAGTAGCGCTGGCGTCTATCCGCAATCCAGACAGTTTGATCGCAGCGGGCAATAACGCCTTTCATCTCAGCGCATTAACGGCCAACCCGTCGGTTGGCACACCGGGTACCGGCGGGCGGGGGAGCATTCAGGGCGGCGCCGTCGAGGCGTCCACTGTGGATATCGCGACCGAGTTCACCAGCCTGATCGTGTATCAGCGGGCCTACGAAGCCAATGCCCACGTCGTGACTACGGCCGACACTTTAAGCCAGGACACTATCAACTTAATCAGGTAATCCGCCGATGAATCCTCAGGAAGAAATTGCGGTGCTAGGCGAGATCCCGGTCGAGATCGAAATCGAGCTCGATCGGAGGATCATGACGACCCGCGAGGTGCTGCGTCTCGAAGAAGGCAGCATCATCGGCACTTCGCGGTCGGCCGGCGAGAACATCGATATCTACATCGGGGGCGTGTTGAGCGCTTCCGGTGAGATCGTGCTGATCGAGAACACTCTCGGCGTCCGAATCACCGACTTCCGTGACGATTGAAGGGCGGGTTTCGAATGGAAGCGATTCAACAGTTTTCCGCTGTGGCCGGTGTTCTACTGCTACTGCTGGCCACATTATGGTGGCTTCGTCGGCGAGGGCTGGCAGGCATTCGGCTCGGCAGCAGGCCGGTAGGGCGCAAGCTGGAATGCGTGGAGCGTCTGTCGCTCGGGCCGCAACAGTCTCTGCACCTGATTCGGCTCGGGGACCAGGCATTACTGCTGGCTAGTTCTCCGGCTGGCTGCTCCTTGCTGACGACGGTCGCATACAGCGACGTCGAGGTGGTCCGATGAGATGGCTGCGATTGCTGGGTGCGTTGACACTGGCTTCTCCGGCGGTGGCGGCCTCGACCGAACCTCTGTCTCTATTTGGCATATCGGCTGGAAAGGGCGGATCAACAGTCAGCGCCCCGATGCAGATCATTCTGCTGCTGACACTGATGACGCTGTTGCCGGCCGCGATCATGTCCATTACACCGTTCCTGCGAATCACCATCGTGCTTCATTTTCTGCGGCAGGCTCTGGGCACCCAGACTGCGCCATCGAACCAGGTGCTGGTAGGGATGGCGCTCTTCCTGAGTATCGTAATCGTGCAACCGGTGGCCGCGGACATGTATCACCAGGGTTGGGAACCCATGGAGGCTGGCCGTCTCACGAGTCAGCAGGCATTTGACGAGGGCGTCAAGCCGCTCCAAACATTCCTCGCTCGCTATGCGCGTGAAAAGGATATTCGACTGTTCGTTGAGCTGTCGCACGAACCGGCGCCCCACACGCCGGCCGATCTGAGCCTGAAGGTCCTGATTCCGGCGTATATCCTCTCTGAACTGAAGACCGGCTTCCAAATCGGCGCGGTCCTGTTTCTACCCTTTCTGGTGATTGACCTGGTCGTGGCGTCGGTCACACTCTCCGTCGGCATGGTGCAACTGCCGCCGGTCATGATCTCCGCTCCTTTTAAGGTTCTGCTTTTCGTGCTGGTGGATGGCTGGAACCTGGTGGTGGGCTCCCTGATGAAGAGCTTCTATCAATGACGCCCGATACGGTGGTACAGCTCATGCGGGATACCCTCATGACGGCGTTCTGGCTGGCCGCTCCTCTGCTGGCCATCGGCTTCATTGCCGGCATCGTCATCAGTCTGGTGCAGATCGCGACGTCGATGCAGGACAACGCATTCAGCACGATTCCGCGTCTGCTCGCGTTCCTTGGGGGGCTGCTTTTCCTCATGCCCTGGATGCTGCAGCGGATGATCACCTACGCCCAATCCTTACTCGGGAATCTCGGACGTTATGCACGGTAGCCTCACACTTTCGATTGGCACCCTGCTGGGGTTTCTGCTGGTTCTAGCTCGCGTCAGCGGCGCTCTAGCCTTTGTACCGATGCCTGGCGTGAGCGCCGCGCCAGGACCCGTCAAGATCGTATTCGCGCTAGCCGTCACCTTCACGCTCTTTTCGCAGTGGCCGAAGATCGATGCGTCGACGGTCACAGCCTCGACTCTGGCCGCTTGGGCGGCGGCGGATGCCACGGTAGGGATCGCCATCGGCGTCTCCGCGGTGATCGTCATGGAGGCATTCACGCTTGCCGCACAGGTGCTGGGGCTGCAGGCAGGCTACGCATACGCCCAAACCGTAGACCCCAACACGCAAGCCGATTCGGGAATTCTGCTGGTGCTGGCGCAACTGGTGGGGGGCATGCTGTTCTTCGCAGTGGGTCTGGATCGTCAGATCCTCAGACTCTTCGCCTTGAGCCTGGAGAGGATTCCTGCCGGAACTTACATCTTCGGACGCGCTTCCGCGGAGACGTTGATCCAATTGGCTTCCAACTTGTTTTCGGTGGGTGTGCGACTAGCGCTGCCCGTGGTGGCGCTGCTGGTGATGGTGGACGTTGCGCTGGCACTCCTGGGTCGGCTGAACTCTCAACTGCAACTGCTGTCGCTTGCGTTTCCGGCCAAGATGCTGATCGCGCTGCTGGTTCTGAGCTGGATCGCGGTGCTGTTTCCGCGGATCCTCCGGGAACTTGCGGCGCAGAGTTGGGCCGGCACCGCGCGGATGTTGGGGATATGACGGCAGATGGCAGATTCCTCCAAAACCGAACAAGCGACACCCAAACGCCTCGAAAAGGCGCGCGAAGAAGGTCAATTTCCGGCCGCGCGGGAACTGGTCTCGGCACTCCAGTTCATGGTCTTTCTCGGACTGCTGAGCTCGGGCGGTGCGAAATGGTTTGCCGGTTTGCGCGCCACCATGCAGAGCCTTTTTGCTCGTGCCTTTGCCGGCGATATCGAAGTGCAGGACCTGACGCACATGGCCCGTCAGCTTTTTGCCCAGACATTTTTGCCTCTGGTGATCGGGGGGCTCGCCATCGCGACAGCTACCCTGGCGATCCGGCTGGTCACAACCCGCTTCGGCCTAAGCCTCAAAAAACTGACGCCCGACCTGGGCCGTTTGAATCCGATGGCCAAGTTGAAAGAGCTGCCACGACAGAATCTGCCCTCTCTGCTTCAGGCGCTGATTCTGCTTCCCGTCTTTCTGTGGGCCGTCTATGTGATCGCGCGCGACAAACTGGATGCGTTCCTGTCGCTCCCGCTGCAGAGTGTGGAGAGCGGCTGTGGGTTGATCGCGGCGTCGCTCATGGAACTGTTCTGGAAAGCGGCGGGCGTCTTTCTCATCTTCGGCGCAATCGACCTATTCCGGCAGATGCGCCGCCACAAGAACGACCTGATGATGAGCAAGCAGGACATCCGCGACGAAATCAAGGACGTCGAAGGCAATCCGCAAATGAAGCAGCGGGTGCGCCGGCTGCAGCGCGATCGGGCCCGCCGCAACATGATGAAGGAAGTGCCGACGGCGACGGCCGTGGTGGTCAATCCCACACATTACGCCGTCGCCATACGCTACCAACTGGAGAGCATGGCCGCGCCCCTGGTGGTGGCCAAGGGCAAGAACTATCTGGCACTGCGCATTCGGCAGAAGGCCATCGAAAACCAGGTGCCCATCATCGAGAATCCTCCACTGGCGCAGGCTTTGTACAAGTCCGTGGATGTGGGACAGGAAATTCCGCCGCACCTGTATCGCGCCGTGGCCGAGATTCTCGCTTACATTTTCAAACTCATGAACGGAAGGCTGCCCGGCTAGAGCCATGACACCCGCAAATACACTTACGCCGCCGGCGCCGTTTGCCTGGATGCAGAAACTGCCGCTCAAGTTGCTGGGCGAGATGGCCGTACCGGTCGCCGTGCTGGCCATCGTGATGGCCCTCATCACGCCGCTGCCCGGCTTCCTTCTGGACCTGTTGATTGTCTCGGACATCCTGCTTTCGGTAATGGTGCTGATGGTGTCCCTCTACCTGGTGAAGCCCGTGGAGTTCACCTCGTTCCCCACGACGCTGCTGTTGCTGACACTGTTTCGGCTGGCGCTCAACGTCTCCTCCTCGCGGCTGATTCTGCTGAACGGGAATACCGGCACGGCGGCGGCGGGGCAGGTAATTGGCGCATTCGGCAGTTTCGTGGTCGGTGGCAATTACGTGATCGGCGCCGTGATCTTCCTGGTTTTGATCGCGATTCAATATGTGGTCATTAATCACGGCGCGGTGCGCATCTCCGAAGTGACCGCGCGCTTCACGCTCGATGCTCTGCCGGGCAAGCAGATGGCGATCGATGCCGACCTGAATGCCGGCCTGATCGATGAGGCCGAGGCCAAACGCCGCCGCAAGCAATTGTCCACGGAAGCCGAGTTTTACGGCGCCATGGACGGCGCGTCGCGCTTCACGCAGCGGGATGCGGTGGCCAGCATTCTGATCACTGGGATCAACATCGTGGCCGGCTTTTTGATTGGAGTGCTGCAGCATGGCATGGACCTTCAGAAGGCCATCGAGACGTATACGGTGCTGACCATCGGGGACGGCCTGGTGACGGTAATTCCGGCGTTGATGATTTCGATCTCCGGCGGTCTCATCGTGACTCGGGCAAGCTCCGACGCTCGGCTGGGCGCGGAGTTTCAGCGACAGATTTTCGGCAACTCGCAACCTTTGATGCTGGCTGGAGGCGTGCTGCTGGTGTTGGGCGTTCTACCCGGGATGCCGTTGCTTCCCTTCGTGCTGTTGGGCGGCGGCGCGGGCGCTGCCGGGTGGCGCATGCGAAAGAAGGAACTGGCGCTCGCCGCGCCGACACCCTCCGATGCCAAGCCGGCCGCGGCCAAAGACAACACCGAGGCGCTCTTGCGGGTGGAGCCGCTAGCTATCGAAGTGGGACTGGGCCTGGTTGGGTTGGTGGAAGGCGGGCAGGAGTCGCCGCTCTTGCGCCGCATTTCCGCAATTCGGAAACAGCTTGCCACCGACCTCGGCTACCTTCTGCCACCTGTCCGAGTTACGGACAATCTTTCGCTGCGTGGCCGCGAATACGTGATCCTCCTCAAAGGGGTGGAGCTGTCGCGATTCGAATTGCCGCAGGGCTGTGAATTGGCCATACCCACGGGCCACACGGACGGCAACATCGAGGGGCAGCCGACGCGCGAGCCGGCCTTCGGCATGAATGCCCTCTGGATTCCGCGGGAGCGCGCCGAACGTGCGCGCAATGCCGGGTATACCGTGGTCGACAATGTCAGCGTTTTGGGAACCCACCTTTCGGAACTGATTCGCCGGCACGCCCACGAGCTGTTTTCCCGGCAGGACGCAAAGCGTCTGCTGGATCGCGTGGCGGTGGAACATCCCAAAGTGGTGGAAGATCTGGTGCCGAAACTGCTTCCGCTGGCAACCGTGCAGCGGGTCCTGCAAAACCTGTTGCGGGAGCGGGTTTCTATCCGCGATGCGGTTTCGGTTCTGGAGGCGCTGGGCGAAGCTGCCGCAGCCACGCGCAATCCCGTGCTGCTCACCGAGTATGTCCGTCAGACAATCCGGCGCACGGTGGTGAAGCCATACCTGAACCGTTCCGGGGAACTGGCTGCGTGGTTCCTGGACCCGGCCATTGAGCAGTCCATTGAAGGCGCTTCGGAGCACGGAGAACAGAACAGTCATCTGACTCTGGCACCGCAGGCGCTGCGCGAGATCCTGAACCGCATCTCCACCCGCGTGGTGGCGCCGGAAGCTCCCGTGGCCGTGATCACTTCAACGGGAGCGCGCTACTTCCTGCGTCAGATTACGGAATCTTCGATGCCGAATCTCTTCTTCGTGGCGCATAACGAGATACCGCCGGGGCTGCGCATTCAGACGCTCGGAAATATTCAATGAAGACACCTTTAGCTCTACAGGAATTCCCGCGTTCCGACGATAGATTCCACGTGACGGTATTCGCAATCAGCGGGTGGGACGGGAGATCCATCGCATGAGAATCAAATCCTACTACGCACGGACGATCGAAGACGCCATGGCGCAGGCAAGCCAGGAACTGGGGCACGACGCCATGCTGGTCAACAGCCGGAAATCTCCTCCGGAAGCGCTCCACCTGGGCGCGTATGAGGTGGTCTTCGCGATCGACGCAGGTTTTGCCGCAGGCGCGGATGGAGGTACCGGCGAGACGCCGCAGGCGAAGTTCACGGGCGACCGGCTGTCCACCGAAGTGGCGGAGCTGAAGAAAGAACTGGAAGGAATGCGGCGCGTCCTCACGCGAACCGCCTTTGCTCCGGCACAATGGCCGGGAGCTTCTGCCAGCGTGTCGGATGGCTACGCCCTATTGACTGCCGCGGAAGTCTCTCCAGAGTTGGCGCGGGACATCGTACAGGGCGCCGAATCGCGTATCGCGCCTGCGCGGCCGCTGGTCTCGCGGGTTCGGCCGCGATCCGATGGCGCGGCATTCCAGCAGGCCCTGGTAGAAGAGGTGGAGTCGCGATTCAAGGTCGAGCCGGTGTTAGGCCGAGGTCAAGCCAAACCGCGGATCGTCGCACTCGTGGGCCCTCCCGGTTCCGGCAAGACCACCACACTGGTCAAACTGGCCGTGAATTACGGGCTGGCCAGCCGCCGCCCGGTACTACTGCTTTCGGCGGACACTTACCGCGTCGCAGCCGCGGAGCAATTGCGGGCATACGCAGCGATTCTCGGCGTCGGATTCCAGGTTATGGATACAGTCACTGCGTTGGCCCAGACCATCGAGGAGAATCGCGGCAAGGAATTGATCTTCATCGATACTCCGGGATATAGCGCCGGGGACCTGGACGATTCGAGCGGCCTGGCGCAATTTCTCAGCACCCGTCCGGATATCGATACGCAATTGGTTGTGCCGGCCTCAATGAAGCCTGCCGATCTGACGCACGTAGTCGATTCCTTTCAGATCTTCGGCGCGCAACGCCTGTTGTTTACCAAGTTGGACGAGACCAGTTCCTTTGGACCGATTCTCAATGAGTCGGCGCGGACCGGTAAACCGCTGTCGTTCTTCACCAACGGACAGCGGATTCCGGAAGATCTCGAAACGGTCAGCCCGCAGCGGGTGATCGAAATGATTCTGAAGAGCCCATCCGGCCGAACACGGTCGGCGGCATAGGGGCGGGACATTCAGGGCGTAAGCCTATGTACTCGTATGCGGTGTCGCAAGTGATCGACGACGACGAACGTGAACGGCTCATTCTCGAGCATTTACCTCAGGTCCGCCTGATTGCCCGGCGCATTCAGGAACGGTTGCCGGAGAACATCAGCCTGGACGACCTGGTGTCTACCGGCGTCATCGGACTCATCTCGGCGATCGACAATTTCAATCCGGCGCACAACGTCAAGCTGAAGACGTATGCCGAATACAAGATTCGCGGCGCCATTCTCGATAGCCTGCGTGGACTCGATTGGGCGCCCCGCCAAAAGCGCCGGAAAGCGAAACAGATCGAAGCTGCGATTGCAGCCGTCGAGCAAGTCCTGCAGCGCGCTCCGACCGAAGATGAGATCGCCGGACAGCTGGAAATCTCCATCGACGAATATCACGAATGGCTGGTCGAGATCCGCGGCTTGAATATCGGCAGCATTGAATATGCCGGCAATGAGCAGGGCAAGGACCTGCTGCATTACATCGCCGAAACTGCCGACAATCTGCCTTCGTCTCTACTCGAACGCTCCGAGTTGCAGCGCTTGCTGGCGGAGGGAATTCAGGAAATTCCTAAGATCGAACAGACCGTCCTCAGCCTCTACTACCATGAGGACCTGACTTTGCGCGAGATCGCGGAAGTGGTCAACCTGCACGAATCACGGATCTCCCAGCTGAAATCACAGGCAATCCTGAGGTTGCGTTCCCATCTGAGCGCGCAATGGCCGGTCACCCGGGGGCTGGCACTGGCATGAGCGCCGAGGAGAAAACCAGCTCGATGCCGATGAGTTCGGTAAAGAACGTCAAGCAACTCCTGGACGAATGGGTCGAGGCGCTGGCACAAGTCCTGGAATCCATGACGGACCAGAAGCCGGAAACACATTGGCAGATTGTCAATGGCGAGCTTCCGCAGGTTTCCGTGGGGACTGAGGATTATTTGTGGTGGCAGCAGGCATTTCAGCTCCCTGGAGATGTGCTGGTTTGGGTAGGTGCGCCGAAAACCGCCTGGGAATTTGCCGGGACACTTACGCTGAAGGCCGCCGGCCTGGAAACTGTCGAAACCGGCGAAGCAAAGAACACGTGGTTTGAAATTCTCGGCCAATCGCTATCGGTCATGGCCAGGTCCATTGGATCCCTGATGGGCAGGGAGGTGACCTGCGACACGGGCAGTGAACAGGCGGCGGACAGTTCGGTTCAGGAATGGGTCTCAGCGGCGTTGACGTTTGGTGACACCCCCCTGCCGCCTTTGCTAATCAGCCTCAGTCCCAAACTGCTGGAGACAATTTCAGCACCGGTGGCGGCGCCGGAAACTCACAGTAGAAGCAGCGTACCGCACGAAGAGCCCGATGGGGACGCTGAGAGGTTCTCGCCGACCGCGTCCCGGACGATGGACCTGCTGCTGGATGTGGACCTGCCCATCAGCATTTCATTTGGCAAGGCCCAACTGCCGATGAAGGACGTTCTCAAGCTGACTACGGGCTCGATTGTAGAACTCAACCGCAGCGTCAACGACCAGGTAGAGGTGCTGGTAAACCACTGCCTGATCGCGCGCGGCGAAGTGGTAGTGGTAGACGGCAATTATGGTGTGCGGATTCAGGAAATCGCCAGCCGCCAGGACCGTCTCAGGAGTCTCAAATGATGCCGCTCACGATTGCCCTGGCTTCGCTTTCTCTACTGACGCTGACGGCCTTGATTCTGTCCGCGACGGCGTTCTTCCAGGCTCGGTCCATCGCCCGTGCGGCCGCTCGCGCGCCGGAACCGGTCAGCGCCGAAGCGGATCCCGCGATTCAGGGTCTTCGCCACGATTTGGATGGTCTGGCCGCGCAAATCCATGCGATGCAGCAGCTTCCCATGCAGAATTCGGCGCCGGCGCCGCCTCGCGGCGGCCTCAATCTGGCGAAGCGCTCGCAGGCTCTGCGTCTCCACCGGCACGGCAATCCGGCAGGCCAAATCGCGTCCGTATTGGACATCCCTTTGCAGGAGGTGGAACTTCTCCTAAAAGTCCACCAAATCGTGATCAGCAACCTGCAAAACTGAGTGGGACGCTTCTTTGAGCTATGCTTTCCATGCGAGCCTGTGCCCATAATGGGGAGATATGCCTGTCGAAATCGAAGGCGTCATCCTGCATCTGGCCCATCCGGATGAGCTGGCAGTCCAATGGGTCGGCCAGGACGAGCTCATGCGCCAGTTGCTGGCGGCCTGGATGGTGGTCAACGAGCAGGATTTGCCGATGAATCCGCGGCTGTTGGGTAAGCCCGGCGTCGGCAAGACCACGCTGGCGTATGCGGCGGGAAAGCGCATGGGCCGCGACGTATACATCGTACAGGCCACAATGGACACCCGCCCTGAAGACCTTCTGGTGACTCCGGTGATCGAAGGCGAAGGCAGCCTGCGGTACGTGGCGTCGCCGCTGGTCACTGCCATGATTCGCGGTGGTATCGCGATCCTCGACGAAGGCAACCGCATGAGCGAGAAAAGCTGGGCCAGCCTGGCTCCGTTGCTCGACAATCGGCGCTACGTGGAATCCATTGTCGCGGGCATCAAGATCAAGGCCCATCCCCAATTTCGCATGGTGGCCACGATGAACGACGACGCCTCCACGTTTGAATTGCCGGAGTACATCCATTCGCGGCTGCAGCCGCAGATCTTTATCGATTTTCCGGAGCGCGACGAAGAGTACCACATTCTGAAGGAAAATCTGCCGTTTGCCGAAGAGCGGATCCTGACGTACGTCACCGATTTCCTGCAGATGGCGCATGCCGCGGACGAACGCTACACGGTCCGCGACGGCATCAACGTCGCCCGTTATGCGATTAAGCTGAAGAGCCTGGCTACGGAACGAAATCACGAGATCAAAGCGCTCGAAATCGCCCTGGTCCAGGTACTGGGAGAAGAGGCATTACGGTATGCCCGCGGAACCCGACCTTCCACTTCCTGAATTTGGAAGCCTGCAACGCGGCCGATTTACTTACTTCCCGGTGGTCCCGAACCGTCTGGAATTTGCCATAGAGGTGCGCCAGGCCATTCTGCGCGACCGGCCGGGCATCGTTGCCCTGGAATTGCCTGTCACCTTGCAGGAAGCCTGGCTTCGCGGAGTGGCCCGTCTGCCGCAGATGTCGCTGATCTTTTATCCCGACGAGGCGACGAACGACGATCAGGCCATCTACGTACCCATTGAACCGGCCGACCCGTTTACGGAGGCGATTCGCACCGGCCTCGAAGTCGGGGCCGAAATCGTCTTCGCCGACCCGGATGCCGGACAGCGGCCTCACCTGAAGGACGACTACCCCGATACCTATGCCATCCGGCACATCGGGCTGCAGCGTTATGTGGATGCTTACCGGGTCTATCCGCAGGCGCGATCGGAGGAATTGTCGCGCCACGCCGCCGGTATCGCGTGGAAATTGCAGGGCACTAACCCGGACGCGGCGGCTCTGGTCGTGCTCTCCCTGAACCTGCTCGACCCGGTGCTGGATGCGATGGAAGAGCCGCAGGCTCAGCCGTTGTCCCGTTTGCGCCGGGAAGGAGTGGAACTGCTCAATCCACACCCCGAGTCCCTGGCCGAGATTACCTCCGAGTATCCCCAGCTTCAGTGGCGCTACGAGAGTTTTCGACAATTGCTGACAGATGGGAACCTGATCGATCGCCGCCATGCCCAACTGGCCGTGCTCCGCGAAGCCGAGAAGGAGTACGAGGCCAATACGGGTGAACGCGTCGCCCACTGGCAGCGCCGGCTGCTGGCCCGCTACACCCGAAATCTGGCGCTTTCCGGAAATCAGCTTTCCGCTGGGATTTTCGACCTCACGGTGGCGGCGCGCGCCATTGCCGATGACAATTACGCCTGGGACGTCTGGGAGGCGGCCGGCAAGTATCCGCCGCAGCAAACGGAATCCGACCTGCTGACCGTGCGCATCTCCGGCGAGGAGATGTGGCGCGATACCCGGCGGATCCGTTTGCGGCGGCGCCTGCCGAATACCAAGCAGCGTTTGCGCCCTTATGGCCTAAAGCCGCGGAAGAAGGAGAAATTTCCCGGGGAGTGGGCCAGCGAATTGAACGGCGCCGGAATCTGCTCTTATCCCCCGGAAGACCTGGTGATCGAGGACTACGGCCGGTTTCTGAAGAGCAAGGGTAAGAGCATTCTGTCTGAGGAGCGCGTCCGCGTCGAGCCGTTTACCACTTCGATTCTGGACGGGATCGATATGCGCGAGACGATCCGCAAGTGGTATGAGGGTCGCGTCTATGTCCGCCAATTCCAGAAGATCCACGGCGAGGTCGGTTCGGTGGTTGTGATCTTCGATGAGGATCGAGACAACCGCTATTCGTATATGACGACCTGGCTGGGCGAGAACCAGAACGAGTCGGATTTGGCATTTTATTCGACGTTTCCGTTCGACAACCTGGTGGGTCCGGGAATCGGGCGGGCCGAGTACGGCGGCTTTCTGATGACGCTGCCGCCGCGCCGCATGTACGACGTGTGGCAGGATGCCGATTACGAGTTCGCCGAGTCCAAATCGGAGCGGCTTCTGCTGGCATCACTGGACTATTCGATTCACCGCTATGCGGTTTACGTGGCCGCGAAGCCGCCGCGATCGATCTATAAGACGATCGCATCCCGGATGGGGAGGACGATCATTTATATCCCGATCGGGCAGCTCTCGCCCGTTGCTCTCAAGAAGATCCGCGTGGTGCATGTGTTGGACGGTTACAACAGGCGCGAGACGGCCAAAGACTACTTGTAGGGATCAATTGCAGGCCGCCAGGGAGTCCAGACTCCGCACCTTGGCCGAAAGTGTAGTGCGCTTGAGCCGCAGCATTTCGGCGGCCGCCTTTTTGTTGCCGTTGGTCTTGCGCAAAGCCTGATCCAGGATGCTCCTTTCGATGACGGCGAGAGTCTGCTCGTAATCCAGGCCATCGTCGGGGACTGAGATGACCGGCGAAGAGGGATCGGTGACGGACCGGGTCCGTACCGGCGAGGGTAAAGGGAAGTCTGCGAGCGTCAGTAGCCGGCGGTCGCCGCTCAAAGCAATAGCCATCTCCACCGAATTCTCCAACTGACGAACATTTCCGGGCCACGAGTAGGCGGAGAGGCGATCAAGCGCCTCAACCGAGAGCGACTTGCGATCCAGTTGCTCCAAAGCACAGATTTTATGGACGAAGTGAACCGCCAGGGCGGGGATGTCTTCGGTTCTCTGGCGGAGCGGCGGCATCTGGACGGGCACCACGTTCAGCCGGTAGTAGAGGTCCTCGCGAAACGTCCCTAACCCGATCTTTTGCATCAGATTGGAGTTGGTGGCAGCGATGACGCGGACATCCGCCCGGATTGTTTCTGAACTGCCGAGACGCTGAAACTCGCGCTCCTGCAGAACCCGCAGGAGTTTGACTTGCAGATCCATGGGCAGCTCACCGATTTCGTCGAGAAACAGAGTGCCGCCTTGAGCCTGCTCAAACCTGCCCGTGCGATTCTGGATAGCACCGGTGAAGGCACCCCGCACGTGGCCGAACAGTTCGGCTTCCAGCAGGTTCTCCGGCAATGCGCTGCAATTGATAGCAACCAAAGGTCCGCGGCGGCGAGTTCCGGCCTGATGGATGGCCCGCGCAGCCACTTCTTTGCCGGTCCCGGTTTCGCCGGTGATCAGCACGGTGGCGCGCCGGTCCCCCACCATTCGAATAATGTGTTTGACCTGGCGCATCTGCTGGCTGTCGCCGAGGAGAAGGCGCTCCCATTCGTCGGGATTCACCTGAGAGGCGAGCCGAGCCAGACCGTAAGGTACAGCAAGATTTTCTTCCATGGCGTTTTACACACCAGCAATCGGCAGAAATCCGAAAAACTTTAACCGACATTGAAAAAAATATTTCGAAGGAGGCTAAAGGTATGGGGTCACGGATCCGATATGTCATGCAGGCAAGGTGTCGAATGAAAGTTTACGATCAGAATTTGACTGGCGCCTCTTCGGCCGGGTCGTCCAGAACGCAGGAGACTCAGCGGACGGACCGGACGGAGGGCAGCAAAGCCGGAAGTTCGCGCTCATCGAGTGGCGACCGGGTGGAGTTGTCGGGCGCTCTGGGAAGTCTGGCCCGGGCCATGGCGGCGTTTGGTTCGGGTCGAGCCGGTAAGATCCAGTCCCTGGCCGCTCAGTATCAAAATGGCAGCTACCAGGTGGACGCATACGCCACCAGCGGCGGCATGGTGGCCGACGCTCTGGGCGCCGGCAGTAAATAGATATGAACGGGGCGGAGATCACGGCGCGCCTGTTGACGGCAAGTTTGGGACTCGATCGCGTCTGCAGGCTGCTGGAGAAGCCGGTGGTGTCGAACCTGGACGAGTGCCTCGGTCTACTCCATGCAGCAGTCGGCGATCTCTCGGCCTGTGAGCCTGAGGTTCGGAAACAGCCTGCGGATCCCGTGCTTTTGCGGGAGGCAGTCCGCCTGCAGGCAGCGATCCGGCGGGCTGGGTTCCTGCTGAAGACGGCGGCGGATTATCACGAGAACTGGTTTCAGATTCTTCGGTCGAGCTTCGGCGGCTACACGGCGGAAGGGGCGCCGGCGGAACTGGCCTGGAACACCCGGGTTTACGTGCAAGGATAAGACCGCCATGTCGATTATCTCCGCCATGCTCACGTCGGCCGAAGCTCTGAAGGCCTACGACAAAGTTCTGAGCGTGACGCAGAACAACGTAGTGAATGCCTCCACACCAGGCTATGCGCGACAGAGCATCTCTTTGGACGCCCAAAAGTTTGACCCGTTCAGCGGAACCGTGGGCGGTGTGGTCGCGGGGGAGATGCAATCGACCCGCGACGATTACGCCGAACAGTCCGTCTGGCGGCAGACCAATCTGCTGGGCGAATCCACGCAGGACGTAAACAGTCTGACGGCGCTGCAAAACAACTTCGACATTTCGGGCGATTCCGGCATTCCGAGCGCTCTCAACAGTCTCCTTCAGGCTTTTTCGGCCTGGGGCCAAACTCCCACGGACACGAACGCGCGCCAGACCGTAATCGATCAGGCGCAAAATGTGGCGAGCGCTTTTCAAGACGCCGCCAACGGGCTGGATCAGGCCACGCAGGACAATAATCAGCAGTTGCAGCAGACGCTGGACCATGTAAACCAATCCGTGGCGCAACTGGCCCAATACAACAGCCAGATTATGGCAGGCGACCATAACGACGCCGGGTTGGACGCTCAGATCCACAGCACGCTGGAAGACCTTTCGCAATATGTCAATTTCACCGCCACCAAGCAAAGCGACGGCACGTACACGCTCCTGCTGGACGGGCAGAAGCCGCTGCTGATTGAGAACCGACAGTACAACCTCAGTTACGATCTGGAGCAGCCGACAGATCCGCCGCCGACCTACCCCGACGGTCCTCCGACAGCCCACATACGCGCCGCCGACGGCAGCGACGTCACCTCGAATGTCACTTCGGGCCAACTGGGCTCGCTTCTCAAGACCCGCAACACCGTTCTGGCTTCATACATCGGCGACGCCTATCATGCGGGCGACTTGAACACCATGGCGAAGCAATTTGCCGACCGCGTCAATCAGATTCTGACGATGGGTTCCTCGACGGACCCTACGGTGACGTCGGGAGGCACGGCGCTTTTCACTTACGATTCGACCAACGACACCAATGTCGCGAGGACTCTGGCTGTGAACTCCAGCGCGACCACGGCAACACTGGCGCCGGTAGACCCGGCCACGCAGGTTGCCAATGGCATTCCACTGGCGCTGTCCGCACTGTCCAATCCAACCGACAGCGCCGACCAGATCAACGGCAAGAGCTATACGGAATTTTATGCAGATATGGCTTCGCGGACGGGGTACGCGCTCAGCGGCGCGACCAACAGCCAGCAAGTGCAGCAATCGGCAGTGGCGCAGGCCCAAAACCTGCGTCAGGAGACCTCGGGAGTCAACCTGGACGAAGAGGCCATGACTCTGGTGCAATTTCAAAGAGCCTACGAGGCGAATTCCCGGATGATCACCGTTCTGGATTCGCTGACACAGACCGTGATCGACATTCTCAAGTAGGGGCCATATGAACACGAACCTCAGCCCGTCCGGAACGCTTTACCTGGCCAATTTGAACCGGATCGAGCAGCGAATTTCCGACGCCAGCAGTCAAATTACCTCTGGTAAGAAGCTCAACGTCGCATCTGATGCACCGGATGAGATCGGCCCTCTGCTGCAGTTGCGGGCGGACCGGCAGCGAAACCAGCAGATCCAGTCCAACCTCGTACTGGCGCAGACTGATGCGCAAGCCGCTGACAACGCCCTGAGCAGCGCTACCGCGTTGATGGATCGCGCGACCACGCTGGCAGCCGAGGGGGCCAACGCCACCCAGACCGCGGACACTCGGGCCAGCATTGCACCGGAAGTCCAATCCCTGTTGGAACAGATGGTCTCCTACAGCCAGACGCAGGTGCAGGGCCGATACATATTCAGCGGTGACCAAGCCGGCAGCCCTTCGTATCAGCTCAATCTGAGCAATACGGATGGGTCTGGAGTAGATCGACTCGCCGCGACGGGATCGACTCGCCTGATCGAAGATCCGGCAGGCGGAACATTTGCGTCGTCCAAGGGCGCCCAGGAGATCTTCGGACCGGTGCAGCAGGGGACCGACAGCGATGGAAATCCGCTGGTGGACGATAGCGGCAATCCCGTCTATGTTCCCACGCCGGATAATGCGTTCGCGGCGCTCAACTCCCTCCGCGTGGCGCTGCTGAACAACGATACGGCGGGGATCAACACCGCGCTCAATTCCATTAAACAGGCGTCGACGCATTTGAATAGCGCGCTCACGTTCTATGGGACCGTGGAGACTCGCATTCAGGACGCCACGAATTTCGCCACCACGTACGATACGCAACTGCAGACGGAGATTAGCTCGAAGGAAGACACCGATATTCCGAGTGCGGCGCTGGAATTGACGGCGGCCAACACGCAACTGCAGGCGGCCATGACCATGCAGGGGAAGCTGCCGACCTCAACACTTTTTAATTATCTAGGGTAGGCCGATGCATGGCTGCACTAATGGGCAGACGGAGCCTCTGCCCCACTCTAACCGAAGAGGTGCGGAACGAAACGGCTGGTATTTGTTGTGATCGGCGTGTCCGATTCGCGGATGCCCATACCGGCGGCCACGTTGCCTTCTTCATGGCCGATGAGCCAGCTTCCAATCACCGGATACTGGCCATCGAATGGTTTTAAAGGAGCCAGTTCCTGGTAGATGAAGCCCTCTTCGCCATACTCGCCGTCGGTTGACACCTCTTGACCGGGTTGATGCATGGTAATGTTGGCGCCCTCTCGCCCGAGCAGCGGCTTGCGCACCCATGACATCAGCAGCCCCGGGCTATCGAAGCTGGATTCCAACAAATAAGGATGGCGGGGAAATAATTTCCACAGAACGGGCAGAATACCCTTATTGGACAGAAGCATCTTCCAGGCCGGTTCCATCCAGATCGTGGAGGCTGTGGCGATATGCTTGCCGAATTGCTCCCGGATCATCCACTCCCACGGATACAGTTTGAAGACAGCATCCAAAGGGCGGTCGTCAGGACCTACAAAAGACCGGCCATCCCAGCCGACTTCGGCAATTGGGAAGCAGGACGCGGTAAGACCGGCCTGTTGCGCGGTGTCCTGCAGGTAGGCCACCGTGATGCCGTCCTCGACGTCATCCATGGAGCAGAAGTCGATGCGGCTTCCGGGCAGGTACGGCGTCAGCACTTTCCACAACGCAATCAGCCGCTCGTGGAGTGAGTTGAACTGATCGCGGTGTGGGAACATGTCCTGCAGCCAGTACCACTGCACCACCGCGGCCTCTAGCAACGACGTCGGAGTGTCGGCGTTGTACTCCAGCAGTTTCGGAGGACGAGTCCCGTCGTACGCGAAGTCGAAGCGGCCGTAGAGAGAGGGCGGCTCCGCCTCCCAGGAACTCTCGATGAGCGGCACGGCGCTTTCAGGAATTCCCATTTTGGAATAGAGGCGGTTATCGATGATGTGCTGCGCCGCCTGCAGAGTCATGGCCTCCAGTTCGTTCGTGGCCGCTTCCAATACGTCCACCTCTTTGGCGGAGAATTCGTAGAAGGCCGCCTCGTTCCAGTAGGGCTGCTGGCCGGTATGCCAGACGAGTCCGACCTCTTCCACCTTCTGCTGCCAGTTTTCGCGAGGCGCCGACGCAATCCGTCTCATTATTCCCCTCCACCCGAAGCGTGGCTGGCTCCGGTGCTTCCGAAACCGCCGCGCACCACCGATCCGGCGGGGCTGCTGTAAGAACCTGCCGCGGGCGTGGCGACACTGCCGCCGCGGCGAACGTAGGTGCTGTACCCATCGTAATAGTAGGGATAAGGATGGCTGTAGCCCACGCGATACCACGAGCCATTCCAGTAATAGCCGCCGCTGCGAACAGCATCCTGACAGGCCTGTTCACTAAAGGTCGCCGACTCGCAGGGGTCGGGCCCGCGCCGGCTGCAGGCAACCATGCCGACGGCGGCCACCACGGTCAACGTAATCCGTCCGGTCTTCTTCATGAATTCATCATGCTACCGCGTCGCTACTTCGCCGTGAAGGTGGATTCGGCGCCGAACCGCTTATAGTCGCTATACCCGATGCGCAAACGTTCGCGCTGGGGACCGTTGCGGAACTGTAGCGTATCGTCGGCATAGGTGTATATGGGGAACCAGTGTTTGCCGTCGATGGGCTTGCGGATGGTGGTGAAGCGCGGGAAGAGGTTTTCGCTCTTCATCGTCCGGATCTGCGGCACCGCCTGCCCCTGCATGCGCACAATGTTGTACTCCTTCTGGTCTACCCACAACATGCCGTCGAAGAAACGCTGGCCTTCCAGAATCTGCCGCGGCCGCACCTGCAGCACCCAGCAATCCACGCCATCGATATTCTCTTCACCGCGCGGCTTGGTCTCGTAATTCCAGAGCAGCTCCTCGGTCAACACCAGCGGCTGAATTTCGCGGATATCGCGAAAGTCCTCTTCGGTCATGATGAGGTTCTTCAGGCTGTTACTGGCCTTGCCGATGAGTTGCTCGGTGCGCTCATGCTTCGGGGAGAAGATGACGTCGCGCACCTCGCGATACTGGCCGCGGGCGCCGCCGTTCTGGTCCAATTCCTCAATGGTAACCGTCTGGCGATAGGTATATTCGTTGCGCTCGGCTTCTGTCTCGGTCTCGCGATGGGCCACCAGCTTCGCCAGATTCGGCGGCGGATCTTCGGCGCGCATGACGGGCGCCGCGAGTACGGATGTTAGAATGAGCGCGATGGCCAACACGCTCGGCGGCTTCCGGGCGGCTGCACTGATCGGATGGATCGCGCTGAGCGGAGTAGGCATAGTCTTTGCGCGGTCTAAAGGCATTCCACTGCACACGGCTTTGCCGGTCATAGCCGCGTTTCTTGCCGAATATCCATTCTATCTGGTTGCGGGATTCCCCAATACACGGGAGCGTCTGGCTGGACCTTCCCTTCCGGTCTGGCTGATCTGTTCGGCCATCCTCCCTTATCTGATCTGCTGCTGCGGCGGCATTCCCTTCGAGTGGATCGCTCTGGTTCGACTGTTGGCTCTGGCCGTGGCAGTCAGTCTCTGGTATGTCATCCTGCCCGTGAATCCAGTGGTGGATGGCGCCTTTCTGATACTCATTGCCGCCGTCATGGTGGGACGCTACTTCAGCGCCATCTATCCCGATGTTTACAAGCAGCACATCGACTTTCTGGGACACCTGGCTCTGTTTCACATGGCGATTCTGGTGCTGATTCTGGAACGGCGGATGCCGGAGACGGGCTTCGGCTTCATCCCCAGTTGGAAGGAATGGCAGATCGGTTTCGCGAATTTCCTGTGGTTTCTTCCCTTCGCGACCATCCTGGCGGTGCTGCTGCACGCTACTCATTTCGTCAATCCCAGGATTCCGTGGGCAGTGGCTACGTTCGTCGGTTTCCTGTTCATTCTCGGTCTCACCGAGGAGTTCTTTTTCCGCGGCGTTTTGCAGCGCTGGGTGGAAGAGTGGACGTGGAATGCCACGGCCGCCCTGGTGATCACGTCGATCCTTTTTGGCCTGGTGCACTACTGGTTCCGCGGCTGGCGCTGGGTCCCGATTGCGGCCGTGATGGGATTCTTCTGCGGCCGGGCACGGAATCAGGCAGATAGCATCAAGGCCAGCGCGGTGACGCACGCCTTGGTCGTGGCCACCTGGCGAGCCTTCCTCTGGTAGCGGTACAATCCAGTTTCTATGGCAAAACTTGGTTTCCTGGGCTTGGGGCTCATGGGGTATCCCATGGCTCGCAATCTGCTTCGCGCCGGGCATGAAGTGGCGCTCTGGTCGAACAGCGGCGAAAAGGCGCGCAAACTGGCGGCCGAAGCCGGCGGTAAGGCATACGATACACCTCGCGAGGTGGCAGCGAATGCCGACTTCGTTTTCCTCTGCGTGGGCACCACGGAGATGTCCGCCAATGTCATTTTGGGTCAGGACGGCGTAATTGCAGGTGCCCTTCCGGGGACCGTGGTCGCCGACGCCAGCACGATCAGCCCGAGCGAGAGCCGGAAGATCGGGCTCGCGCTCCAGGCCAAAAATGTCGAATTTCTCGACGCTCCCTGTACCGGATCGACTCCCGGAGCCGAGGGTGGGACACTCACTTTCATGGTCGGCGGGGACGAAGGGGTATTTGAAAAAACAAAACCCTTCCTGGAAATCATGGGTAAGCGACTCTACTATTGTGGAGCCGCGGGGATGGGTTTACAGGCAAAGCTGACCCAGAACCTCATTCTTTGCAACATCGCCATGGCATTCAACGAAGGCATGGTGCTGGCCAAAAAGGGCGGGATCGAACCCAAACTGATGCTCGACATCCTGGACAATAGCGCCGCCAAGAGCGGACTAATCTCCTACAAGGCGCCCTTTGTACTCCGCCGGGATTTCCAGGCAAACTTCTCCACAAAGTGGATGCACAAGGATATTGGGCTGATGATTGACTCAGGTCGAGAACTGGGAGTACCGCTACCCTTAACGGGTCTGACCCAGCAATTGTTCCAGACCGCACTCAGCGCAGGATATGGCGATGAGGATTTTTGCTCTACTATCAAGGTGTTAGAGGGATTGACCGGGGTCGAGGTCAAATCCGAATAGAAAAAATACAGATTTCTGTTGATTCCAAAATCAGAATATACTAGTATTGGAATTAAGCCGGGGAGGCAACTCCCACCAAAGCGAGACTAACCTCTAAAAATAAAGACCCCTGAAGCAATCCTCCCCGGCGCCCGAAAGGGTTTAGAGGTCCCCCCAAGAAAACAACCAAGTACGATAACGGTCGTATCCGTTGCTGCGTGATATTATGGCAGATACGCTCATAAAAGACGCTGCGATGAAGACTCTTACGGTTCTGGGTTCCACGGGTTCGATCGGAACCAATACACTGGATGTGGTGCGACGCAGTCGCCACCTCTACCAGGTGTATGCATTGGTGGCCGGACAGAATACCCAAAGCCTGGCCTCCCAAATTCTGGAATTCCGGCCGAAAGTTGCCGTGGTCGCAACCTCTGAAGGTTTGGCTCGTCTATCAGACAGCCTGACCGAACTGGGACTGTCAAGGTCAGAATGGCCCGAACTGGCGTGGGGGGATGCGGCGCGGGTTCAGGCCGCGACGGCGCCGGAGGCCGACACAGTGATTTCGGCGATCGTCGGGGTCGCCGGCTTGGAAGCCACCTATGAGGCGGTGCGGTTGGGTAAACGGGTGGGTCTGGCGAACAAAGAGGTCCTGGTTTCGGGCGGTCAGTTGGTGATGCAGGCCGTGCAGGATTACGGAGCGGTTTTGGTTCCCGTGGATAGTGAACATAACGGCGCGCACCAGTGTCTCCGCGCGGGGAACCGGGAATCTGTGTCCAAGCTGATTTTGACGGCATCGGGCGGACCCTTTCGGAATACGCCGAAGGAAGCCCTCGCAACGGTGACTCCGGAGCAGGCCCTGAATCATCCAACCTGGAAGATGGGCAATCGCATCACGATCGATTCGGCCACCCTCATGAATAAGGGGTTCGAGGTGATTGAGGCCTGCTGGTTGTTCGATTTCGCACCGTCTCAGGTGGATGTGGTGGTTCACCCGCAATCCAGCGTCCACGCCATGATCGAATACACCGATGGCAGCGTGCTTGCCCAGATTTCGGCGACCGACATGCGGATGCCGATTCAATATGCGCTGACCTACCCCGACCGGTGCGATGCCCCGGTGCCGAAAGTGGACTGGACCAAGGCAAAGAGCTGGGAGTTCTTCCCGCCTGATTACGACAAATTCCCGCTGCTCGGCCTGGCGTACCAGTGCCAGGAGACTGGTGGTTCGGCGACCTGCACGCTGAACGCCGCCGACGAAATCGCGGTAGAGGCATTTCTGCAGGGTAAAATCGCCTTTCCAGGCATTGCGGAAGTAGTGGCAGACACGCTGTCCAGGATTCCAGTCCGCACCCCGCAGACGGTTCGCGATGTCCTGGAAATCGACCGGGAGTCGCGGGCTCAGGCGCGCGAATTGGTAATGGCGCGGGCAGGAGCAGTGACAGCGTAACCATATGTTAGAAACTGGCGAGAACATTCTCTGGCTGCTCGTCCTGATCGGGGTCATGATCATGATCCACGAATTGGGCCACTTTTGGGCGGCGCGTTACTTTGATGTGAAGGTGGAAGCCTTCAGTTTCGGCTTCGGTCCGCGGCTGTTCGGGTTCCGGCGGGGCGAAACGGATTACCGGGTCTCGCTGATCCTTTTCGGCGGCTACGTGAAGATGGCCGGCGAGATGGAAGGCGTGAACATGGAAGGCTACGCCAACATGGCTGCGCCGCCGCCGGACTCCGTGGTGGCGCCCGACCCGCGCAGTCTGTTCGGCAAGCCGCGCTGGCAGCGGCTGATTATTGCTTTCGCCGGTCCTTTCATGAATGTCGTACTCGCCGTGGCGCTGCTGACCGGCCTGTACATGGTGAAGTTCGAACGGGTGTCCGACGAGGATTTGGATCCGGTGATCGGCCACGTGGTAGCCGATTCGGCAGCAGCCAAAGCCGGCCTGCAGGATGGCGACCGCATCGTCAAACTCGACGGAAAAGACAAACCGACCTGGAGGGATGTGGGTCTGGAAGAGATCTCCAGCGCCTATCGTCCGATGCACCTGACGATCGAACGCGCCGGCAAGCGCTTCGACACTACGGTAACGCCGACGCTGAGCGAAAGCTTGGGCGTGGGCTACGCGGGGTGGGACGAGCGCGGCGATATCGAACTGGACGAGGTGGATCCCAAGCTTCCGGCGTATAAGGCGGGTTTGCGTAAGGGCGATATGGTGCTCGCGCTGAACGGCCAGCCGATGCATTCGAACTACCGGTTCTACGAGATCACGAAGAACAGCGGCGGAAAGCCTCTGGATATCGTTTACACGCGTAACGGGGAGAGGCACGAGGTTTCGGTGCAGCCCGAATACAGCCACAGCGACGGTCCGGCGCGCTGGATGATTGGCGTCCGGCCGCTGCCGAAAGTGAAGATCATCACCACCCGGCTGTCGCTGCCCGACGCCCTTGGCGAATCGCTGCGCACGAACAAAGAAAGCGCCACGCTGATCGGCAAAGTACTGGAAGGAATGATCGAGCGGCGCATGTCCACCAAGAATCTGACTGGACCGATTGGTCTGGGACAGCTTTCGGGACAGGCGGCGCGACAGGGTCCGCTCGCTTACTTTTCGCTGATGTCCATGGTCAGTTTGAATCTGGCCATCTTCAATCTGCTGCCCATACCGATTCTGGATGGGGGCACCATACTCATGCTCCTGGTGGAGATGATTATGCGGCGCGATTTGAGCCTGAATGTGAAGGAACTGGTGTTTAAGGTCGGTTTCGTTTTCATTATGGTTCTGATGGCGTTTGTCATATTCAATGACATTTCGAAGATTGTATTGCCTCCGGGATGAGTTAACGTCTTGAATCCT
>DASZMZ010000200.1:0-18860 GCA_035551455.1 Candidatus Sulfopaludibacter sp.
GTGCTCAACTTGTTGACCGACGCGGTGCTTTGGGCGCAAGCCGGACCGGCCGGCCTGTTGCGCTCCCTGGAAGCGCTGGACCGCCGAAAGCGCGGCTCTTCGAGCGATTCCTCGCCCGAGCCTGCCAGCGCCAGAAACCATCGCTTGCGTGCCGTGACCGCGGCCGTGATCTGGCTTCTGACGGCCCCGGCAGCGGCGTTCGGCGGCTTCTTTCCTTCGTTTCACCAAGCGCCGTTATTTGCCACTTTGGTTTCTCTCTTCGTGATAGCATGGACCCTATGGTTGATCCGGTTTGTGCGTAATATGACAGCCGATTGACAGACCGCTCAGAGACAGATCGCTTAGGAGGATGATGTGCAAGAGTTAGTCGAATCCATGGTTCGTTTCTCTACTGCAATGGCCCTGTTCAGCGTGCAGCAATTGCAAACCGTCGTTGATCTCCCGGCCGACTCGAAGACCGCCATGAAGAAGATGCGCGACAGTCTCGAATCCGTCACCAACGCGATCGCCACGCAACTGGACGACGCCAAGCGCCCGGCCGTCGATAGCTTTTCCACCCTCGCCGGAAAAACCTTCAACGCCTTCGATGTTCCGTCGCTCTCCCCTTCGCGGATTGTGGAAACGGCGACCGAAGTGGTGCGCAAGGCTGCCGACGTCATGAGCGATGCCTTCTCCAAGGCCTCGCAAGCCTCCTGTGAGAGTTGCGACGAACCGGTGCAGGCTACGACGCTCTGACCCCTGAATCGCTGCCGCTTCGTTTGAGTCGTGCGCTGGCCGCGCGCGGCGAAATAGGTTCGCTCTTCGCCCGGTTCCTGATTGGACGAGTGGATCTGCTCGCTCCGGAATTCGTTAAACCGCTTTCGGAAATCCCCTTCGACGCTCCGCCCATCACGCGCGAACGCTTCGCCGAACTTCTGGTGGACGAGTTCGCGGCCGATGGTGAAATTCTGGCTCGCGGCCTGGATCCCCTGCCCTGTTGGAGCATCCCAGGACGCTGTGCGTATCGGACCGTGTATCGCGATGCACAGGTGGTGATCCAGTTTCCGCGCCCTGTTCCCTCCAAAGACGCGGTGCGGGAATTCGCGCGCATCCTCAAGACGGTGGATGCGGAAGCGGCGCAGCCGGTGGTGCAACCCGCCGTCCTGCGCCAATTCGAGGACTGGCTCTACGTAATCGATCCGCCGGAAAAAGAGCACGCTTATTTGTCGACGCTCTCCAACCTGCGCTGCCGCACGCATGCCGATTACCCCATGCTGATTTCGCGGTTCAGCTCCAGCCGCGTGCTCTGTTGGCCGTGGGTGGAAGGCGAGCCGCTGGTGACGGCGCTGGCCGATGCCACGCCGGAACTCAGCCAGAAACTGGCCGAGGCGATGCTGGAGCAGATCTGCGTGCTCTCCACCGTGGAAGGCGTGCTCGATATGCGCGCCATGGCCTTGAGCACCGAAGGGCGGATCGTGATCCGCCGCATCACGCGTCCCCTGGTAGTTCCCATCGGCCGGACTCAGGCCGTGCTGCGGTATCTGGCCGCTATCCTGAGCGAGAATACTCCGGAGGCGGCGCATTGGATTTTGCAACTGGCGGGCCGCGATAGCGCGCCGCAACAGGTATCGCAACTGTTGGGCGCAGTCGCGGCCATGCAGCCCAACCTGGTGCGCCGCACGCCGCTGCCTCCCTCCGCCGCGGCACTGGAAGGCAGTTGGCGCGCCTTGTGTTCGCTGCAGATTGAGCCGCCGCTGTTCCTGAACTTCCTGCACCGGAACCTGATCGCCGCGGGTAGCTGGCACGTGCAGGATTCGCTGCGTGAAGCCCATGCCGCGGTGCTCGGGACCATGCTGCGAAATTCGCTCTCGGACCTGACGCGCGACGAGTTGGCCGGCGAGTGGGCCATGGGCGCGGGCATGGTGCTGCTGGAAGCGTGGCGGCTGATTCTGCGGATCGCGGGAGACTTGAGAGACGGAAATCTGACGCCGCGATATGAACCGCGGACGTCGGAAACGGCGGGCTCGCGGAACCGCTTCGCGCGTCAGGCGATTCTATCGGCGATGCTGGTGGTGGCGTTTCTGGCCTGTGTGCGATGGGGCCAGGCGGCGCCGCAACCGTGGTCGGGTGTACTGCTGGTTTTGGCCGCGCTATCGTCACTGGCGCTGTTCTGGTCGGTGTGGCGGATTGGATAGAGAGGCGTATCGATGAACCCCTGGGCCCGGATTCTTCTGATTGTGCCCGCGTTGGCGGGCGCGGCTTTGATTCTGGTCACCGCGCTGCCGGCGATCCGTGCAAACCTGACGGCGCTGCACTCGTGGACACGGACCGAAGGCGAGGTGCGCGCCATGAGCGGCGCCATCGAGTTCGAACTGGGCACGGAAGAAGCGTCCCATCGCGCCTTCGCCAACGTGGACCACACGTGGGGATTAAGCCTGTTCAAGAAGGCGCCACTGTTCATCGATCCGGCCGATTCAACGCGCGTGAAGCCGGCGGGCCTGCTGCAAATGTGGCTCGCGCCGGTGGAAATGGCGGGACTGGTATTGCTGCTGTTAGTGGTGGCGCTGCTCTCCGCCGGAATCGGGCGGATCACGGCGGTGGACACTTCGGCGGTGTGGATGTTCACTCCGTCGCCCGGCCCGGCGAGCGGCGGCGTCACGCTACACGCGCCGGTTGGACAGTGGAAGATCGTGGTGGGCTGGTCGATGCTGGGTGTGGCCATGGCGGTGATTGTGCTCGCGGCGGGCGGCGGCAGAATTCCGGCTGGTATGTTCCGCATCATTTTGGGAGCGGCATTCGCGATCAGCTTGTGGCTGCTGGCCTGGCACACCAAGTCGATGGAGTTGTCGGCCAACGCGCAGGGCGTGCGGCTGACTACCGTGCTCGGGTGGCGTGACGTGCCGTGGACGCGAATTCGCGGTGTCCAAGACCAGCATATTTTCACCAGCTATTACAACGGGCAGATGCGTATGTGGGAGCTTCCCTTCGCCGGATCCACGACGCGCGTGCTGGCATTTACGGACGAGCGCGGCCGCACGGTGATGACGTTCAGTCCGACTCTGGAGCCGAAGGACGCGATGAAGCAATTGTTCGCCCTGTGCAAACAGCAGACCGGAGCGCACCTGGAACGGCGGGACATTGCACTGCCGTTCTGAGCGCGCCTGATCAAAAAGTCGAGCTTCGCCTACTCGAAAAGGTCGGGCTGTTCGCGGCTGATCATCTGCCACATAGGCTGGTATTGAAACCAGCCGTTGATGCCGCCGGCCACCTGATTGCGCGTGACCAGCGCATTCTCATGCGTGATCATCACCGGCTTACCCGCGGCTTCGGCCAGCAACTGCGCGTGGCAACTGCGATCCATGGTGATGAACCACCATGCCGCTTCGTCCACGCTGCCGCCGACGGTGAGCAACCCGTGATTTCGCAGAATGAGGGCCTTGCCCTTTCCGAGCGAGTTCGCGATGCGATCGCCTTCACTGGTCTCGTAGACGACGCCGGTGTAATCGTCAAACATGGCGTGGTCCTGGTAGAAAGCGCAGGCATCCTGCGTAATCGGGTCGAGGAGGCGGCCGAGAGACGACCAGGCTTTCCCGTACATGGAATGGGCATGCGCGGCGGCCACCGCGTCCGGCCGCGCGGCGTGGACTCGCGAGTGAATGGCGAAGGCCGCCGTATTGACAGGGTGATTGCCCTGCACCACTTCACCGCTTTCGTTGACCAGAACCAGGTCTGACGCGCGGATCTGCGAGAAGTGCATGCCAAACGGATTGACCCAGAACCAATCGGGCCGCTCCGGATCGCGCACCGTGATGTGGCCCGCCACGCCTTCATCGAAACCGAATCGTGCGAAGAGGCGGAAGGCGCCCGCCAGATGCACTTTGCGATATTGGCGCTCCTCCTCAACGGTGGCGAAAGTGGGGGGCGGCGTCAGATTACGGACCCGGCCCGGTGCTTCAGCAGCTTGCGGCATAAGTCTAAGGATATATAATTTTTCGGCGTCAAATTCTCGTATGTAGGCTTACAATTTATAGAACCGCCGCTTTTCACGCTCATCCTGTAAATGTTCACGAACACTCATCCGGCGGAATTGGAGGGAAGCTCGTGAGCCTGTTGTCTGTTTGCGCGGATGTTCTCTGGGGCTGGGGTGTCTGGTCCCTCGCTCACAATCTGGGTCATCGCTGGTGGCATGAGGAAATGCGCCAGGGGAAGAAGACGGCGTACGCGCATGGAGAACGGGAACACCATCGCGTGTACGACTCGCATGGCGCGCGCGCCTGGCAAAGCGTCGAGGATCCGAAGGAACTGTTCATCAGCTTTCCTCTGTTCGCCATCGCGCCCATTGGCCTGGTATTCGTCGCGGCCTACGGCTGGCTGCGCGGATGGGACCACTGTCCGGCCTTCGCCGCGGCGATGTACGCCTGCATGGTGACGGATCATCAGTTGCACATCCTGTTTCACAAGTCGCCGGAGTTGCCGGGAGTTTTGGGACGGCTGCAGCGCATGCACCTGATTCATCACGGCACGCACCGTTATAACTTTTTCTTCGTGACTGGCCTCGTTTGGGACGTGCTGCTGGGCACGGCACGTACGAAACTGGCACAGGCCAAGGCGCAAGGGGCCTAGTTAACTTTAGTAAGGAGCTGACTGTCCCCTTTACACAGGCCGATAGGTTAAGCCACTGACAGTATATGTTCCGCGGCATAAGGGAGCTACTGTATTGACGTGGAACTCGCAACAGCAGATCAAATCGCACTGGCCATTTCTGTTCGGAAGAATGCACCCGGAAGGCGTGCAGGCCGAACCATCTCCCGGTCGGAAGTCCGACCGGCGGAAACCGAGGCGGAAACGCCGCACACCAAAGGACAGCACTGCTGCAAATGCGGACATTGCCGCACGTGCATGCAGAACGCCGAATGGGACGCCAAGTTCAATCAGAAATTCGGCGAATCCATGAAGACCTACTACAGCGGCGTCCGCGAAGTCCGGCAGTGGTCCTGGTGGAGCGAGGTATAGCAACCCGCAAGCCTCAAAGGTAATCCAGGCCGCGGGTGCTGAGCGAGCCGGCAACAGGACCTGCGTATACCGGGCCGCGGTGCTCGCCGGCCGCAGGCACTGGATCGAAATCCGGTGAACCCATGGCATCCCTGCTCTAAACTAGTTCGATCGTGACGCGGCGGCCTACCATAGCTGCCGCTCGCTGCAGGCTGGACAGCGTGATGTCGTCTTTTGCACTGAGAAGCCGGTCAACTTGCGTGCGGCTTGTCTTCAGCAGCGTCGCCATCTTGTTCTTCGAGATTTTTTTCTTCTTCATCGCCTCGGCGAGTTGCCAAGCCACGACCTCCTTGACAGCTTGTGCTTGCGCCTCCTCGAAAATGCCCTCCTCTTTGAGAAAGTCATCAACGCTCGAACCCATGTGTTTCTTGCTCATTATTCCAACTCCTTCTTGCGCTTCCGCGCCAGCGCCAAATCCTCATCTGTCGTCGCGCGGGTCTTCTTGATGAACCCGTGCAACGCGTCGAGGTGCTCGCGCTGCCTCCATCCTGAGTGCGTGGCCGGAACTCGCTCAGCATTCGCTCTGCGGTTGGCGGCAGACCACTCCAGCGCCACCGCCGGTTTCCCTTTTTCCCAGCGCGCCTAAGAGGGAATACCCAATACGAAGAGGACCGCAAGCTCAATTTCGCTCAAACGCTCTGGCGCTAGTTCCCCGATCTTGTGCAGCAGCTTGCGGCGATCGAGGGCCCTGATCTGATGGCACAGGGCTACGGAATCGCGCTCTTGCCCTGCTTCCATAGCCGGTATCCAGACGGTATTGGCAAAACCCGCTCGTTTGGACTGCGTCGTCAAAGGAACGATGACGACCGTGTTCAACTGTGAGAGGTCGTCAGTTTGGAAAATCACGGCGGGGCGACGGCCGGCCTGCTCGTGCTCTTCCTGCTTCGGCTGGCCGAGATCGACGAGCCAGACTTCGCCACGCCTGCACGCATTCATCATCGATCATCTGCGGCGAGCATCTCGGTGTAACTGTCGAGACCCGCATCAGCCAAAACCTCATCTTCCTCGTCGCCCGAACCGATTGGCGCGGCGGGCCGTCTCGTCTCTAGCAGCCCGAGGACTTTGCTGAAATGATAGACCTGCACGGCGTAACGCTTGCTCCAATGCGCCAGCGCGGCGGTATTTTCCAATCTCGCGGCACTCTTGCGCCCGTTTTCCAGGGCGGTCAACGCCGCCAGAACCGCAGAGAAGGCCATCACAAAGCCGACGATAGCGTTGGCCCACGGCTCCCCGGCCGATACGTCACCCTGAATGTTGGGTGACTCTCTTCGATCAAAGACAGCCATCGCTGCTTTCGCCACGCGAGTAATACTCGCGAGGCCATGCAATGCGTTCGACGTTGCGTCCTGGCCGATCCAACGGGGACCGCTTGAGCGTAGCAGGCTCTCCGATTCCTCGAAACTCCGAATAGTGAGCGCCGAAAACCGTTGCGGATCTTCCTGAAGAAACCCCCACAAGATGAGAAGGGTCGAGACGTAGTAATCTCTGAATTTCGGAAAAGCAGTCTCGAACGCTCTCGCCGCTTGCTCTACCGAAGCCGCGCAAAGCAAGGGGTCAAACACTTCAACCGCAATTTGGTTGCTGATGCTGTCCAACGCCTCGACCAGTGTCTGAGGGAGGCTCTGGCGTAGCTCTCTGCCGACGGCGGCAGCGGGGACCGGCGGACCAACCGCCGCGGACACCATTCGGCCACCGGGAAGCAGCGGAAGTATGAGAGTCGCAGACATCATGAACCCCTTTAATCGTACCAGGATCGCACAGGGCGAAATGTCTTTTGCGCTTCCAAACGAAGATGGCTGGAAGGATCTCGTGGCCGTGCAGCGGATCCATCTCGACTGCTGACCTGCGCTGGCTCGAAACTATATACCAAAGACCGGCAGCACGGCCCGGGAAATTTAGAAGCTGATGGAGCAGGAGAAATGCGACAAGGCCAACTCGCTGTTTGGAGTGTCTGGAAGTGCTAGAAAACCCTGGTGGCCAGGGACGGACTTGAACCGCCGACGCCAGCCTTTTCAGGGCTGCGCTCTACCAACTGAGCTACCTGGCCATTGGGAATTCTTAGTTTAGCAATCCTGTCACGCCTTCTGCAACGCTTCCAGCGATTCTCCCGTCGATTTCTCCACGTCGGCGTGCAGACTGTTGCCGTGCGCGTCCATCGTCACGATGGCTGCGAAGTTCTTCACCCGCAGGTGCCACATCGCTTCGGGGATGCCGAACTCCATCCAATGGACGCCCAGCACCTTCTCCACCGTGCGCGCGTAATATTGCGCCGCACCCCCGATTCCATTGAGGTAGACAGCACCGCTCTCCTTCAACGCCGCCAGCGTTTTCGGACCCATGCCGCCCTTCCCGATCACCGCGCGGACGCCGTACCGCTTGATCACGTCGGCCTGGTAAGGCTCCTCGCGAATGCTCGTGGTAGGTCCCGCGGCCTTCACTTTCCACTCCTCGCCTTCCTTCAACATCACCGGACCGCAATGGTACAGCACCGTCCCATTCAGGTCGACCGGCGGCGGGTTCTTCATCAGGTGCGCATGCACATTGTCGCGGCCAGTGAACATTTCGCCCGAGATCAGCACCACATCGCCCACCTTGAGCGCGCGCATCTGCGCTTCGGTCAGCGGCGGATTGAGCACCACCTCGCGGCCGGTCAGCGGGAACCCTTCGCCGCGCGCCATCCGCTCCACGGGACGCGCCGGATCGCGATACAGCCAACTGGTGATGGCGCCATTGGCCGCATCGAGCCGCACACCCAGACGGCGGAACGCCCAGCACTCATACGCCACCGACACAAAGAAACTCGCCGGCAGACGATTGGCCGCCGTGACCTTGCAGCCGATCAGCGACACCTTGCCGCCGAAGCCCATGGCGCCGACGCCCAGGCGATTGGCCTCTTCCATCACACCGGCTTCCAGTTGCGCCAGCACCGGGTCGGGATTCACATCGTCCAGCGTGCGGAACAACTGCTGCTTGGCCAGGTCGTAGCCATGCGCCCGGTCGCTGCCGATGCAGACGCCGAGAGCGCCGGGCGCGCAGCCCTGCCCCTGCGCCTGCCAGACGGCGTGAAGCAGGCACTTGCGGACGCCTTCCAGATTGCGGTCGGCGCGGCCCAGGTGGTCCAGATTGCACGGCACCGAATACTGAATGTTCTTGTTCTCGCAGCCGCCGCCCTTGAGCATCAGCTTCACTTCGATCTCGTCCTGCTCCCACTGATCGAAGTGGATCACGGGAGTCTCGGTGCCCAGATTGTTGCCGCTGTTCTTGCCGGTGATCGAGTCCACCGAATTGGGGCGCAGTTTGCCGAGACGCGTGGCTTCGGCGACGGCTTCGGTGATGGCCTTGCGAATGCGAATCTGGTTCACGCCCACCGGCGTATGCACGAAGAACGTGGGCATGCCCGTGTCCTGGCAGATCGGGCCGGTATCATCGGCGGCCATATCGATATTCGAAAGAATGATGTCCAGGGCCTGCGAGGACTGCGTCCCCGGAGTCTCCGTGGTGGCCGCGATAGACATGGCGGCGCGCACATCGGGCGGAAGGTTGGTCGAGGTCTGCGTGATCAGTTCCAGCAGACTGGTAGCAAGGAATTCCATAATCGGTTCCGGAACTTCTATTCTACCTGTTGTAATTGGGCGTGATGCCACGCAGGTTATTCCACACCTGGTCGATGGCGTGGACCACGTCCGCGGGCAGCGGGCCGCCCTTCTCGAAAGCGTCCAGATTCTGCTCCAACTGGTCCATGCGGGAGGCGCCCAGAATCACGCAGTCCACGGGCGTGTGGTGCTGAATCCAGTTGAGCGAAAGGTCGATCAGGCTGCGTCCGGCGCGCTGGGCGATGGCCTGCAGTTCATCGACCGCATCGAAATATCCGGGATGCCAGTAGCGATTCAGGTACAGCGGATTGTTATCGAAGCGCGTGCCGGCAATGGGACGTTCGCGATGTTGCTTGCCGGTCAGGAGCCCGCCCGCCAGGGGATTGTAGACGATGGCCGCGACGCCGTAAGCCTTGCACATCGCGAAATATTCCTGCTCGATGCCGCGCGCCAGCACGTTGTACATGGGCTGCGAGACATACGGCGGCTGGTAGCCGCGAGCCTCGCTGACGGCGATCATCTGCACCACCTGCCAACCGGCGTAATTGGAGCAGGCCGGGTAGCGGACCTTGCCCGCGCGCACGAACTCGTCCATCGTGGCCAGCGATTCCCCGATGGGCGTGTTCCAGTCGGGCACGTGCAGGTAATAGAGATCCAGGTAATCGGTCTGGAGACGGCGCAAGGTCTGGTCGAGGCCTTTGCGCATGGCGGCGGGTGAGAGGCCGTCGTCATCGGGAGCGTCGCCCATCTTGCGCCCCACTTTGCTGGCCAGGACCACGCGATCTCGCCGGCCCTTCAGGATGTTCCCTGTGATGGTCTCCGCCGCGCCTCCGTTGTAGCTGTTGGCGGTGTCGAAGAAGTTGATGCCGCGGTCCATGCACAGGTCGAACATGCGGCGGGCGGTGGCTTCGTCGGCCTGCGTGCCCAGCGGCATGGTGCCGAAAGCGGCGCGCGAGACGGTGAGTTCGGTGTGGGGAAGCGTGCGGGATTGCATGAACGTCCATAGTATCGTAGGGAAATGAAGAATTCGCGGGTTGCCCTGCTGCTGGCCGCCGCCGCACTGGCGCAGGGGCAGGATCGTGCGGCCATCGAGCGCTGGGTGGCCGGCCATCAGCGTCAGGTGATGACGGAGTTCACCGAACTGCTTTCCATCCCCGACGTGGGCACCGACCGGCCCAACATTCGCCGCAACGCCGAATTCCTCCGCGCCATGCTGGAGCGGCACGGACTGAAGGCCGAGTTGCTGGAGACCACCGGCAATCCACTGGTCTATGCCGAGCGCAACGTTCCCGGCGCCACGCGGACCACGCTCTTCTACATCCACTACGACGGCCAGCCCATCGACGCGGCCAAATGGAAGCAGGATTCGCCCTTCCATCCGCTGATGCGCGAGGGCCGTATGGAGGACGGCGCGAAGACCATCGCCAACTTCGCCGCACTCGACAAGCTGCCCGACGACTGGCGCATCTACGCCCGCTCGGCGTCCGACGATAAAGCGCCCATCGTGGCCCTCTGCGCCGCTCTCGACGCGCTGCAAGGCAAGACGCGGAGCAATATCCACGTGGTGCTGGATGGCGAGGAAGAGATGAATTCCCCGAGCCTGACGGCGGCCATCGCACGCTATCGCGAGAAGCTGCGCGCCAATCTGCTGCTGATTCTGGACGGTCCGGTGCATGCCGGCGGACGCCCCACGCTGGCCTTTGGAGCGCGCGGTATCGTCACTGTCGAACTGACTGTCTTCGGTCCGAAAATGGCGCTGCATAGCGGCCATTACGGCAACTGGATTCCCAACCCCGGCATGCGCCTGGCGCAACTGCTGGCCACTATGAAAGACGATCAGGGCCGGACTACCATCGCCGGCTTCTACGATTCAGTGCCGCCCCTCACCGCCCAGCAGCGGCAGGTGCTGAAGAGCGTGCCGGACGATGAACCGGCGCTGCTCAAACTCTTCGGTGTGGCCCATCCCGACGCCGTGGGCGAAAGCCTGCAGGAGGCCATTCAATTTCCCAGCCTCAACGTGCGCGGCATGCGCAGCGGCTATGTGGACGAACCGCGCACCATCATTCCACCCGACGCGACGGCGGCCATCGATATCCGCCTGGTGAAAGAAACACCGTCGGCACGCATGCTGCAATTGCTGCGCGCGCATCTGGAGAAGCAGGGCTATCACGTGATCGCCGGCGAGCCCGATGACGCCACCCGCATGAAGTACGCCAAGCTGGTCCGCCTGAAGGCGGGCGAAGGCACCGAAGCGTATCGCACCGAGCCGGAATCCGCGGACGCCGCGGCCGTCACGCAGGCGCTCACGCGCATGTGGGGCGCCGAGCCCGTGCGTATACGGACCATGGGCGGCACGGTTCCTATCGCTCCGTTCATTCGCGAATTGGGACTGCCGGCGGTGGGCGTGCCCATCGTTAACTTCGATAACAATCAGCACGGCGACAACGAAAATCTGCGTCTCGGCAATCTCTGGAGCGGGATCGTCACACTGGCCGCTACACTCGAAATGTAGCGTTTTTCCTGAAACCTCAAGGTCTGAATATCCGTCTAGATTTTACTTAGTTCAAATTGCTTCGGAGGTATTCCGTGTATCGCCATGTCTTGTGGCTTGTTCTGCCGGTAGTCTGCCTGGCGCAGCCCAGTTCTTATACCATCACTACGGTTGCTGGAAGTTATTCTCTCGGTCCGGGATTCTCGGGAGACGGCTCTGCTGCCACCAGTGCCCAATTGAATACGCCCATCAGCGTGGCGCTCGACTCTTCGCGCAACTTGTACATTGCCGATAGCGCCAACAATCGCATTCGCAAAGTGGCGTCCAGCAATATCACGACGGTGGCGGGGAAGGCCGGTCTCGGCTATAGCGGCGACGGAGCGGCAGCTACCAGCGCGCTGCTGTTTAGTCCTTACGGCATCTGGCTGGACAGCCAGAATAACCTGTACATCGCAGATCTTTCGAACCAGGTGGTGCGCAAGGTGAATTCGAGCGGCGTCATCACCACGTTCGCAGGCAACAACGCGCCCGGTTATAGCGGAGACGGCGGACAGGCGACGAGCGCCACCATGACGTATCCCTTCAGCGTGGTGGGCGATTCCAACGGCAACTTTTTCATTGCCGACAGCAACGACAATCGCGTCCGCAAAGTGGCGCCGGACGGTACCATCAGCACTTATGCGGGCAACGGCGTGGGTGGCTTCAGCGGCGATAACGGCCTGGCCACCAGCGCCAGCATTCACGCACCTTACGGACTGGCGGTGGATTCGGCCGGCAATCTCTTCATCGCCGACAGCCAGAATAATCGCATTCGCCGCGTGGGGACCGATGGCAAGATCACTACGGTGGCGGGCGCGGGCGGCGGCGGCTTTTCGGGAGACGGCGGACCGGCCACCAGCGCGCAGATCGGGCGGCCCTTCGGCGTGGCCATCGACGCGGCGGGCAGCATCCTGATTGCCGATTACGGCAACAGCCGGATCCGGCGGGTCACCCCTGATGGCATCATCAACACGATCGCGGGCAGCGCGGGCATCGGCTATTCGGGCGACAGCGGCGCGGCCACCAGCGCCAAACTGAATTTCCCCACGGGCGTGACGGTGGACGCCAGCAATGGACAAGTCTATGTGGTCGATTCGGGGAACAACGTGATTCGTCTGCTGACTCCCTCGGCTCCTGCGGTTTCCGGCGGGGGCGTGGTGAGCGCGTCGGCGTTCGGCGGTTTTTCCACCGTGGCGCCGGGCTCGTGGGTGGAGATTTACGGGAACAGTCTTTCGCTGAGCGGCCGCTCGTGGACCACCGGCGATTTCAACGGCAACACCGCGCCCACGAATCTGGGCGGCACGACGGTGACGGTCGGCGGCCAGTCGGCGTTCATCGACTACGTCAGCGGCGGACAGGTGAATGCGCAGATTCCGTCGAACGTGGCGGCGGGCACGCAGACGCTCACGGTGAAAACGCAGGCCGGCACCAGCGCCAATTACAGTGTGACGGTGAATTCGGTGCAGCCCGGATTGCTGGCGCCCGGCTCGTTCAAGATCAACGGCACGCAGTACGTGACCGCGCTGTTCAGCGACAACACCACATACGTGCTGCCCACCGGCGCGATCGCGGGCGTAACGTCGCGGCCTGCCAAGGCCGGCGACACCATCACGATTTATGGAGTGGGCTTCGGGCCTGTGAGTCCCACGATCGCGGCGGGACAGATCGCCACGCAGTCCAACAATTTGACCACCCCGGTCCAATTCTTCTTCAACGGGACGCAGGCGGCGGCGCCGTATTCCGGCCTCTCGCCCAACTACGTCGGCCTCTACCAGTTCAATCTGGTGGTGCCCAATGTGGCGGCAGGCAATGTCCCGCTGACGTTCAATTTAGGCGGTACCGCGGGCACACAGACGCTCTACTTAGCAGTGCAGTAACTGACAGATGGGGCAACTGGATGTTAGTTGGTTGGCGATTATACGCTTTTCTCGCGTACCATAATCAAAAAGCATAGGTGGTGCCATCCGGAATCGCCAGGGGTTATGGTGCCTTGACCAGGAAGAAGACGCCAACCATCTTTCGCAAGCACATTGATTACATGTCCGATTTGTTTTTCTTCTTTGTTCAGCGTAAAGCCGGGCGGACACGGAACAATCTCTACAACATCGGACTCGTCGATCTTAATACAGAGATATTTTACCTGTGTGAATTCGGCCATTTCGGTTTGCCTCGCTCTTGGATTCTACTACCTGCCAGCTTGAATCTAAGTCTGAGCGTGACGTTCAATCGCAGTGCAGTAACTGCACCACTCAACTGCGCATGCGGAGGAACAGGTAGAGGCCGATCAGGGCGAAGACGAGATCCGGAGACCAGGCGGCCATGGTGGGAGGGAGCAGGCGGACGTCGCCGAGTTTCTCGAAGAGCGTGTTCGTGGCCCAGTAGCCCAGCCCGATTACGAGGCTCACGCCGATGCCGGTCATGGCGCCGCGTTTCCCCACGATGAAGCCGAAGGGCACCGCGATGAGCGCCATGATAATCGGGAACACCGGCACCGAGAATTTCCGGTAGAACTGCACTTCCAGTTTGGTGGTGCCGATGCCGCTCTTGGCAAGATCCGCGATGTACCTGTCGAGCTCCAGAAAATTCATCTGCTGCCCCCGGGGCGGTTCTTTCAGGAAGTGCTCGGGGGGCTCGGTCAGTTCCGGGAAAGTCACGCTCTCACTCTTCCCGGAGCCGCGTTTAAAGTTGTTGTACTTGGTGCAATTGGCGCCTTCGAACGTGCAACTCCAGCCGTTCTCGAACAGCCAGGTATGGCCCACCGGACTCCAGGTGGCGCGCTCGGCCACGATCTCGCGCATCAGCCGGAACGTGGTCGGCTCCAGGTCGAAGACATAGACATCGCTCATCGCGGCGGCCGTGGTATCGAAGTAACGGTAATAGTAGATGCGCGAATCGTTGCCCATGATCCATTTGCGATCGGTCAACTGCCAGCTCTGCTTGGTCACGCGGCCTTTGATGAGATCGCGCAACGCATCCTGCCGCAGGTAGGCCGCCGGCACGTACTGATAGTTGAAGGCGAAAAGGCCGCCGCAGAATACCGCGCTGCCCAGCAGAATGGGCATGGCCAGGCGGTACAAACTGACGCCGCAAGCTTTGAATGCCGTGACTTCGTTTTGCCGGCTTAACACCGTGAGGTGCACCAGCACCGCCACCAGCACGCTGACCGGCACCATATCGTAAATCAACTGCGGCGTCAGGAAGAACAGATACTCGAGCATGGTGCTGAAGGCGATTTTGTTGCGGAACATATCGCCCATCAGCTCGAAGAAGTTGTAGACCAGAATCATCGATACCAGGCTGGCCAGCACGACGGAGACATAAAAGAGGAAGCCCGAGAGGATGTACGTATCCACGATCTGCGGCAGCAGGAACGGGCGCCAGGATTGCTTGGATTCGGTGGGAGCGCCGGGCTTCGGTTTGATGCGCGCCGCCAGCCTGGCAAAGAAGCCTTGAAAGGAAGCCAGCAGGTCGTGATCGCCCGGCAGTTCCATGCGATAGAGGAAGATCAGACCGACCAGGAAGAAGGCCGCATCCGGCAGCCAGACCGCCACGGGGATCGGCAAGCTGTGCTGCTTGGTGGCGATGCCGATCAGGGTCAGCGAGGAAAGGTGATAGCAGAAGAAGCCCAGGAATACCGCGATGATGTAGCCGGCGCTCTTGCCGCCTTTCCGCGTGGAAATGCCGAGCGGAATACCCACCATGGCCAGTACGATGCACGCGAAGGGATTGGCGAAGCGGCGATGCAGTTCCGTCTGCACCTCAATCCAATCGGGCCCTGTGCGCGGATAGGCCAGCAAGGCGCGCGTATTCATGGCCTGGGAACGCAGCGATTCCTGCCGCGGCGGGTTGGCCTCCAGACGCTGGACAATGTGGACGTAGCGAGAGTCATTGGCATAATCGTCCTTGCCCATCTCGTGGTTGGCCACGTCGCTCATGCTGAGCTGAATGCGATTGTGGGCCGCATCGGAGACGGCGATGGCTTCGCGGGCCACGGTGACCACCGGTCCGTTGGCCTTGTCTTTCATGCCGGTGGTGCGCTGTTCGGGCGGCGTGACGTCGGCGATGAAGACGTGGGTCCAGAGACTGGGTCCGCCGGCATTGCGCACGTCGCCCACGTAGACGATTTTGTTGGGGAAATTATCAATGAAGATGCGCGGCTCCACATCGGCCGAGAGCTGCTGTTTGAGCAGTTCGTTGCGCAGGTCGAGCGTCACGCGATACGCCAGCGGCGCGAGACGGAGCGAAGCCAGCGCGGCCACACCCATGCCGAGCGAGGCGAAGACCAGAACCGGCAGAATGACCTTGCGGCTGGAAACGCCCGCGGCGCGCATGGCTACGATTTCGCCATCGCTGGCCATGCGGCCCAGGCCGATGAGAATGCCCACCAGGACGCCGAAGGGAATGGTCAACGGCAACACCGGGGGGATGGCCCAGGCGAAGAGCTGCACCACGATTTTCGCGGTGACGTTGGTGCTGCTCACCAGCAGCGTGAACAAGGCGTCCGCGCCGCGCAGGTAGATCACAAACGTGGCGAGCATGGTGCCCAGCACGGCGCTGGTGAGAATCTCGCGGAAAACGTATCGGCCGAGCAGACGGAGCAATCAGGATCCTACTTGGCCGTGGGGGGCGCCGGCACCACGGGCAGCTTGGGCAGTTCATCCTCGGCGGGATGCAACTCCAGATCGTCAATCAGGATGGACGGCGCGATGACGCAGGCCTCGGTGGTGAAACTGGAATAGCCGACCAGGGCGAGCGGCACCGAGCTATCCATGAACTCGAAGGCGGCGCTATCGTCGCCGGTCGCCAGAATGTCGCGCAGCGATTTCACGTTGAAGCCGCGGAAACGCATGCCGCGCACCATTTCCTCGTGGCCGTCGGCGAAGACTTTGTAAATCAAAATAGGCGAACTGATGGGGCGCGAGTTGCCCTGGTTGGCGCTCAACAGGCGGCGAACCTCATCCAGCGAACCGGTAGAGGGAAAGTCCATGCGACGCACCAGAATGGCGTACGGCTTGTTCCGCGATTGGATCAGCTCGATGAGCTTCTTCTTCATCTGGCCGGCCGGAATCGTGTCGGTCGAACTGACAAAGAGATTACTGAACGTGGCGTTGCTGGCGCCGTAGCCGCCGGGCAGGCGGGCGCGCCCGTTGGAGCCTTCGAAGCCGCGCACCGGCTGACGCGTAAGCAGGAAATTCTTCAGAACGCCCTTATCCACCAGGCTGAGCGGCTTTGCGGCGACACCCTCCCGATCCACTTCATAGTGTCCGAAGAGCGGCTTTCCGTGCCACTCGGTTTGCGACGGGTCGTCCACCACGGTGAAGGAATCCGGCAGAATGCGCGAGCCCATGCGGCCTTCCAGTTCGCTGCCGCCGGCATTGCCGCCGCCGCGTCCGCCATCCACCACGGGACGGCGCGCCATGGTCAGATTCTTGCCGAGCACTTCGGCGAATACCTGCGCGCCCGCCATGCCTTCGAACAGCACAGGACCCGTGTAGTCCTCGCCTTTGGAGGCGTGCGCCAGCGCGGTGACATTGTCGGCGACGGCTTTGACTCCACGCTCCATTTCGACCTCGGACGGGAGGTGCGCGGCATCGAAGGAATGGAACGTCACCGCATCGCGGACGGTCATGCCGTCGGGCGCCTGAGCCGCCGCGCGGACACGGACCACAACCACGCTTTCAGGCTGCTTCACTTCGGTGCCTTCGGAATTCACCAGGTAGTAGCCGCCTTCGCTGGCTTCCAGATCGACTCCGCTGCCCTTCACTTCGGGGTATTGCGCGAACACGGCGGACAGGGACCGGATCCGGTTGGTCCAAGCGGTGTCGTCAATGGTGAGGCGGCGAAAATCGTGGACCGCATGCAGGGGCTCGGCGTGAGCGAAATCGTTGAGCTGCTCGCTCTGGGTCAGATTCTTGAGAGCGGCGCGTTTTCGGGAAATGGCTTCCACGGCGGACTTATAGGCCGAATCCGTCTCCAGCCAGAAGTAGCGACGCAGCACCGGATAGGCGTTCTCCAGAGGAAAGCGCGAAAGGTCGTATTGCGAGCCGCCGCCAAATCGGCCGGCGTAGTTGGTGTTATCGAACTTGTAATCGCCGACCCGAACCTCGACCTCGGGCGAACGGAAATGGTCGCGCCGCTTCGCAAGCACGCCGCCGAGGCTGGCCGACACCGTGAACGTCTCGGCTTCGTCCATGCCGTATTCGATGAAATACGGCTTTTCCAGATTGGAAATACTGAGGCTGCGGGAGCGTTCCACTTCGTCATGCATGGCTTGCAGGACGGCGTCTTTGGGCGGCGCCTGTCCGCTCAAAACGGCTACGCCGAGAATCGCCGACGCTAGAAGAGAGCGCTTCATCGTCCGGCTCCTTTACTGTTTTCCATGACCGTGGGTTCAGGGAGGAGCGGAGGCCGGTCGTTGCCTTTGGCCTTCTTTTCGATTTCGATTTCCGACACCAGGATGGCTGGGGAAACGGCCGACACCGGGACGCTGCCGGATTCGGCGCCGCAATAGCCGTTGAATACTTCCGGCTTGTCGCTGGTGGCCAGAATCTTGGAGAAGCTGGCGAGCGGCGTGCCGACGATATCGGTGCCGCGGACGAGTTCATCGGGGCGGCCATCGGCGTACACGCGGTACACGATAACGGGAATCACTTTGAACGCCTGGAGACCGGCGCGCTGCGTGGTGGTGAAGCCGCCGGTAATATCGCGGAAGTACAGGCCGTACGGTTTATTCTGCTTCTTCACTTCGTCGAGCAGCATCTGGCGGAGTTTGGCGTCGGAGACGGCATTCGACGATTCGACAATGAGGTTGGACTGGCGGGACACCACTTCGAGTCCGGGCTGCCGGCGGCCATGGCCGTTCGAATGGTCGAAGCCTTTGATGGGCGAGCGCGACATGAGGAACGTCTTCAGCACGCCGTTTTCGACGGCGGTCACGGGACGCGCCTTCACGCCTTCGTCGTCGTAATCGTACCAGCCGTTGAGATCGACGCCGCCGATTTTGCGCTTGGTCGGGTCGAAGACGACGGAGAGAAAATCGGGCAGCACCTTGGTATTGACGCTCTTGGTGAAGGTCTGGCCTTCGGTCTCGTCTTTCTGGCGATGGCCCTCCACGCGGTGACCGAAGATTTCGTGGAAGAAGACGCCGGCGGCGCGTCCGGAGAAGATCGCCGGACCCACGAACGGCTCGGCTTCGGGCGCTTTGAGCAGGTGGGTGATGTCGTTGGCGACGCGGTCGATGGCGGCCATCAGGACTTTGTCGTCGGGCAGGCCGGAGGGCTCCACGGCTTCATAGGTATCGAAGGAGCTGAGGTCGGTGCCGTCGGCGGCTTTGGCGGACGCCGTGATGACCACGCGCGCATATCCGCGGCCGTGTTCGACGCGTGAACCTTCGGTGTTCACCAGCGAGCGCGTGTCCGTCTGGCAGAGCACGCTGACGTGCGAAGTCAGCACGCTGGGATAGCTTTGAAAGCGGGCCGAGAGATGGCGGATGCGGTCGTTCCATTCGTTTTCGTCGAACTTCAGCTTGGGAGGCGCCTGCTGGAAATTGGCGGCGGGCTCCGTCGAAAAATCGTCGGAATCGTCGGCTTCGGCTACTTTGACCTGGGTGTTGGTCTTGATGCGGATGAGGCGTTCGGCCGCGGCGCGATACGCACGGTCGGTTTCCAGCCAGAGACGCCGCTTGATGGAGTTCACATTGTCTTCGT
>DASZMZ010000201.1:0-16838 GCA_035551455.1 Candidatus Sulfopaludibacter sp.
ACCAGCGGCTGCTCCGTGGTCTGCCCGCGCTCGTATGCCTGCAAGTAGACGTACAGGTCCTTGTTGGTGCTGAACACGTGGGTGACGCTCGGCACTAGTCTGAGACCGTCCTGCACCAGCGGGTCCACCGACGGTAGTTTATCCTTGGTGGCCACGTTGAACAGCGCATCGCGCACGTCCATGCGCTGTCCGCTCAATACGACGCTGCTGATGGGCACGCGCTTCAGCTCTTTATTGAGATTCGGAATGACGAACTTCGTCATGAACGTTCCGATGCGGCCCGTTTCGTCGTCGCGCGCCAGCACTTTGATGGTGTAGGTGCCCGGCAGAATGGTGAAGCCGGTGCTGTACTGAATCGGCTGCTTGGCCAATTGCGCCGCGGTCTCGCCGCTCAACTTGATGTCGACCTTGTCCCGCACGTTGGTCACCGTGACGCCGTATTCATCCTTCACTTCACCGATGAAGTCGATCACCGTGTGATCGGCTCCGCGACGCCGCGCCAGCGCCAGTTCGCGACCCGGAATCTTCATCGCCACAGGACAGAAGTATTCCGCCGAGTTCAGTTGGAAGTAGTTCACTTCCATGGCGATGGTCAGCTCCGTGATGGGGTCGCCCAACATCAGCGCGTCGGCCAGTTGCCGTTCCTTGTCTACCGCATTGAACTTGGAGAACTGCTTTCCACCGTAATACCCCACGTGATACGACAACTTGGCCGTGGGATCGCCGTTATACGTGATCTTCACCTTGCGGAACTTACCATCCAACTTATCGTTGGTGGAATAGTAGCCCAGAATGTAATAGCTTTCGATCGACTTCTCGGCGTTTACCACGCCCTGCGCCAGATCGTTATTGTCCAGCAACGCCTTGCCGCCCGTGTCCGCCGCCAGCGAGTACAGGGTGTCCTGCGACTTCTGGAAGTTACCCACGCGCGCCATGGCCGAACTGCCCGAATACATCCCCTGTCCGCCCGGCGAGCCTTGCGTGGCATCGCCCAGCGGCGCCTGCGCCACCAGCCCGCGCGCATCCACCGTGTAGAACGAAACGTTGGAGCGGATGGCCGCATTGGTCGTCGCCATCAACTGTGCCTGATTGTCGATTCCGTTCAGCCGGACGCCGCTGGCGAAGTACACCATCACCTTCTTCTCATTCAATTGGCCCAGCATCTTCACCGCGGTCTGCAGCGCGGCCAGTTGGCGGTCGGTATTGAAGATGTTGAATTCGCTGTCGTCTTCGCCGAAGGAACTGCCGGTATCGGCGGCGCTATCGTCATTCGCACCGGTGTCCAGACCCTGATCCTCGCCGACGAAGAGCTTGTCCAGCACCTTCAGCAGGGCGTCCTTGTCGTCCGTAAAATCCTGCAGCACGTGCAGCCGGTCGGAGAAAGACATAAGCGCCATCAGGTCCGCGCCGGACATCTGCTTTTTGATGAACTTAATGGCCGAGTCCATGGCTCGATACTGGTCCGCCGGCGGCATGGCGCCCATGTCGAAGTACAGCACCAGCAGGCGGCGATCCTTATAGCGAATGGTGCCGGGGGTCTCCGGCTGAATCTGAAATGCGGTCACCGGATCGGCCTTGGCCTTGCCGGGCTCCGACGCCGCCACCGTTACCGGCCGCTGCTGGAGTGCCGGACCCACCGACTCTTCCATCTTCTGGAATTCCAGAAATGCCACGGATTGCGGCACGTTGTCTTCGGTAACCGTGAAGTCCTTGGCCGTCAACCCTTCAATGATCTTTCCGGACTTGTCGGTGACCGTGACGTCTTCCACCACCAACTGAACGTTGGTCGTGAATTTCACTGGTCCGCCGGCCGGTTGCGCCGCCGCCGCCGCTGGCGTTGCCGGAGGTTTCTGCTGCGACTGCTGGGCCGCCGCCAGAACAATGATCGTGAAAAGGAGTAGCGAAACACGAAGCTTTTTCATCGTTAGAACCTCCACCGCAGTGTCAATTGCACGCTGCGCATGGCCAGCGGCTGGTTGGGCAATCCGAATTGCTGGCTGGCTGCATTGGCATTCCAGCTTGGGTAGGTTACATGATTCAAGGCATTGGTCGCGTCCAGCCGCACGTCGATCACGTCTTCGAACGTGCGCTGCATGGATGCATTCAGGGCAAACTGCGTCGGCCCCACAATGGAGTTGCGCGCGGCATTGCCCCACTGTCCAGGCAGCGGCGCAATGTAGGCCGCGGGATTCAGGAAACGGCCCACCGGCGAACTGTATAAATCGGCGCCCGTATACTCCGGCCGGATCGTGCCGTTGATCGCGGTGCCCGGAATGGTAGCCGAGCCGTAACTCGGACTCTCCGGCTTTCCGCTGCCCGCCGTCAGGTTCGTCAGGACGGTCCAGCGCTTCAGTGCCACGCCGCGCCATCCGCTGAGCAGAGTTCCGCCCTTCACACCCACGCCGCTGGTGTACTGCATGTTGAACGTCACCAGGTGCTTCTGGTCGAACGGCGAAAGGCCGCGTTCGGCCGCCAGATTGAGCCAGTTTTGCGCGATCACCGAACCGCCGCTGCCGCGTCCGCCCAGCACGGCATCGTCCAGCGCCTTGGAGAACGTGTAGTTTACGCTAGCCGAAATTCCGTTATGGAAGCGGCGCTGCACCTGTACCTGGCCCGCCTCGCGCGTCGAATTTCCGTTGGACGACATATAGTAGAAATTCGTGGGACAGGCCGGGCACGGATTGGCCGCGCCGGCCGGATACGTGTTCGGCACGAAGACCTGCAGCCCTCGCGTGCCCTTGATTCCCAGGTACGTCAACGTCAGGACATTGCCCCCCGGGAGGTCGCGCTGCGCCGAAATCTGCCAAGTCTGCACATATCCCACATGGAAGTTCGGATCCACCGCAAACGTGTTAGGCGTCGAACTGGCCGGGCTGTTGAAGGCGGTCGCCATGCTCAGCGGGTTGGTCAGGGTTCCGGCCAGGTTCAGCGTGCGCGAGAAGGGCGATTGCTGCGCCATCTGGTTGACGATGGACTGGTACACGGAACTGTCGTAGTAAACGCCGTAGCCGGCCCGGACCACCAGGGACGATCCGAAGATCGGATGCCATGCCAGCGCCACTCGGGGCTCGAAACCGTGTTTGTCGGGCTTCACCAGCGAATCGGGATAGTTCTTGCCGGTCAGCGGCCCGACGGGGTTTGTCCCCAGCACCGGCGCCACCGCGGAGTAGAATCCGTTCACATCCAGGTTCACCAGCCGCCCGTACTTCTCCACGATGGGCGAGCCGTATTCCCAGCGCATGCCGTAGTTCACGCTCAACGAAGGTCCGATTCTCCAATCGTCGGTGATGAAGGCGTCATAGGAGGAGCTGCGGAAATACTTATCGGCGTTGCCCACCGCGAGGCTCACGATGTCCGGCCGGCCTAACAGGAAGTCCGCGAAATCCGAACCGGTGTTCGGCGTGGCCACACCATTGATCAATTGCTGGGTACCGGCACCGGTGAAGGTGAAGCCGCCGCGGCCGTTCTGCTGCGAGAGCGGGTTGGCGTCAATCCGGCGGAAGTCGCCGCCAAATTGCAGATTGTGCGGCCGCTTGATCCACAACATGTTGTAGCCCACGGCGCTGGTCTGATTGCGCGTGAAGTTCACCTGCGCGTCGTTCAAACCTTGAATGCCGCTGCCGCCGCTGAAGCCCAGACTGGGCGGTCCCCAGTTGTTCACCGATTGATCGTTGCCCAGGATGCCCGCTTCCGCCGAAACATTCTCAATATTGGCGAAGTACGGTGTGGTGCGCATGCTCTGCCGGCTGTACGTGTAAGTCAGGTTGCCGTTGATCCGCTGATTGAACATGTGCCGGTAGCTGGCCGTGGCCTGCATGCCGGTGGAATCGTTCGGGTCGACGAAGCCGAAGACGTTGCTATTGGTCCCGTCCGTGCGTTGAAAGCCGTAATTTCCGTTGATGAAGTTCTTCCGGTCGAGGTTGCGATTGAAGCGTACCTGGCCGGCATCGGAGTTGTTGATCGTGGTCAGCGGCGACTGGTAGTTGTAGCCCAGCGCGCTGACGAAGTTCGGCTGCGGATAAAACCCGAGCAGTTTGCGGGCAGCCGGATCGATGCGGTTGGTCGGGATGGTGTTTCCAGGGAAGGGCGCACCGGTGCTGGGGTCGTAAATCGTCAACGGCTGATTCAGCAGATTGATCGCCTGCGAGAAATCTCCACCGCGCTCGGCCAGGGTCGGCACGTTGGTGGACTGGTTGGTGGCGTTCCGGCTGCGAGTTCCGGAGTAATTCACGAAAATCTGTCCGCTGCTCTTCAGGATATGCGGAATGTACAACGGACCGCCGAAGGATCCGCCGAACCGTAGATTGTTATAGGCCGGCTGCGGCGTATCCTGTCCCGTCAAAGAGTAAGTATGCGCATTCAGCGCCGAATTGCTGAAGACGGCCATCACATCGCCGCGATAGAGAGCTCCGGGCCCCTTGCGCGCATTGCCGATCACGCGCCGCTCGATGCCGTTGCTCACGCTGCCATTCACCACCATGGCGTCCGATGCCGAACTACTGGCCTCCGGCGACGCCGCTGCTGCCCCGATTCCACTATCCGCCGGTGGAGGAGTTCCGCCGCCCGCTGCATTCACATCCGTTCGTTGGAAGCCGTTGGTAGGATTGGCCGGAGTGGCGCCCGAAGCCTTCGTGTTCTTGTTATTCTTGGCGTTCTTTCCCTTGGCCGGGGTGTTACCGCCGCCATTGGCTGCCTGTTCGACGCCCGCTATGGAGGGCTTCGCCGGAGCGCCCGCTACGGGAGTTGCCGTTGCCGTGGTGGCTGTGGACGGAGTCGGTGGCGTCGTGGGCTGCTGCGGAGGAGGCGCCGATGCCTTGATCTGGTCCAGCGGCAGCAGCTTCATATCCCATTCGGGACTTGGCGCGCCGGGGGCCACGGCCACCTCCTGTTTCAGAGGTTCGAAGCACAGCATCTCGACCTGCAGGGACCACGTCCCATCCGGCACATCGGCGATGGAATACACTCCTTGCGCATCGCTGATGGCGGTGAATTTCTTGTCACCCTGCGAGAGTGTGATGGTAGCCCCGGGAAGCGGCAAGCCCCCGAATTTCACCACGCCGTGGTGTTCCGCCGCGGCAAGCGGCAGCGCCGCCAGACAGGCGAGTGCCCCGCATACCAGGTAGTTCCGAAACCGATTCCACATGAAAGAATTACTCCGAGTTCTAGCTAACGATTGAGGCTTACTTATTTAGTCCCTGTAAGACGCCATTTGCTTACAGGTTTTCCGCCGGATTTTTTTCTGCCGGTCGATGATTACGATTTCGACCGGGCCCTTCTTCGGTTCCAATTTAAGACACTCTGTGCTCCCACACTGCTCGAGGGCTTGAGGCCACTTCGAAGCTCTGGCCCAACACCACGCCCGCCGTCAATAGAGAAAGCGCCAGTCTGCCCATTAGTTCTCCGTCGGCACCTTTTCGGCGTGATCCACCACCAGGAGTTCCAGCGGAGCCTTCTTCGGTTCCAGCTTCAAGCCCCACTGCTCCTGCAACGCGGTCAGGAGCGGCGGATAAACTTCCTTATCTGACTTGCTGTCTTCTTTTTGAGGTGCGGCGTCCTCGGGCGTGAATTGCAGCGTCAAAGTGTAAACTCCCGGCAGTTCGGTCATGTCCACCACGGGCCGGTCCATCTGCCGAGCCAGAAAGATTGCCACTCCTGCCATCGAGGTCTGTTCGCACTTAAAGAAGCCGCGGCTGCTATTGGTGCTGTGGTTCTCGCCGTCCGCCACCGGTTGGAATTTCGGACCGCCTTTGGCGATTACCAACCCGTAAACCGGGAATACCTTGGTGTCCTTGTGGCTCGCCAGCTTGAACCGCTCCAGCAGCATGCTGCGCAGCATGAGGGGAAAGTCCTGCTCTTTGGCGCCCGCCGGCGGCTTCGCCGAAATGTCGAACTTCTCGCTCGACAGCCATTCCGGCCCCGAAATCTGATAGGCCGCGAGTCCATACGCACGCATAATGAGCGACTTCAGACTGACATTGGTTCCCGTGAAAATACCGAAATGGGTGTTGCTGCTCGAGTTGCCGCTCTCCGACTTGTTGGGCTTAATCGAAACTACGTCGAATGTCGGAGTTTGACCGAAGGCGCACCCTGCCAGGACGATCAGGACGCCGGCAAGGAATATCGTTCGGTTCATGGCAGAAAGATCTCTTTCGGATATGACGATTTGGACGCCGTTCGGTTAACCTTTGCTCCCTAGTTTTCAGTCGGAACTTTCTCTATGTGATCAATCACTACGTTATCCAGCGGCAGTTTCTTGGACTCCAGCTTCAGTCCCAATTGCTGCTGTACCGCCGCGTACACGGTAGCGCCCGGATCTGCAGCCGCCGGAGCGCGACCTTCCCCGCCCGGTGCGCCCGGAGGGGGTCCGCCGCCGGCGAATTGAGGCCCGCCTTCCACCGAGTCCGGCGCATATTCCAGCGTGAAGTCATAGATTCCTTTGAGTCCGGTCTGGTCGATCACCGGCTTACCCACCAGGTTCGACAGCATATTGGCCAGGCTGTCGATGGAGTTATGCTTGGCCTCCAGATGGCCAGGCATCATCCGCATCATTCCGCCCCGGCCCAGCGTCGCGCCTCTCGGAGGAGGAGGCGGTGGTGGCATCGCCCGTCCCTGCACCTCGCCGCCGCGGCCCATCATCGGGCCGAAGCCCGAGGTGTCGTTGGGGTCGGATTCCTTCAGCTTCGGCCCACCCTTTGCCACGGTCAGCGCAAACACGGCATGTTCCCGCTCTTCGTGATGGAACGTCATGTGGAAGCGCTCCGCGAGCAGTTTCTGCAGCATCAGGCGGTATTGTTCCTTCGTTGTGTTGGGCGCGATTTTGGCGGCCACGATGAACCGCTCGGTGTTCATCCAATCCGGCCCCTGGAGCTGGTAGTCCTTGATATTAAACGCATTAGTCAGCATGTTCCGCAGGCTGACATTGTCCCAGTCGAGACGGCCCGGGTCATCGCTGCCCGGTCCGCCGCGCATCATCACGCGCATGCCGTTACCGGTGGGCGGAGGCGCCGGTTTGATGGACGCCGCCTCGAACTCCGGCCCCGGTTCGGTTTGCGCCCAGGCTCCCAGGGCGGTAAATACAGCCAGTACGGCGACGGGAAGTATATGTTGCTTCATCTGTTTCCCTATATGACGAGAAAATACCCAAAAGCGTTCGAAATTGATAAACGCCTTAGCCGGAAATTTTGTGACAGCTCAAGTTCCTTTCAATTTCTTGAATATCCTCCAGGGTTAACCTGCCCGTGTCGATCAAATGGCACATCAGCGGCTGCGTGCTTCCGCCGAAAAAGGCCAGTAACTCGTCAATCAGCCGGGTCTCGGCCGAGCGCCGCGATACCGCCGCCTCAAAAATGTGGGCGTTGCTGATCTTCCTGACACGCCGCAACGCCTTTTTCGCCTCTAGACGATACACCGTGGTCTGGATGGTGGTGTAGGCCGGACGGCGCCGCTCCGGAAAGGCTTCCTGAATCTCGCGGATGGAAAGCGCGCCCTTGCTCCACAGCGCGTCCATGATATTCATTTCCAGCTTGCTCAGTTTGGGTTGCGGCATGCGGGCACCTATCGGTGTTTGCAATCCTACTACACAAGTTTGTTTTCTGCAAGGCGGCCTATATCGGCGGTCAAGACCTTAATGGCGTTATACTGGCGCTGCCAATGCCCAAGCAACAAAAGACAGGCTTCGCTCTCTCTGTTGTCACCACAGTTTTCTTCATGTGGGGATTCGTCACGGTCCTCAATGACATTCTGGTGCCCCACCTGAAGGCCCTTTTCGATCTGAATTACACGCAGACGATGCTGATTCAGTTCACCTTCTTTTCGGCCTATTTCCTGATGGCCACGCCGTCGTCGCGCATTCTGGCCCGCATCGGTTATCAGATGTCCATCGTGCTGGGATTGGCCGTGATGGGGTTGGGCGCGTTGATGTTTGTACCCGCCGCGTCGCTGGCATCCTATCCCTTCTTTCTGGCCGCACTTTGGGTGCTGGCCTCGGGAATCACGCTGTTGCAGGTCGCGGCCAATCCTTATGTGGCGCAACTGGGTCCACCGGAGAAAGGCTCCAGCCGGCTCAACCTGGCGCAGGCCTTCAATTCGCTCGGCACCACCATCGCGCCGTATCTGGGCGGCATCCTGATTCTTTCGGACTCGGCCAAAACGGCGGATGCGAGCGCTGTGAAATTGCCCTACATCGGGATCGCCTTGACCCTGTTCATTCTGGCCGGAGCGATTTCCCGCTTCCGCCTGCCGGCGCTTCCCGATATCGAAGAGAGCCACGGTATCGGCAAAGACGACAGCGTCTGGAAGCACCGCCACCTGGTGCTGGGCGCGGTCGGCATCTTCCTCTACGTGGGCGCCGAGGTCTCCATCGGCAGCTTCCTGGTGAACTACTTCTCCCAGCCCTATATCGGCGGAATGACGGAGCGCGTGGCGGCGGGTTACGTCTCCTTCTACTGGGGCGGCGCCATGGTGGGCCGCTTCATCGGGTCGGCTGTGCTGCAGAAGGCGTCGCCCGGGAAGGTTCTGGGCTGCGCGGCCCTGGTGGCTTCCGCCCTGGTGTGGACCAGTGTGGCCACCACTGGCAGCGTCGCCATGTGGAGCATCATTCTGGTCGGCATGTTCAACTCCGTCATGTTCCCCACCATCTTCACGCTGGGAGTCGCGGACCTGGGCCACCTGACCGCCAAAGGTTCGGGCCTGCTGATCATGGCGATTGTCGGCGGAGCGCTGCTCCCCGTGCTGCAGGGCAAGATGGCGGACACTCCGGCGATCGGCCTGCACATGGCCTTCATTATGCCGGCCCTCTGCTACCTGTACATCGTTTACTACGGCTTCGTCGGGTCTAAAGTGCTGCGCCATGCCAACGCAACCCGGGAAATCGGAGCCGCCTGATTCAGAGCTTCTGTCAACGCCCATGAAAACTAACGGAAACATGATGAAGAGCTCGATTGTAGCCGCGCTCGGCGGGCTACTCTTCGGGTTCGATACGGCCGTCATCGCCGGTACAACGGGCGCCCTCACGGCCCTGTATTCCCTGACGCCGTTCACGCTCGGGCTGACCGTCTCCGCGGCGCTCTTCGGCACCATCATCGGCGCCCTTTTCGGCGGCATCCCCGGCGATAAATACGGCCGGCGTTATAGTCTGCGGATCACCGCTGTTCTCTATCTGCTATCGGCCATCGGCTGCGCCTTCGCCTTCAACTGGTATGCCTTCATTGCCGCGCGCTTCATTGGCGGATTGGGCATCGGCGCATCTTCGGTCCTCGGTCCCATGTACATTGCCGAAATCGCCCCGCCGAAGAAGCGGGGTCGCATGGTGGGCTTCTTCCAGTTCAATATCGTCTTCGGCATCCTGGTCGCCTACTTCTCCAACTACGTGGTCGGCACCATGGGATTCGGCGATGCCGAATGGCGTTGGAAGCTCGGCATTCCGGCCATACCCGCCGCCATCTTCCTGCTGCTGCTGTTCTCCATCCCGGAGAGTCCCCGCTGGCTGGCTCGTAAGGGCCGACTGCTGGAAGCCGAGACCGTTTTGCGTGAGGGCGGAGACGAAAACTACAAGACCGACATGGCCGAAATCGTGGCCTCGCTCGATACCCGCCACGGCGCCGCCAATGAGCCGCTGCTGCAGCGCAAGTATCGATTCCCTGTCTTCCTGGCCATCTCTATCGGGATGTTCAATCAGTTTTCGGGCATCAACGCCATTCTGTATTACTCCAACGACATCTTTGCCAAAGCCGGCTTCACCAAAGTCTCGGCCGACTTGCAATCGGTAGCTGTCGGCGCTACCAATCTGCTCTTTACGATGATTGCGATGAGCGTCATCGACCGGTTGGGCCGCAAGAAACTCCTCCTCATCGGGGCCGTCGGTACGGCGGTGGCTCTTGCCGGTGTGGCCGCCATCTTCCTCACGGATACGCACCACGAACTGCTGGTCTGGTGTCTGGCCGGCTTCATCGCCTTCTTTGCCTTCTCGCAGGGCGCCGTCATCTGGGTCTATCTGAGCGAAGTCTTCCCGACTCGTGTACGCGCCAAAGGCCAGAGCCTGGGCAGTTTCACCCACTGGATTATGAACGCCGCAATCTCCTTCATTTTCCCGTGGCTGGCTGCTAAATCCGGCGGCGTACCGTTCGTCTTTTTCGCCGTCATGATGGCCGTCCAGTTCTTCGTGGTGCTCTTCTTCTATCCCGAGACTGCCGGACGTTCGCTGGAAGAAATGCAGAAGAACCTGGGGATCGAATAATCATGGCCGGAATGACGATCGGAGTCGATATCGGCGGCACCAAAGTGGCTGCCGCCTTAGTGGATGCCGCCGGGCAGATCACCACCAAAACCCGCGTTCCCATGGTGACGAACAATGGCGCAGCAGCCGGACTCGCCAGCGTGGAAAGCGCCATCAACGCCATTTTCGATGAAGCTCCCGAGGCCCGCGCCGCGGTCACCGGCATCGGAATCTGTGCGCCGGGGCCGCTCGACCCCACCACCGGCGTGATTCTCAATCCGCCGAACGTTCCCTGCTGGCGCGATTACCCGCTGGCCGGCGAAGTGGAACGGCTTTTTCACGTACCCGCGCGCGTCGATAACGATGCGAATGCGGCCTGCCTGGCCGAAGCCCGCTGGGGTGCCGGCATGGGATACCGCAACGTTTTCTTCACGATTCTGGGCACCGGCGTCGGCACCGGCATCGTTTTCGACGGCAAGATTTACCACGGACGTACCGGCAGCGCCGCGGAAGGCGGCCACGTCACCATCGATTATCGAGGTCCGCGGTGCGGCTGCGGCAAACACGGCTGCATTGAGGCCTACGCCTCAGGACCGAATATCGCCCGCCGCACACGGGAACTTCTGGCCGCCGGGGAAACCTCTTCGATTCTGCAACTTGCAGGCAGTCTTGAGGCGGTCCGCACGGAGCATGTCGGCGAGGCCTTTCGCGCCGGAGACGCCCTTGCGACCCGCGTTCTTACCGAAACGTCACATCTCTTAACCATCTGGCTGGGCACAATTGTGGACATTCTGGAGCCCGACGTCATGGTGATGGGCGGCGGCGTTTCCGAGCTGATGAGCTGTTTCTTCCCCGCCATGAGCGCCGGTTTGAAAGACTGGGCGATCAATCAGCGAGCGGGAGAAATCCCTTTAGTGTTAGCGCGTTACGGGTCTGAGGCGGGCATCGCCGGCGCCGCTGCGCTCTGCGCCTAGCAAATACCCTCAAAAGTTCCGCAACTTCTCACCACTTTGTGGTTTGTGTCGGGGAAATCCCACATGCTAGGGTAGTACTCAGCCTCTAAGGTTAGTCTGCTTCCCAAAGGTATTTTGGATGGATTCCCACGTTGTCGTCCAGCGGTGGCTGGTGTTCTCGTTGTGCCTGCTCGGTCTCTCCGGATTGGCCCCTGGAGCTACCACGATCCAAGGTGCCCAGGGTCTGGTTCTCTCCGTCGATCCAAACGGAACCTATGACATACAGTTGACGCAGCCTGCCTGGCACTTCGGCGGCGGCGTGGGTCACCCGCTCTCCAACATCGCCGTGGTATCCGGACTCGACGGTGTCGGCCCTTATTCAGAGATTGGCTTTGATTTCACGGCTGCGGTAGTACGCCATGCCGCCATTCGTACCTACGCCAATCGCACGGCGGTCCTGTTCACCTTGAGTTACCCGAACGGCGGAACGAGCTTTAATTTCCCGAGCCTCTCTCAATATCCTGCCAATCTCAACCATCTCGCCTTCACCGGCACCTTCGCCCCGCCCACCTTCACCAGCCTGCCGGAGGAAAGTCCCTGGGCCTTCTTCGATTCCAGCGCCAACACCTTCATCCTCTCGCCGGCGTCGAACTTCATGGTCGCGAACCTCTCCAAGACGCCTTCCGGCACCTTGCTGAGCGGCTTTTCCTGGCAAATTGCCACGGTCCCTCAGGGCATGAGCCACTCGACGCTCCTGGTTGTCGATACCGGCATCAATCGCGCCTTTTCGACCTGGGGCAACATGCTGACCGCATTGCAGGGCAAGATCCGCCCGGCCAATGACAGCGACACCAGTCTGAACCGGCTGGGCTACTGGACCGACAACGGCGCCACGTATTACTACCACATGGAAGGCAGGATGACGTACGTCGACACGCTTTCCGCCGCCAAAGCCGAGTTCGATAAGCATGGAGTGGGCCTCGGCTATCTCCAACTGGACAGTTGGTTCTACCCCAAGGGGCCGCAAGCTCAGTGGAGCGATTCGGCCGACGGCTTTTATCAATACTCGGCCGATTCCAGCCTGTTCGGTTCCAGCCTTTCGAATTTCCAGCAGAGCCTGGGCATTCCGCTGGTTACGCATGCCCGCTGGATCGATGCCTCTAGTCCTTATCGCCAACAGTACGCCGTCTCCGGTAATGTTTCCACCGACCCGGCTTACTGGAGCATGGTCGCCTCCTATCTCAAGAACGCCGGCGTCTCCACCTATGAGCAGGATTGGCTCTCCGGTCCGGCCGTTCCCAGTTTCAACCTTGCCGATCCCGAAGCCTTTCTGGGCGGCATGGCTTATGCCATGAGCGAGGCCGGACTCACGATGCAATACTGCATGCCCACGACGCGCCACGTCATGCAGAGTTCGAAATATGGCAACCTCACCAGCATCCGCGGGGCGAACGACCGCTTCAATCCCGATAAATGGACTCCCTTCCTCTACTCGACCCGCCAGATCGGCTCGGTGGGCGCCTTTCCCTTCGCCGACGTCCTGATGAGCAGCGAAACTTCCAACCTGCTGCTCTCCACGCTCTCCGCGGGGCCGGTCGGACTCGGCGATCAGATCGGCACTCTCAATTTCGACAACATCCTGCGGGCCGTCCGCCCCGATGGCGTCATTGTGAAGCCCGACGTTCCCATCGCTCCCATCGATTCGGTGATGCTGGCCGATGCGGCGTCGCCCGCGACCGCTCCGATGGTGGCCTCCACCTATACCGATTTCGGCGGACTCCGTGCGCATTACCTGTTCGCGTATCCGCAGACCGCCGGCAATACGCAGTTCACCTTTTCGCTGGCCGACCTTGGCTCCGCCGCGCCCGCCTATGTCTTTGACTACTTCAACAACACGGGCCGCGTGGTACAGCCGGCCGACTTGGTGAGCGAAACGATCACTGGTGCGTCGTTGTATCTGGTAGCCGCGCCCATCGGCCGGTCTGGCATTGCGGTGATCGGCGACGCCGGACAGTTTGTGACTCTCGGAAAGAAGCGTATCCCCTCTCTTACCGACGATGGCGTGGTCCATGTCACGGTGGCGTTCGCTCCCGGCGAATCTTCGCGCATCCTCATTGGCTACTCGCCCGCCACCGCGCCGGTGGTCACCGCGTCGAAGGGTACTGCCGATCGCGTCATCTACGACGCCGCCACAGGCCGCTTCGCCGTCGCCATCCAGCCCGGGGCCGATGCCACTGCCGTCATCCAGATCAATCGCACCTTCGGCGCCGATGCCGGCTCGCCGATTCATCCGCCGTCCCGGCCGCGTTCCCGATAGCGTCTCGCATATAATCAAGTCCAATGCGAAAGCTCGTGTTCCTGCTGGCGATTTCCGCTCTCTGGGCGGCCGACGATTATACCGTCTACGAACTGCTCGCTCCTTCCAGCCACTCCTTCGACATCATCTACGACGTGACGCAGACGCGCGAAGGCTCGCCGTACTTTTACAATCCGATCCGCCCTGGGTCGGTGGCCACCAATGAGCGCGCCATCGATCTGGCGAGCGGCAAGCCGCTCGAACTCGCCGTGGTGGATGGTAAGTCGGCCAAAGCCGCGGGAGGCGTCGGCGCGCGCACTGCCGACGATGCTCAGTATCTGCGCGTGAAACTCCTGCGTCCCGTGGCCAAGGGCGCCGAGACCCGCATCCGCATTTTCAAGACTTATACCGATGCTCCGTCCTACTACGAAAAGGAGGACGGGTTCGTTTTCGACCGGCCGCTGGGTATCAAGCGCAACGTGGTCGTGCTGCCGAAAGGGTACGAGCTGACCGGGTCGGCGTCGCCCGCCATCGTGTCCACTCAGGCGGATGGCCGGCTGCGGCTCAGCTTTCTGAACGACCGTAACGATCAACTGCCCGTTCGCATTCAGGGAAGGAAAGTGAAATGAGATTCCTGCTGCTGCCGCTGCTGGCTGCGCTGCTCGCCGGCCAGGCGTCGTTCCATCGAGCGGAACAGGATCTGGAGATCCGCTACTGGCTGCTCGATCCGGGCACGCACGGGTTCCGCATCTCGCACGATTTCACGGTGACGCGCGTCGGACAGAAATCCGTCCACAGTTTCGTGCGGAAGGGCAGCACCGTCTCGCCCGATTCCAAAATGTTCGACCTGGATACGGGCGAGCCGCTGCCCACGCATATCGTCACCGGCAAGAGTGTGAACGCCCTCGGCTATTACCCAACGCCCACGGATCCGGAGTCGGTAGTGGTGCAGGGCGATCTGCCTAAGGCCGTCGCGGAGAACGAGTCTGTGCGGATTCGAGTGGAGGAGTCGTACACCGATCCGGTCGGGTACACCGTCAAGAACGGCGAGCTCGAGTGGACCCGCACTCTCGGCAGGCCGCTCAATTTCGTGACGCTGCCTGAGGGTTGGACGCTGACGAGTGTGAATACTCCGGCGGTCATCACACTGGATGCTCAGGGACGCACCACTCTGCGCTTCGCCAACATCCGCAACGACCAACTGGCGGTCACAATCAAGGCCAGAAAGCGGTAGGGCAGTAGATGGCTCTGCGGTACTCTACGCCAGGTAGTGGCGCCAGGTCATGAAGCCCACCAGGGTCTTGGCGTCTTCGATTTTGCCTTCGCGAATCATCGTGGCCAGTTCCTTCGAGGTGAACCAGCGAGTCTCAATGCGTTCATCTTCCATCGGGGTGGCCGTGCCGGCGGTCAGGTCCGTTGCCAGATAGATGGTCATTCGCTCCTGGACGAAGCCGGGGCTGGCGAAGAACGACGAGAGCTTCTTCCAGGTGCGGGCGCGATAGCCGGTCTCTTCGATGAGTTCGCGTTTGGCGGCCTGGAGCGGCTTCTCGCCGGGGTCCAGGCGTCCGGCGGGCAACTCCCAAAGATACTTCTCGGCGGGCAGGCGATACTGGCGGACCAGCAGGACGCGCTTCTTCTCATCCACCGCCATCATCACGGCGGAGCCGACATGCCGGACCACGGATCGCTTAATTTCGAAATTCGTTTTGGGATCGACAGCCTCGTCTTCGGTCACGCGGAAGAGGCTGCATCGGTAGACTTCTTTGGATGATTTAATTTTCATGATTTTGCCTGGATGGCGTCGGCGAAACGGTCGGCCGGCAGCGTGTTCATAATATCGGCCGGACCCAGCCAGCCGCGCCGCGCCGTCACTACGCCGTAGCGCATACTGCCAAGATGTTTGGGATGGTGCGCGTCGGTGGAAATGGTGAAGCGCGCGCCCTTGCTCTTCGCCGCGCGAATCAGCGGACCGCTCAGATCGAGCCGCTCGGGGCTGGCATTGATCTCCAGCCAGACGCCGCGATTCACGGCCTCGGTGGCGACGCGATCGAAGTCGAAAGGAAACGCGTCGCGCTGCAACAGCAGGCGGCCGGTGGGATGGCCCAGGATGCGCAGGCTGGGACACTCCAGGGCGCGCAGCAGGCGGTCGGTCATCTCGGCGCTTTCCAAATTCATGTGGCTGTGGACGCTGCCGATCACCAGATCGAGCTCGGCCAGTGCGTCGTTGGCCAGGTCCATGGCGCCGTCCTTGAGAATGTCGCACTCGATGCCGGAGAAGACACGGATGCCGAGGCCGTTGCGATTGAGTTCGCGCACCTGACGGGCGAAGGCCACCACGCGGGCCTCGTCCAGTCCGTTGGCCATGGCGAGCGCTTTGGAATGGTCGGTGATGGCGATGTACTCGTAGCCGCGATCGCGCGCGGCCTGCGCCATTTCTTCGAGCGAGGCCCGGCCATCGGTCTCGGTGGTGTGCATGTGCAGGTCGCCGCGCATGTGGCGGAGTTCCACCAACTCCGGCAGGCGATTCTCGGACGCGGCTTCAATTTCGCCGCAATTCTCGCGCAGTTCGGGCGGAATCCACGGCAGGCCGAGGGCTTCGTAGACGCTGGCTTCGGTGACGCCGGCCACACGGGCGTCGTCCTCCACGCGGAACAGGCCGTACTCGCTGAGCTTCAGACCCATTTTCACAGCGCGCGTGCGGATGGCCACGTTGTGGTCCTTACTGCCGGTGAAATACTGCATAGCGGCGCCGAAGGTATCGGGCGGCAGAGTGCGGATGTCCACCTGCAAGCCTTCGCGGCCGACCCTGGCGCTCACCTTGTTCTCACCACGGGCTAAAACCTCGTCCACGCGCGGGAAGGCGGCGAACCGTTCGAGCGCGGGGTAGGGGTCGGGGCCGGTCACCAGGAGGTCGAGATCGCCCACGGTCTCGCGTCCGCGCCGCAGACTGCCGGCGGGTGTGATGGCTTCGACGCCCGGAGTTTCCTTCAGATAGACGGTGAGTTCTTCCGCCATGGATTCGGCGTAGCTCAGCAGGTAGCGGCCGCTGCGCATGCGGTATTGCGCGATGGAGCGGAGGACCTTCTCTTCGAGTTTCGCGCCCATGCGCGGCAGCTCGCGCAGCTTCTGTTCTATGCAGAGCCGCTCCAATTCGTCCATCGTGCTTATGCGGTAATGCTCGAAGATGAGGGCGATTCCCTTAGGTCCGAGCCCCTGGATTTTCAGGAACTCCAGGGCCGTGGGCGGGAAGCGTTGCAGCAGGGTGTCGCGGCGCTCGCAGGAGGCGTGGTCGATGATTTCGGCCAGGACCATGGCGAGGCCTTTGCCGATGCCGGGGACGTCGGTGACCTTGCGGTCCGGGTTGCGGACGATGTCG
>DASZMZ010000202.1:0-44612 GCA_035551455.1 Candidatus Sulfopaludibacter sp.
CGCGCAAAACGCGATTTCCACATTCCCACGGCGACGACGACGAGGCCGGATGGAAAAGTGGAAATCCAAAAGCAGGATTCCCACTTTCCCACCGGCCCGAGGATACTTATAGGAATCCAAAGAAAGGCTCAAGGGCGGATCGCTTCGCTCCCGCCTTCAGGCTCATCTTGTATGAGAATCAAAACCGCTTTTCAGGCTCATTCTTCGATGAGAATATGCTCCGCTAGCGGCAGGTGAAGTTGAACGCGTCGTCTGAGCTGCCTTTTCCGTTCCAGTGGGCTTCCTGGGGGTAAGGACAGAGGGGGCGGGTGCGCTCGACTCCGCCGCCGGGATTGACGCCGGTCTTAAATCTGGTGGCCACGATGGGACCGGGGGCCGCGCCTTTTTCCACCCAGACTTCGAGAGCTTCTTCCATATCGTGTTCCGCATCGCCGCGGGCGGTCGGATTGGTGGACCAGAAATAGTTCGGCCCGGGACCGCCGCCGCAGTGCTGCATGCCCGGCACCATGTAGAGGCGGGTGAACGAAGCGGCGTCAGAGGATCCCATTTTGGAGACGACGGCATCGTAATAGTGAATGGCGTTGACGGGCGGGATGGCCGCATCGCTCCAGCCGTGGTAGAGAATGAGCTTGCCGCCGCGATCCTTGAAGGCCTTGAGGTCGGGATTGGTGGAGTTCAGGATGGACGCCAGTTTCGCGTCGGCGGCTTTGGCGTCGCGCTCGGCATCGAACTTTCGGAAATCCCAATCTTTGTCTTCGTACACCATCTGCGAGAAGAACTGCGTGGAGAAGCCGTAGCCCTGGCTTTTTTCGGGAGCCGCGCCGGTGATCCAACCGACCCAGCCGCCGCCTCCGCCTTCGCCGCCGGGTGAGTAGCCGTAATACAGCGATTCGCCCTTCGCGGTGCGCGGCCCGGCATACACCTTTTGCAGGAAGGAAACCTGGGGAGCAGTGAGGCAGTGGTCGCCATCCTCGCCTTTACAGAGGAGCGTCGACGGGTCGAAGTGGCACTTCTGGGGATCGCTGATGAGCCCGTCCTTCAGTCCGTCGGTGGCGTCGCAGGCGGCCAGGGTGGCGGCTTCGATGGCCGGGAACTTGGCGGGAGGGATGAAACTGGCCGGGTTGGCGGCGACGATTTGCGCCAGTTCGGACCCGCCGACCAGGAGGTGCGTCCAGTAGTTGGCGGGAGCGCCGGCGATGATGCCGTCGTAGTCGGCCGGATATTTCTGCGCCTCCATGAGCGCCTGCCGTCCACCGTTGGAACACGAGTTGAAATAGGAGTGCTGCGCAGGTTCGCCGTAGAAGGCGGCGACGATGGTCTTTGCGGCGACGGTGGTTTCGTGGATGGCGCGATAGCCGAAATCGACCACCTTTTCGTGATGGCCCAAGGCCCAGGTGGCGCCGGGGGTGTTGTGGCCGGTGTCGGTAGTGGCGACGGCATACCCGCGGCGCAATTCCTGTGCCAGCCCGGAGAGTGAGAGAGAGCCGGCGAAGCCGCCGTTGCCGACGCCCTGGAAGCGGCCGTTCCAGCCGGTGGAGGGCATCCAGACCTCGAACTCAATGTCGGAATCGTCGCTGGGTTTAAGCGTGCCGGCGACGCGGCAGAAGGCCGGCAGATTCGGAATGGGACGGCCTTCGGCGGGCGTGTAGGCGCCGGCCGGGACCACATGGGCAACGCGGATTACGGTATGCGGCAATTTCAATTCGGCCAGACTTTCGCACGGGGCGGCCGCCAGGGGGGCGGCGCTCAGCGCGAGCAGCAGCATGGATAGGCGGCTCATTTCATGTCCTCCTGCCAGACGCCTTCGAAGTCCACATAAAATGCCAGAATCTCCACCTCTGGAATGGCGGCGCGCAGGACGTCGGCGGCCTTGTGCAATTCGATGCGGTGGTGTTCGGCTTCGCGGCGCGGGTCGTTGTCGAACGCTTCGAGTCCGCCGTAAGCGCCGCAATCGGAATGCACCTTGAGAATCACGCGGCGCGTGTTATGCAGACTGATGGACTTGCGGATTTGTTCCAACACGAACTGACGGTCCGATTCCTTTTCGGGCGATGCCAGGGTCTTGGCTCCGCCGGCGATCTTGATGGGATCGATATTCACGATGCCGATTTTGTACAGGTATTTGCGCAAGCCCAGTTCGAAGCGGCTGTCGAAACACCAAAGAATGGCCGCATCGCACTGGTAGCGGGCGCGGGGAGCGTCGAAGTGAAAGACTTTGGTCATGTCTGTTTCTCTATTATCATCTCTAGGAGCCGATGAAATTGGGACTGATTTCCGACACGCATGGTCTGCTTCGTGACAGTGCGCTTACGGCGCTGGCCGGAAGCGATTTGATCGTGCATGCCGGCGATGTGGGTAAAGGGAGCATCGTCGAGACGCTGCGGCGGGTGGCGCCCGTGGTGGCGGTGCGAGGCAATATCGATACCGGCGAGTGGGCGAAGGTCCTGCCTGCCACGGCGGAGGCGCACATCGGACCGGCCCGCATCTGTGTGATCCACGACGTCCACGATCTGGAGTTCGACCCGGCCGATCGCGGCTACAACCTGGTGGTAAGCGGCCATTCGCACAAAGCCGCGAGCCGGCGGCAGAACGGCGTACTGTATCTGAATCCGGGCGCTGCCGGTCCGCGCCGCTTCCGCCTGCCCGTAACGGTGGCAACGCTGGATTTGCAGGTTGTTCCGTGGACCATGCAATTGATCGAGGTGGCGGCCGACTAGGTAAACTGGAGATTCATGCTCTTTCGCCAAGCCATGTGCAACGAGGCTTTTGAGAAGTACTCGTTCGCCGATACCTGCCGCCATCTCCGCGAAGCCGGCTACACGGGCATCGAAATCGCCCCCTTCACTCTCGCCGAAAAACCCAGCGACGTCACGCCGCAGCAGCGCGAGGAATACCGCCGCGCCATTGCGGACGCGGGCCTCACCTTCGTGGGCCTGCACTGGCTGATGGTGGGACCGAAAGGGCTCCACGTGACGGCGCCGGACAGCGAAGTTCGCTCGCGCGGATGGGACCACATCCGCCACCTGATCGACCTTTGCGCCGACCTCGGGCCGGACGGCCTCATGGTCTTCGGATCGCCCAAGCAGCGCTGCGCCACCGGCGGACTGACGCGGGAGCAGGCTACGCGGAACTTCATCGAGGGACTGACGGCGGTGGCGCCGCAGGCTGAGGCGCGGGGTGTCACGGTGTTAGTGGAAGCCCTGCCGATCGGCCAGTGCGACGTCGTACAGACATTGGAGGAGGCGGCCGGTATCGTGAAAGAGATCGGCAGCCCCGCGGTGCGGACCATGTTCGACGTACATAACGCGGTAGACGAAACGCTGCCGCATGCCGAACTGGTGGACCGTTACTTCGATGTGATCCGCCACGTTCACGTGAACGAACTGGACGGCAGTCATTGTGGAGCGGGCAGCTACGATTTCAAACCCGTCTTCGAGACTCTCCGGCGGCGCGGCTATGCGGGCTGGATCTCGCTGGAGGCTTTCGACTTCAGCGCAGGCGCTGAAACGCTGGCCAACGCCTCTCTCCGCCACCTGGCAAAGGAAATCGCCCAACTTTCATGAACAGTCACTACGTGGTAACAGGAGGAGCCGGATTCATCGGCTCCGCGATCGTGCGCGCGCTGCTCCGCGAAGGCGCCGGCAAGGTGGTGGTGATCGACAACTTGCTGAGCGGCCACGAACGGAATCTGGAAGAGGTGCGGGGCTCGGTGGAATTCCACAAGGCCGACATCCGCAACTTCGCCGAGATCGCGCCGCTCATTGCGGGCGCCAAGGTGGTCTTCCACGAAGCGGCAATCCCCTCCGTCCCGCGCTCTATCGACGACCCGGTGCCGTCTCACGAGGCGAATATCGACGGCACGTTCAATGTGCTGCGAGCGGCGCATGAGGGTCGGGCGGGGCGCGTGGTGTATGCCGCTTCTTCGTCGGCATACGGCGACACGGCGGTGCTGCCGAAGGTGGAGAGCATGACTCCCGCGCCGAAGTCGCCATACGCGCTGCAGAAACTGGTGGGCGAATACTATGCGTCGGTGTTCTCCGGCGTCTTCGGACTGGAGACCGTTTCGATTCGGTACTTCAACGTATATGGTCCCCGGCAGGACCCGTCTAGTCCGTACTCCGGAGTGCTCTCGCTGTTTATGCGGGCCATCCTGGAGAGGAGGGCGCCGACGATCCTGGGTGACGGCGAACAGTCGCGTGATTTTACATACGTGGAGGACGTGGCGGCGTTGAATCTGAAAGCGGCGAGCGCGCCGAATGTAGCCGGCCGCGTGTACAACGGCGGCAATGGCGGACGAATCACGTTGAACTCGGCCTGGGAACTCTTACAAAAGATGGAAGGAATTCAACTGGCCGCGGTTTACGGAGCGCCGCGTGCCGGGGACGTTCGCGATTCTCAGGCCGATACTACCGCAGCCATTCGTGATTTAGGACACAATCCGCAGTTCACCTTTGAGGAAGGCTTACGCCGCACGCTCGACTGGTACCGTCAAACGGTATAGCACGGAGAGGTTGGCCTAGTTGAGTTGGTCCGAATCGGCACCAAAAAATACCTTCCTCGCACAGTGGCCGTACGGTGTAGTACGAGGATTTATTTAAACGAATTAGATGCGATGTTAGTCTGGAAACTACAATGTCTCCAGGCAATCGGACCGCGCCCGGTGTCAATCGGCAGATCGTCTTGGCAAATCGGCCGCAAGGCATGCCAAAGGAGTCTGACTTCCGTTTAGTGGACGGGCAAATGCCGCACGCGGGGGCCGGCGAGATTCTGGTCCGTTCCCTCTATTTATCGGTGGACCCCAGCATTCGGGGCAGGCTCGGGGGGATGGCCTATGCGAAAGCGGTGCAGCCCGGCGATGTGGTGGTGGGCAACGGCGTCGGCCAGGTGGTTGAGTCCGGCGACCCGCGCATGACCGAAGGGGACATTGTCGAGGGCGTGCTGGGATGGCAGGAATATGCCGTGGCGCCGGCGAAATCGCTACGCAAAATCGATCCCAAGGCGGCGCCCATTTCGACATCGCTGTATGTGCTCGGCACCACCGGATTGACGGCTTACTTCGGCTTACTGGAGATTTGCAGGCCTCAAGCCGGAGAAACGGTCGTTATTTCGGCAGCCGCCGGAGCAGTAGGTTCGCTGGTCGGGCAGATCGCCCGCATTAAGCGATGCCGCGCCATCGGAATAGCCGGCAGTAACGAGAAGATCCATTATCTTACCGGCGAATTAGGTTTTGATGGCGGCTTTAACTACAAAGATACTTCGGATTATCACGCTAAGCTGCGGGAGTTCTGTCCGAATGGGATCGACATTTACTTTGACAACGTAGGTGGAGAGATTACCGATGCCGCGGTAAAGCTGCTGAATACGCGGGCGCGCATCGGAGTCTGCGGCCAGATCTCGCAGTACAACGCGGAAGAACCCCCCATGGGTCCCCGGTGGCTGGGGCAGCTGATCGTCAAGCAGGCCAAGGCGGAAGGCTTCCAGGTAACGCAATTCTCAGATCGATACGAGGATGGGTACCGGCAGCTCTCGGTATGGCTTCAGCAGAAGAAGCTGAAGTATCGCGAGGACATTATCGAGGGGCTGGAGAATGCGCCGAGCGCTTTTGTCGGCCTGATGCGCGGCGACAATATCGGCAAGCGCCTGGTGAAAGTGGCGCAATAACGGAGTTCCGGCCTACTGTAACTCGAAGTCCATGGACTGTGTGGTGGTGGCGTACTTATCTTTGGCCAGCTTGTCGGTGACGATTACCTGGAGAACGTAATCCCCGGCTTCCATACCGGCCCCTAACTTCATTTCTCCGGCGGCGATCAGGTGTTTGGGGTCGGTCTGCGACCGCATGTCGAGCGGCATGGGCTTTCCCTCGTAAATCTGTTTGCCATCGTGGAAGAGACGGGTGTGCAATTCCAGGTTGGGCTGGCTGCCCGTCCCTAGTTGCGCATTCAGCACCTGGCAAAGATAGACCAGGCCTTTGCCGCGCCGAAAAATGCGGACCGCCGGACTGCCGTTGGGATTCTCGGTGTTTTGTCCTTCCGCGTTGTCATCCTGCTTTTGCGGTTGGCCGATCTCGGCGTCTTCCTTAATGACCAGCGACGAGAGAGTGAGCCGGCCCTTGTGCACGTCCGGCACCTCCACAAACTGGCTGGCTGACCCGAGTTGCTCCGACGAATCGTCGCGCAGCGCCACTCGCATCTGGTAGGCCCCCGGCTTCTTCACCACATGGTGCATGGTATACACGAAGCCGGTTTTCAGCGCCTGCTGATAGGCCTCGCCTTTAATGCGCATGGTGTACGTCTTGGCCGTGGTATCCACGGGTTGGCCATTATCGCCGAACGTCACGGCGACAATCTCAAGCACGGCCTTGTGCCAGTCGTCCGCCTCGTCTTCGAACTTCAGATCCTTGGCGTCGATGTACAGCATGGAGTTCAGGTAAGAGCCGGTTTTCGGCGCGTAGGAAAACAGCCCGGTCAGGCGCATGTGGATCGAGCCGGAATCGAAGGGCGAGGTGAGAGCGTGGAGGATTTGCTGCTGGGGAGTGCGCGGCGTGGGCGTAGCCTCCCGGTCGCTCGTGCCGAAGAAGCCGTTGCGGCTGCGCACATGCAAGCCCGGCCGTATCACCTTCACCTGGACGCGATGGAATTTCGGCAGGCCGCTTTTGACGTCGAAGGTAGCTGCCTCGGGATGGTATCCGATGAGGTAATAGCCTTCGGAATCCTGTATCACTTTGCGGAGCGCGCCGGAGATATCGTTGTTATCGTGCACAAACAGGCCGCCGGTCTGAGTGGCCAGCAGCGCCATGCCATCCTGCGAGTTGAAGACCTCCTGCGAACGGTTGGACGCGACTTCGGAAATTTGCCGCGCGTTCATCCCCGACGTATTATCGGCCGCCGTGATGCCGTAGTATTGGAGGCCGCGCGGGTCGATGCTGTAGATCACAACCGAGGCGCGATTGGCTGCGTCGGTGAGGCGGCGGACTTCGTCCATGACCCGCTGGTCCATGCCGTCGGAATTGAAAAGCTTCAGGTTTTCAGAGAACAGCACAACGCTCTTGCGGCCGGTGAGTTCGTGCAGGCCGTTCACCACATAGCGGATGGCGCCCAGCGTCCCGGCGGACATGACGGAGGCGCGCTCCTGGTCGATGCCGGCGTCGCCCGAATCGCTGCCCAGAGGCTCAAAACTGCTGACACCCACGCGGCCGATAGCGTTGAACTTGACGCGATCGATGGCGGCGTAAAGCTGGCGCTTATCAGCGGTGAACTGCTGGAGCGCGCCGATTCCGGCCCCGGTGCGGATGATGGCCACCAGGTCGCCGGGCTGCATTTCCTGATCGACAAACTTCTTCAGCGCGGTGCGCACATAGGCGATGCTGGCGAAGGAGAGACCGAGATCGTCCACCACCAGCGCCACCGTGCGGCGGACCTTATCCAGGCTGATTCTGGTGGGCGGTGGGGGCGGCCCGGGCGTCGAGCCGTTGGCCACGGAGACACGCGCGGGCGGTGCGGGAGCGGCGCCCGGCCTCAGGTTGACGTAGGTAAAATTGGTGATGACCTGCGGCTTGCCGTCCTGCAGAATCTGAAAATCGCCGGCCTTGAGATCGGTGACGGGCTTACCCTGGCCATCGGTGACGGTGGCGTCCACCTGAACCAGATTCACGTTGATCCGGATGACCGTTTCCGGCGGCGTCTGCAGCTGGGTTTGGGCGGAGGCGAGCGCCAACGTTAGAATCAATGCGACGGGACGAATCATAATACGACGGAAGGATTTCGCCTTCCATTCAGTCTAACTCGCGCCTATCGTTAAAGTTTCGCATGCTAGCCCTAATTGACCATCTGCCGCCCGGCGCACGCGTTCTGGACCTGGGCGCTCGTACGGGCAGTTTCGCCACGGCGCGTACGGACCTTTGTATCGTGCGGCTGGATCTGGAGATTCCGCCCTCGCGACAAGCCGGCTGGTATGTGAGCGGCGATGCGGCTTGTATGCCGTTTGCCGCCGGGTCGTTCGACGTGGTGGTGAGCAATCACAGCCTGGAACACTTTGTGGAATTGGAAGCGACGGTGCGCGAGATCGGACGCGTGGTGAAGCCGGGGGGCGCGCTCTACGCGGCAGTGCCGGATGCCACCACCTTCACCGACAAGGTCTACCGCTGGCTGGGCCGCGGCGGCGGACACGTGAATGCGTTTCGCACGGCCACGGAAGTAAGCAGCCTGATTGAGCAGAAGACCCATCTGCCGCTGCGCAGCACCACGCTGCTATACAGTTCCCTCTCGTTTCTCAACTCGCATAATTTCACGGCAAAGCCGCCGCGCAAAATCGCGCTATTCGCCTTCGGCAATGAGCGATTTCTGACCTTGCTGTTGCACGTCCTGCGAAAACTCGATATCTGGCTGGGAAGCCGCTTGAGCGTATATGGCTGGAGTTTCTACTTCGGCAACACGGCCGGAAACAGTGACGAAGCCTGGATGAATGTGTGTGTCCGCTGCGGCTCCGGCAGTTCGCTCGAATACATTCAGGTGTCGGGAGCCCCACGAAAATCCTGGATCGTCTCCGAGTACCGGTGCCCCGCCTGCGGCGCTTCAAACTTGTTAATTGAACGATAAAGGACATTCGCGAGATCTTTGTGTGTCCACCTTAACTGTGAGCTGGACTATATTGCATCAAACTAAAGGTTGTAAGAATCGCAACACTAGAGTGCGAAATCGGAGGAGAAAATGACGAAAGAACGGGTTTGTGTATCGATTCCGTCTTTACAGGGGCTCCCCACTTGAATGCGATGGCAAAAATGGGACATCGAGTGACTGTAGAGGCCATGACACCACTGGTAGGCCAGACCTTCCTGTTCGAAAGGCCCATCCGGCCCGACGGCGTGCGCGGCGATCAGGCCCGCATGGAGTTACTCAAGGTAGGTCCCGCTTCACTGCTCTTCCTGTTGATGGGTCAGCCGCCGCTGGAACGCGGACCTCATCGACTGAATCACCGTGCTTTTGAGGATTGTGAGATTACTTTCGAGCGGGTAATTGTACCCCGTCGAGAGCACAGCGATCCGAAAGGCATGTACTACGAGGCCAAGCTGGAATAGCCCGTCAGTTGCCCCCGGCAGAGCACGACCTCAGATGGATATTTGAAGTCGTGCTGCCCTGGACTGTCACGGAGACGGCCTGGCTCGCGCAGTCGGCGCCGCCCAAAATGACCACCCGGTAATCGCCGGGGGCTAGCTCCACGATAAATTTCCGGTCCTTGTCGACAGGCACCACGCGGTTCAATGTGAACGGGTCGCCCGCGGACCTGACGCCCACCAGGACGGAACCTTCGGTGGTGCCGCTGATGCGGCCGGTCTCGTCGGTCAACTCGATGGTCAGCGGCAGATTGCCGCCTTCGGTCACGTGTAACAACTTTCCGCGAGAGCCCAGTGCGTAGAGCCGGCGCTTCGCATCGTCGGCCCGATGGACCATCGTATCGTCCACCATGAAGGTCCATTCGCCCGGCGGAATCGCATCGATGCCGAAAGTTCCATCCGAGGCGACGCGGACCTCGGTTTCGTAGCCATTGCGGCCGATGATGAGACGAAGTTTGCCCTCCCAGCGAAGGTCCGCTCGAACGGTGCGCACGGTGCCCTCCAGCCGGACGAAGCTGGGCAGCACAATTTCGAGATCCTGCACGCCGGCTGAGCCGAGCGCGACGGTGGTGATATACGGCAAATCGTCGCCGGGCCGGTTGCGGTAGACCAACAGGGTGTAGGTCCCGGCCGGCAGCAGGTCGAAGCGAAAACCGCCATGGGCGTCCACCGTGCGACGGTTGAACGTCTGGTCGGGATGGTTGGCGGCGGAGTCCAGTTCGACTTGGGTTGCGGCCAGCGCCCCGGAGAGCCTGCCCTTCAGCTCCACCAGCGCGGTCCGCCGCAGCCGCACGTCGAAATTGGTCAGGTGAGCGCCCGCCTCGATGATTACGGTGCCGGCCAGTTTCCGATCGGCCACCCCGGGATAGAACAGCGTATTGGCATAGCCGAATGTCTCCCCGGTCTTGTCATTGTGGATGGCCGTGGTGCGGCGCAGTTCGTACGGCAGCTGAAAGCTGAGAAGATACCGTCCACCGGAAATGTCTTTCGCGTGGTAACGGCCATCCTTGCCGCTGGTGTCGCGCAGGCCGCCCACGTATACCGGAATTCCTTCCAGGGGCCGCCCGTCCTCGTCGAGAATGGTGCCCTCCACCTCGGCCCAGGGTCTGATCTCGAGCGTGAACGGGTCAGCGCCCGCCTTCACTTCCAGGGTGGCGACGCCTGGGTCGTAGCCCTGTTTGGAAAATCGCACGGTATAGGCGCCGGGCGGCGCGGCTTCGAGTTGGAAGCGGCCCGTGTCGTTGGATTCCAGCGCCTTTGCTGCCGGCCCGCTCACCAGAATCTTCACACCCGCCACGGGTAATTTACTGGCCGAATCGCGCACCGTGCCGGCAAGTTGTCCGAACGTCGCTACCGGCAGCAGCAACAGGAGACCAATTCGACTCAGTTGCATGGCTTCAACTTCAGGGTCACGGTCTGTCCGTTGAGCACCGTTACGTTGGAGATCCTGCCAGTGCAATCCGCGCCGAAAGCGCCTTTGCGGAGCCGCGAATCGGTCCACGCAGCCACGCGATACTCGCCGGGCAGCAGACTGCCGAATGTGAAGGACCCGTCAGCTTTGGCTTGCGCGAAATTCTCTGGCGTCATGGGGGTATCGTCCGTGCGCTGCACCACGACAAGCGCACCCTCGGATTGGTCGGGGGTCTCCACAGTGCCCGCGATCACGCCGCTTTCGTCTGTCAGCAGAATCTCGATGGGCGGATTGCCGCTCTCGGTCACGGTGAGAGGCTTGGCGATCACATTCGTCGCACCGAAACGAGCCGAAGCGATGCGCAGCATACGGCCGCCGGCCTGCAGATTGTTGGATTCGAGGCGTAGCGTGTAATTGCCGGGAGGCACTTCCGGCAGGGTGAAGCTGCCATCCTCATCGGGCGTGATGATGCGTCGCCAGGCCGCCTCCGTGCCCAAACCGATGCCCAGCACGCCTTCCCAAGGTTGCTGCACCGTGGATCGCACGATTCCGTGCAGACTCGTGAAGGGCGGCACCGCAACCGTCACTTCCTCTTTGCCGGCTTCGATTGTAGCGACATAAGGCAGGTCGTCACTGCCGCCTCCGCGAAAGATCTGCAGCTTGTGGCGGCCCGGCGGAACGGACTCGAAATGGAAACGGCTTTCGGCGTCCAGCGGATGGCGGGCATACCGGTCGAGCACGGCGCTGGGCTCGCTATCGATCGCCACCTCGATGGGCGGCGCGGCTTCCCGTTTGGCCAAGTCGAGGACACGGCCTTTGAGCGTCACCATGGGGAAGCGGCGCAGGCGAAGATCGAAAGCGGCCAACTGCGTTCCCTCCGCCACGGCTACGGTGGCGGCGCGCTCCACATCGGTAACACCGGGATAGTATTCGGCGGCGGGATAACCGGCGGAGCGCAGGGCGGCGGGTATCGCCAGGTGAATCACATATACGGCAGGTCCGAGATTCACCAGCTGAAAGCGGCCGTCCTTGCTCGTGGTGGAGGCTCCCAGGTAAGGCACGCCGTGATGGTACGGCTCGACACGGGCATCCACAATCACCCCCTCCACCGGATCGCCGTCTTCATCCAGGACGCGGCCTTCCAGGCGCGCCAGAGGATAGAGATCCACGGTGATTGGGTCGGCTTGCGGTTGCAGGTTGCGCATCGCGGGTCCTTGAAATCCCGGCGCTTCCACACGCACGGTGTAGGCGGCCTCAGTCAGACCGGAAAAATGGAAGGCCCCGTGGGCGTCGGTTTCGACGCCGGTACTGGTCTCGCCGAGGAGGCTGACCTGCGCGCCTTCGACGGGCAGTTTGGTTGTGGCATTCCGCACGACGCCGGTGATGACACTCCCGCTGCTTTGCGCCAAAGCGGCACAACCAGACAGCAGGAGAAGCAGCATCAGCCTCATCAGATCGCCTGAATGATGATGGCCCCCAGTTCCTCTTGAGTCAAGATCAAAGGATTGGCCTTCATGCTGCTGGCGCGCGCCGCCTTTTCGACCAACTGAGGGACGTCCGCTTCGGTGACGCCGTAGGCGCGCAGCGGCGGAATTTCCAACTTGCGGCAGAGTGCGCGCGTCCAGGCGACGCCGTCTTCCGCGGTGGCTTGCGGATTACCCGTGAGCAGACGGCCGATTTCGCCGTACCGGGCCAACGCCTGCGCATCCGGGGCGCGTTGGCGCAGCGCGCGAAGGTTGATCTCCATGGCGAAGGGCAGTACGGCGGCACACGCCGCGCCATGCGGAGCGGGAAACATGCCGCCCAGCGGAGCGGCGAAGCCGTGCACCGCGCCCAGTCCGGCATTGGCCAGCGAGAGTCCGCCCAGCAGGCTGGCGAAGGCCATATCGTTGCGAGCTTCCCGATCCCCCGGATGGTCCCACACGCGAGGCAGAGCTCGCGCGGCGCGGCGGATGCCTTCCACGCAATACAGATCGGTGATGGGATTGGCGCGCGCGGAAACATAGGGCTCGATCAGTTGAGTGAGCGCGTCGAGCCCGGTAGCCGCGGTGATGGGCCGCGGAAGATCCAGCGTGAGGTCGGGGTCAACCAGCGCCAGCCGCGGCAGCATGAAAGGACTGCGAAGACTGGCCTTCACCTGATGTTCCGCAGACGCCAGCACGGCGTTCATGGTGACTTCCGAGCCCGTCCCGGCGGTGGTTGGAATGGCGATGAAGGGCGCGGAAGCGTGCCGCAGGGCTTGGCCGCGCCCGATCACTTCCAGATAGTCCAGCGGATCGCCGGGATTGGTCAGCAGCGCGGCGATGGCCTTGCCGGCATCGATGGCGCCGCCCCCGCCCATCGCGATGACGGTGTCGCATGCGGCGTCGCGCGCCTGGGCCGCGCCATCGCGAACGGCAGTTACGGAGGGCTCACCGGCCACGGAGAATGGCACGGCGTCCAGCGCGGCAATCAGAGCAGCAGCTCGAGTTTGGGAAGCGCCGGTTACCATCAGGCAACGGCGGCCCATGGATCTGGCGGCGGCGACGGCTTCGCCCGCGACGCCTTCACCGAATTGAATGCGGGTTGCGGTGGCGAATGCGAACTGCATGGCCGTCTACCACTCCTGGTCGGAGGGACTGACGTTGCGGTAGACGGTGCGCGAGCGAGGTTCGGCGAACATATCCTGGACCTTATCCGCCCAGGCCAGGTAGTGTGCGCTTTCGCGGTGTGCGGCGTGGCCTTCCGGGCTGCGATAGATCTCGATCAGCGTAACTTTGGCCGGGTTGTCTTTTTCCTGGATCACATCGAAGCGGACCACGCCGGCTTCCTTGCGGCTGTTGGACGCATTTTCAAGAGTCGCGGCGAGGAACGCGTCCAGTTGATCGGGCTTAATGGTGCAGTAAACCAGGAGGATGTGCATGGCTCGATTTTAGCGCGCGGTTACTTATCGCTGGAGCCGAAACCGCTCATCTTCTGGATGACGTCCCAGTGCTGGTCGACGAAATCCAGATTGGCCTTGCTGACCAGCTTCAGCATCTCGGGCGGATATTCCTTGTACAGGCCCTGTTTCTTGGAGCCCACGGCGATGGCGGCCTGCATCAGGGTCATGATGCCGACGGCGTATTCGCGCGGGGACAGGCCATTCTTACTCAACACCGCCACGGCCTCGGGATACTTCTGGAACTTCTGCACCATCTCATCGAGGTTCTTGGCGTTTCCGGTGTCCTTCATTTCGGGATGCTTCTCGGCCATTTCTCCCAAGGTCTTGGTCGAGGCACTGAGCTTCTGGAACTTGTCCATCGTCAGAACGTAGTCGAAGAGTTCCTTCTGGTCGGGGTCATCGGCGGCCTTCTTCCCCTGCGCGTTCGCACCGGCGGCCAGTAGCAGACCGGCGAGAAAGACGGATAGGGCGCGGTTGGTTCGTGTCATGGATTCCCTCCTGCTTACTAACGCCGAATCGCCTGGAAAACAGGATCAAAAAAGGCGCTTTCATTACTCTCTCACAGAAGGTGCAGCCACTGTGGGCAGGCGAACTCCCCTGCCCTGCCCTAATACGTCAGGCCGTAGCCCAGGTGGAATGGACCGGTGTGATTGGCCACCTGGTCCATGGAAGCGGGCCAGGTGAATGAGAGCTTACCGGTGGGCTTGAAGTCGCCGAAGAGGACGTCCGTGATGCCGGCGCCTTCCGTGCCCGGAAGCCATGCCGCGACCACCGCGTCTGCCTGGTCCAGGACCTTCCCCAGCAGCACGGGACGGCCGGAGTAAACCACCACCACCACCGGGATGCCGGCCGCCTTCATGTTGGCGACGGCGTCCAGGTCTTCCTGCGCCAGGCTGAGATCGGCGCGATCGCCCATCATCTCCGCATACGGCCGCTCGCCGATCACGACGACGCCGACGGTGGCCCCGGCCGCTCCCGTACCGTCCTTGGAGAAGGTGACTTGTGTTTTGCCGGACGCGGCCTTTTTGATGGCCGCCAGCAGCGTGGTCCCGCCCGGAGTGACGTCGCCGCTCTTGCCCTGCCAGTCGATGGTCCAGCCGCCGCACTGATTGCCGATATCGTCGGCGCTCTTGCCGGCCACATGGATGCGGGCGGCGGTCTTGGCCAACGGTAGCACTGTGGCGTTGTTCTTGAGCAGCACCAGGGATTCACGGACCGCCTGCCGGGCAACGGCGCGATGCTCGGCCGATCCGAAGCTCTTCTGCAGGCTGCGATCGGCGAGTTGCGACCGCTTGGGGTCCAGCAGGCCCATGGCGAATTTCACACGCAAAATGCGCGTGACGGCATCGTCGATGCGCGTCATGGGCACTACGCCCTCATCGACAAGCTGCTTCAGGTCCGTCATGTACTCCTTGTATCGCGTGGGCACCATCACCATGTCCATGCCGGCATTGATGGAAATGCCAATGGCCTTCTTAAAATTGGGGTCGATCTGGTCGATGGCGTTGTAGTCGGAAATCAGGAAACCTTCGAAGCCCAGTTCCTTTTTCAAGAGGTCGGTCAGCAGGCGCTTATCACCCGAGACTTTGACGCCGTTCCAACTGTTATAGGACGGCATGATGGACGCCACCCCGGCTTTTACGGTGGTGAGGTAGCCCTGCAGATGAATGCGGCGCAGCGTGGCTTCATCGACGCGTGTATCACCCTGGTCCAGACCCTTGCCATCGCGGGCGGAGCCGAAGGCCGTGCCGCCGTCGCCGATGTAATGCTTGGCGCATGCCAGCACGGAGAGTGGATTGGCCAGATCGGTGCCCTGCAGACCGCGCACGGCAGCCTCGCCCAAGGTCTTCACAACTTCTGGATCTTCGGAAAAGCCCTCATAGGTGCGGCCCCAGCGAATGTCCTGAGGCACGGTGACGCAGGGCGCGAACACCCATTGAATTCCGCTGGCGCGCACTTCTTCGGCGGTGACGCGCGCGGCCTTTTCGACCAGGGCGGGGTTGCGGGTGCAGCCGAGGCCCACGTTGTGCGGGAAGATTACGGCGCCCAGAATGTTGTTGTGGCCATGCACCGCGTCCACGCCATACAGGATGGGAATCTTCAGGCGGCTGAGCGTGGTGTGCTGCTGCAGCCGGTCGTAAAGATCGGTCCAAGCCTTCAGGCTGTTGCCTTCCTTGGGGTCGGAAGATCCGCCGCTGAGAATCGATCCGAAGGAGTACCGCTCAATCTCGCTGAGGTCTTTGATGGCGTCCTGCTCGGCCTGAGTCATTTGACCGATCTTTTCATCGAGCGTCATTTGCGCCAGGAGAGGTTTGACCTGAGAGTCAAAAGACGAGAGAGGCTTGGCCGGACCAGCGGCGGAGGTCACCTGCTGAAAAGCGAGGTAAACCAGGATGGCGGCGCCGCAAAGCATGGCGGCTGTTCTTATCGAAGGCTTCATATAGGAGATTCCTATCCGGTTTCTGAAACTCCTATTATGCTACCTGGCACTCGAAATTGCTCAGGCGATGGAGCGCACTACGCCGCCATCCACCCGAAGGGCGGCTCCGTTGACGGCCGCAGCCAGCGGACTGCAAACAAAGGCCACCAGAGCCGCCACCTCTTCCGGAGTGGCAAACCGCTGGATGAGCGACGTGGGTCGCCCGTGGGAAAAGAACTCGCGCTCGACGGCGGCCCGGTCGGTCTTCTGGCCTTTGGCAAGCTGGTCTACGAATTCGTTGACGCCTTCTGACGCGGTGGGTCCGGGCAGCACGGAATTCACCGTGATGGCGGTACCTTTGGTAGTCTCGGCGAGTCCCCGGGCGACGGCCAATTGCGCGGTTTTGGTCATGCCATAGTGAATCATCTCCTGCGGAATCTGAAGGGCCGATTCGGAGGAGATGAAGACAATGCGTCCCCAATTCTTCCGGCGCATGGGTCCCAGATAGTGACGACTCAAGCGCACGCCGCTGAGGACGTTGACTTCGAAGAAGCGGAGCCAGTCTTCGTCGGGGATCTCCTCGAAGGGCTTGGGCTCGAAGATACCCAGATTGTTGACCAGAATGTCCACGGCGGGAAATCTCTCGATCATGGCGCGGACGCCTTCGGCGACGCCCAGATCGGCCGCGAAGCCGTGGGCGGCCCCGGTGATTTTGAGGGCGCGATCCACACGCTCCTGTGTGCGTCCATTCACGATGACGGAGGCGCCTTCCGCCGCCAGCGACGCGGCGATAGCCAGTCCAATGCCGCCCGTGGAGCCGGTAACGAGTGCCGTCTTGCCTGCCAGTTGTAGGTCCATATGCCGTTAGATGAGCGGCGGAAAGCCAGGATTCGTCGGCTACACTTGGCCTATGGACGAACTGAGCGGAAAGACGGCCCTCGTCACCGGGAGCAGCCGCGGAATCGGGCGGGCCATCGCTCTTGGACTGGCGGGAGCAGGCTGCGACATCGTGGTGAACTATCAACACCGGTCGGGCGAGGCGGAGGAAACCGCGGCGCGCATTCGCCACCTGGGCCGCCGCTGTGCGGTGATTCAGGCCGATGTCTCGGTGGCGTCTGAAGTGACGCGATTGGTGGGCGAAGCGGAGCAGCAGCTGGGTCCGGCAGCGATTCTGGTGAATAACGCGGGAATCGCGCGTGTCCAGCGAATCGAGGAGATCGCCGAAAGCGACTGGGACGAGCTGATCGACGTGAATCTGAAGTCCTGTTTTCTGTGCACGCAGGCGGTGGTGGCGGGGATGCGCTCGCGGAAGTGGGGACGCATCATCAATCTTTCGTCGGTGGCGGCGCAAATCGGCGGAGTGGTGGGGCCGCATTACGCCGCGTCGAAAGCCGGGATGCTGGGGTTGACCTACTACTATGCCAGCCACCTGGCGCGCGAGGGCGTCACGGTGAATGCGATTGCTCCGGCTCTGGTGGAGACGGAAATGGTGACGGCGAATCTGAATGCGAAGCCCGAGCGAATCCCGGTGGGCCGCTTTGGCGACGTCGAGGAAGTGGCCGATGTCGCGGTGATGCTGGCGCGCAATGCGTATATTACGGGACAGACCATCAACGTGAATGGTGGCTGGTATATTGGTTGAATTTCTCACCGGTACTGAAGTCCTAAAACTATAACTTCGATAAATCATACGCGGGCTGGATTTTCACGGGAGTTACCGGTGTATACTAACCCACATGCCAGGGGCAGCAAAGCGCAATCGGGTGAAGAAGGCCGATCACAGAATCCGGGTTGTGCTTTACAGTCAACAGCCGTTTGTGGTGCAGGGAGTAACTGGGGTGTTCAAATCCCAGAAGGACCTGAACCTGGCGGCATGCTGTGAAAGCCTGACGGGCGCTTTGGACGCATTGAAATCGATCCGACCGCACGTGCTGGTGGTGCATCCCCTTTCCGGATGCAGCCTGTCCGACCTACGGGAATTGCGCGCGGTGGACAATCGTTGTCAGGTAGTACTGTGGGGACAGGAACTGGGCGGTGAGTTCGCATTTCAGGCGATGCAGTTAGGAGTCGCCAGCATTCTACCCGGCAGTACCTCTATCGAGGACTTTCTAGCCGCTGTGCGTAACGTGCACAAGGGTGTTTTGTGCTTTGAGCGGGATCTGCTGGAGAGCGTGCTTTCGCAGAACCGGGTTGCGCTGACCGCGCGGCAGGCGGAGATTGTCTCTTTGGTGGCGCAGGGCTTGAAGAACAAGGAAATCGCCTTTCAGATGGGCATCACCGAAGGCACGGTGAAAGTCTACCTCTACAAGTTATTCAAAAAGCTGGGGATGAACGACCGTTTGGATATGGCGCTATACGGTCGGAGGAACCTGTTCAGCGGCCAACATGAACTGGAAAGAGTCCGCGACACCGGCCCGGCCGGGCGGCAGTTCGCGGGTAAGGCTGCAGACAACCGTTCCGTGCTGAGCATTGCGCGGAAGCCCTCAGGCGTCCCGGTCATTCACTAGGTCCGTGTAGTACTGTACGCTTCAGCATGGTTCTAGTCCGCTTAGGCCTCCCGACCGATTGACCCCGAGACACGCCTGAGCTATTGTAGACCCACGCTGTATTTGTAGCGCCTAGTACAAGATTCGCCGGCATGCCTGTTCGAATTGCACTACACACACCGGACCTCAAGCTTTACCAGCTACTTGCTTCCGCTCTCCGTCCGGAGTGTACCGTCAGCTTCGAATCCGACAAGGCCAAACTGAAGCAAGCCGCTGCGAACGGGTCTGCCGACGTCATCCTGCTGGATTTCGATTCCAACCATTCGACGCACGCGCAGCAACTGGAAATGTTCAACGAAGTCGCCGACCTGGCGGCGCCTATCGTCGTGATGACAGACGATTTGCGCCGAACCGCCGCGATGGAGTTTCTGCAACGCGGGGCCTTCGACTGCATCGGCAAGCCGCCTTCCCTGGTGGAGATCAAGGTGATAGTCGGACGGGCCCACGAGCACGCGCAGATGCGCAAGGAGCTGGAGCAGATGCGCCAGACGGTGAGCGCAACACAGGGTTTCGACAAGCTGGTGGGATCCAGCGGCAGGTCGCAGGTGGTTTACGATCTGATCCGGCGCGTGGCCAACTTGAGCGCTTTCGTGCTGATCAGCGGCGAGAGTGGTACTGGCAAGGAACTGGTAGCTCGGGCTATTCATAACCAGGGTAGCCGGGCCAAGGACCCCTTCGTAGCGGTATCATGCGGCGCGATTCCCGAAAGCCTGATTGAGGCAGAACTGTTTGGCCATGAAAAAGGGGCTTACACCGGATCCACGGGGACCCGGGCCGGCTACCTGGAACAGGCCGGCGATGGGACCATTTTCCTGGATGAAATCGGCGAACTCAGTCTCCATACACAGGTAAAGCTGTTGCGGGTACTCCAGCAGCGGGAGTTCTGCCGGCTCGGCGGAAATAAGGTTATCCCGCTGAATGCACGGGTGGTATTCGCCACCCACCGGAATCTGCAGCAAATGGTGGAAGCCGGCACGTTCCGCCGGGACTTGTTTTTCCGGGTGAACGTAATGACGGTCCACGTACCGGCACTGCGGCAGCGCACGGAGGACATTCCCCCTCTGGCGCGTCACTTCCTGAAGCAGTACGCGACGGAGTACGGAAAACCGGTCACCGATATTCGTCCCAACGCCATGGAACTGCTGGTGGCCTATGACTGGCCGGGGAACGTCCGGGAACTGGAGAACGTGATTCAAGGCGCGGTGATTCTGGCCGATGGCGACTGCATCACGCGGGCGGAGTTGCACGAAAATCTACAGGCACTGGCGGAAGACGAAGTAGAAGCTCCCGGCGAGATGGAACCGGAGGGCTTCGAGGGTCTTCTGCGGCAATACAAGATCAGTCTGGCGACCAAGGCAATCAGCGAATGTAATGGCAATAAGTCCTTAGCCGCCCGCAAGTTGAGAGTATCTCGCGCGTACCTCCACCGGCTCATCCGATTAGGACCCGGCTCGGAATCCTCTACTGACGCTGCCTAAGACCACGGGGGTTCGCGCTAAACTGGCAGGAAAGCTTCGAGGATGGCTAGATGCAAGTAAACTTGCGCCGGGAACAGCGGCGAACCAACTCAACCGACTATCGAATCGTCTGGCGCGATCAGGCCGGGGTCATGCATTCAACGCAGGCCAGAGGCCAGGATATCTCCAGTCTGGGAATCAATCTGCGATCTCCCAAGCCCATACCGCTGGGCTCGCAGGTATTTATCGAAGCTCCCGATCACCGTCCCACCGGCTACACGACCCTCCGTCACTGCCGGGAGTTTGACGGCGCCTACGTGATCGGTTTGGAATTCGGCGAAGACACCCGGAAATCCATGAGCGGGGCGTCGCTGTCGGACGATATCGACTACTACGAGTTCCTGCAGATCAGTCCGAAGGCCGAGTTTCCGACCATCCAGCGGATCTACCGATTTATGGCCGGCCGGTTCCATACCGACAATCCGGAGACGGGCGATCCCGAGAAGTTCATTCTGCTGAAGCAGGCCTACGAGATCCTGTCAGACCCGGAGAAGCGCGCGGAGTACGATGCCAAGCGGGAAGTAAAAGAGGTCCACCAGAATCCGATCTTCGACATGGAAGAATTCGTGAACGGCGTAGAGGGGGAGGTGAACCGGCGGTTGGGTGTGCTTTCCCTGTTGTACAACCGGCGCCGCACGAACTCGGAGAATCCCAAGGTTTCGCTGTACGATTTGGAAAAGCGCATGGGTTGGCCGCGCGAGTACCTGGATTTCACCACGTGGTATTTGCGCAGCAAACAGTTCATCACCCGGGAAGACAATTCGGACTTCAGCCTGACGGCGCTGGGGGTGGACTTCATCGAGCAGAATTACGTACAGATACCGATGCTCCAGAAACTGCTGAACAGCGGGTCGAGGACGGCTACGAGTGAATCGGCGAACGGCAAGGCGAAGACCAACGGGAAGCTTTTGCTGACGGGTCCGGCGGATGGGGCGGCGGCGCTGCCGGACGGCGGCGGATCGAACGCTTAGGTTGCCAAAGATCTGTCGGGCCAGCTAATTCCTGGGTTCGTTTGGTATGCGGCCCTTGGGTTCCTTTGGCATGCCGGCCCTTGGGTTCGTTTGGTATGCCGGCTCTTGGGTTCGTTTGGTATGCCGGCCCCTTGGGTTCGTTTGGTATGTCGGCTCTTGGGTTCGTTTGGTATACCGGCCCCTGGGTTCGTTTGGTATGCCGGCCCTTGGGTTCGTTTGGTATGCCGGCCCCTGGGTTCGTTTGGTATCCCGGCCCTTGGGTTCGTTTGGTATGCCGCCCCTTGGGTTCGTTTGGCATGCCGGAGCACGATCTGAATGGAGCAAACTGGGACTGTTGACTATTTCAGCTCTCAACCGAAAGCGCGCGATCAGAGCAGCCTGGATAGCACTTGCGATAGCCTATTTCTCCCCCTCCCTGCTGCATCACGCCAATTATTATGACGAAGGTTTTATGGTCTGCGGGGCCGAGCGTGTGCTGCACGGCCAACTGCCGTACCAGGATTTCAACAGCGGCTATCCGCCTGGCCCGTTTTACACGGTGGCTGCGGTCTTTCGCCTCTTCGGAACCTCGCTCCTAGCCGAACGCGTATTGGATGTGTTCTGGCGCCTGGGCATTGTGGCCTGCTCGATCTGCCTGATCCAAGCGGCTTGTGGCCGCATTCCGCTGGCAGTCTCGCTTTGTCTGAGCGGATGGATCGGCGTCATCACTTTCCATCTGTATCCCATGATCACCGGGACACTCTTCTGCGTGGCCGCACTCTGGCTTAGCGTCTTATATCTGAATGGACGGGGCCGGAAGTGGATGTATTTCTCGGGCGGCGTTGCGGGAGCGGGTTTCTTTTACCGGCACGATCTAATGTTGTGTATCTGTGGCGCCGTGACCTTGACGGCTGCTTATCAACTGCTGGTGCAAAAGGATCGCGCGGCGCTGCGTGGCTTTGCAAGTTTTGTAACTGGCGTGATCACGGTGTTCGCACCCGGCGCGATGCTGCTGTGGATCTCTGTGCCGCACGCGGCGCTGCAACGCTCGTTCATAGAATTTCCGAAAATCACGGCGGGCCAGAAATTTCTCAAGTTTTATACGCTCTCTTCCATTTGGGATGTAGGCACGTTCTATCTGCCGCTCGCGATTGTCGTGTTCACGGCGTGCAGACTCTGGATGACGAAAGCGGAACGGAGACCGGTTCCCCTCCTTTTGTTCCTGTCGGCCGTATCGACGCTGGCCGTGGCGATCCAGAGGTCGGACGTGCCGCATGCGTTTCCGGCGATCGTGGTCGGATTGATCTTACTCTGCTGGAATCTATCGCAGCCGCTCCTGCTGCGGAAGGAAGTGGCGGGGTTCTGCCGCACTGCATTCGTGGGCGCGGTCCTATTGTGGTACGGCTTGCCGGCGCTGGCCGCTTGGACGGTCGATGCAGCGGCGGCCAGCCATCCGAAACGATCCGGGATACCGCGCGCGGGGCCCATCCCCCTGGATCAGGACCAGATAGAGGCGGTGCAATACATACAGCGTCAACTCGCTCCCGGACGACCGTTATATGTGGGCACCACGTCTCACAGCCGGGTATTCATGAATGACGCACTCTTCTACTTTCTGGCCGACCGGCCGCAGGCAACTGGCTGGGATATGTGGGTGCCGGGACTTACCAGCGGGGCCGAAGTCCAGTCGGAAATTGCCGATGCGCTGGAGAAGAAGCGCATCGAGTACTTGGTGGTGTTCGCCGCCCGCGAGTCCCACGAGCCAAACCGGAGCGTGCTCGACAGCGGAATTACCACGGTGGATGACGATATCCGAAACCACTACAGCGAAGTGGCGCGGTTCGGACGATACACCATCTCGCGGCGCATTCCGGACTGAGGTTTTCCAGGCTTATCAGAAAGCAGTTGCTGACGGCGCCTACCGAGTCAAGCGCCGCCAAGGTCTGTGTCATGGGCCAGCCGGAAGATCATGTCTGAAAGTTCAATTGTCAAAGATCGCGATCCCTGAGAATCAACTACTTCTTGAGTTTGGCATCAGACGCTGAAGCGGATGTTGCCTGGTCAGATGCCGGAAAAATGGCCCACCCCCCTCACCGGGTGAGTGAGGGCCTTTCAAAGACCAGCATACACCGCGCGTTTCACCTGAGATCGTTAAGTGGCTGAATATACGTGAGGATTGAGCTGTAAATGGAGAATCAAGGTGCGCAGCAGGTGGGATAGGGCTGCAGGCTGAGAGGTTTTGCATCCGGTTCCACAAGCCAGACTTTGCGATCGCGGAAATAGTCGATGAGTTCGGCGTTCTGGTCTTTGCCCATATCGCGCGCCCAGACGACCGGTGCGGCGTCTATGGCGGCAGCATTGAAGACCCACTCGAAGGAGTGCATGGGGTCGGGGTCACGCTCCGCCGCATAGCGAACGATCACCAGATGCCGGCCGGGAGTTTGCTCGAGGCGCCGCTCCATTTGCGCTCGTGGAAGTCCCCCGGTTGTGACTACAGGCATGCAAAACAACTGCAATCCACAAATCAGGAGGCAGGCGGCCGGGATGGCACGCGCCATGAACAAGCCGACCGGCTGTCCACCCGGCTTCCAAAAACGCAAGTGTCGCATGGCCTGAAGAAGAACGGCATAGAGAAGCGCCGTCACGGGCGCGAAGTAGTGTCCATGAAAGAAGGCATTGGCGAGAGAACCGATCAGGAAAAAGCCGGCGATCAGAAGGAGTAATCGTATGCGGCGATCCCGAAGGACTCTAGGAAACATGATCGCGGCAATTGCGGCCGTGGGAGTGCCATAAAAGAAGAAGATGAACAGGAGCTTCTTCGCGTTTTCATCGAGAAATCCCGCGGGAGTGCGCGCCCTTTCGAACGCGGCGAGTTCGGAGTGGACAAAAAAATCGTGAAGAACCTTATGGCGGTAGACAGGTTCGCGGTATGGCGATTCCCAGATGAACACCGGCGAGACTGCGTATGTAGCCCGATTGACCTGGTACGGCATCGTGAGCGGACTACCGAACACGCGCCAGTTATAATAGCCCATCGAAAACAGGGTAATCAGGAGCAGGAGTGAGGCTGGGACGACTACTTTCCCCAATAGCGTTACCCGTGGAATCGAATGCTTACCGCAAAACCACACCACCAGGCAAACCAGGACCGGAATGCCAACGAGCAGACCTTCAAAGGGCCGGGAGTTAGCGAGTATCGCCAAACCGACCGCCAGAATCGCGGCCATACTGGCGCGGGGGCGGCGCATCAACCGAGGCAGCGAGCCTAAGACGAGCGCACCTCCCAGCGCTGCAGGCGCGCCTCCCCAATAACTATTCATCCAATAGCTCGTGATTCCGAGGCGCAAAACGGCTATCACACCGCCCAGGAAAGCCCACGAGGGGGGCAGCCATCCATATAGCATCCAGGCGATTGCGGCGCACATGAAACCAACACTGATGCAGACGCCGAACCAAGGGTGGCCAAACAACACTCTCCCTAAAGCCAGAAACATGCCTTGAGCGGGCGGGTACATCGACATGTAGGTTGGCTTTTGATCGACGTGAAACGTTTCGAAATGGACCCACATGGGGTGGGTGGGGTTGGCCAGCCTCCCCGAAGCGAATGTGTCGGCCGCGAGCAGAAAACTGAACTCATCGTGTATAGCCGGCTGAGGGATCGGCACCCAGAGTAGGGCGGCAAGACGGATTAGCGGCGCGGCGAGTCCGATCGATACGATGGCAATCGTTTTTTTTCGCGCGAGCGCTCCGCCCCATTTTTCAATCCGCTCAAAAAATGAGGCGCCGACCTGCGGCAGTCCCAAACCCACGATCAGGGTGAGCACAGCGAAACTGACTTCCATAAGAATGCGAAGCGTGGTTAGTTCTGCCAATTTTGCGACTCCGAAACAGCCTGACAACTAACCGCACCGTCAGTCAATAAGCGCGTCTGCAGGAAAGCGAGCGTTCCCAAGACAAGAGTAAGCATTTGAAAACCGGTCTCGGCTGCCACGAATCCGCTGAATGGGGCGACCAGCAGAAGAGCGGCGCACGTAAGGAGGAAAACCCGACGCCTCATTCGCCATAGCTGGGGGGCAGACGCGATGAGGCTTACCAGGACCAATATGGAATCCTGTATGGGCACGTAAACATTCAGGAGTAATGTCCAACTGAGCGTCGCGGCCCAAAGTAGGCTTGCAGACCCGGACTGCGCCGGGATCCTCTGGAGCCAGGAGGCGCGAAGGAGGTACGCCACGGCAACTGCGGCGACGCAAACGCCGAGGAACTGGACGACGGGGGCGCCGTGCGCGATCAGCACTGAAAACGAGTACAGGTCCACGTGGTCGTCAAAGTGGAGATGAGGCCGGAAGGCGGCGAGTCCGGATAGCATGCGCGCATAGGCGAGCCACACTCCCGGACCAAGCAGAATCGTAGTCAAGGAGATTAAACCGGCAGCGCCGGTAGCGAAACCTGCGAGAGTCCGGAAGCGGCGGATGATTACCAGCACCGGCAAAATCAGAATCAAAAACGTTGGCTTGTAGAGGCAAATGGAGAGCGCCAACCCACTCGAGAATGAGGCAGAAGCGTCCTCATAGAAAACGGCTAGCGCCATGGCGAAAAGCCCGACAGCCGCGATTTGGCCATTCAAGAACGTGCGCGCGGCGAAGGGCCAGAATAAAAGCGCATAGCACAGCACCAGAGACTGTTTCAAACGGTCGCGCGGAAAAAACCGAGAGACCAGCAGTCCTGTTCCGCCGAGATATAGCGTCAAGGTGACGGCCATCCAAAGCTTGTAGGCGGCCAGATACGGGAGTCGTGCAATCAGACTGAAAACCGCTGCGACAAACGGAGGGTAGGGGTTCGGACCGTAGGCGCCGTCGTGCATGGGTTGGAGTTGCGCACAAACCTGTGTTTGGAGCTGGTAGTCATAGAGATGCGCTACGGGGTGATGATTGAAGATGTACCCGAAAGAGTAGAAGTAGACGAAGTCACGTTCCTGGTCGGGTCGAAGGGATCGCTGGAAAATAATGGTGTACAGCGCCGTGACGATGAGCCAGCCGATGACGTTTAGATATCGGAGATCGGAACGGCCGAGGCCCGGCGCCGCCTGAGGGCGTATCAAGATGGGCATGAGATTGCTATACCTATCCGGCCAAACCCCGCATAGGCGGGATATTCGACGAGATGAAAGTAATCACCTTTTTGCTGGACCCGAGGGTCTTGCCCCTTATATTGCTCGCGGCATCGATTTTCTGGATGTTGAGGGACGAGCGAGATCGCGAACGCCCTCTCCTCGTCCTGGCATTCGTGTTGAACGTCTTTTACGGCTTTACACTCCAGGTGGTGATGGGGCACGCGGATGGCCTGATGCCCTGGAAGTTCGACTATTATCTGGACAACCTCGACGTTGCATTGGGATTTCCAGCCTATTGGACGATCCGGATTTTCGGGGCGACGCCGCAACTCGGCCTTGCACTGGCTTACCATTTGTTGGTACCGATGATGATTTTCTCATACGCCAACAGCCGCCGGCGCAAGGGTCATCCGACAGTATTCCAGGCATATGCAGCCGAATTGGCGGTGGGGCCGATTTTTTATGCACTACTACCGGCCAGTGGACCGATTTACGCTTTCGCGGCGACGTGGCCGCATCACGTGGAAGTGCCGCTACGGATCATCCGCTTGAGCGCTCCGCCGAACGCGTTTCCATCGCTCCACCTGGCGACCGCGTTGCTATTCTTCCTATTCTCGGAAGGGCGCGTGTGGCGGGCGTGGACCTTCTGCTTCCTGGTGTTGACGGCGCTCGCCACCCTGTCTACGGGTGAGCACTATATGGTGGATCTCGTCGGTGGAGTTGCATTTGGCTGCTTTGCGGCGGCCGTTGCATATCGACGATGGGGCGCTGCCGGTTGGAATCTGGCGGTGGTGCTGGCCTGGGTCCTGGGGATACGTTATGGGACGTCACTTTTGCTGTCGAATCCCTGGCTTCTGAGAAGCGCGGCCGTGGCCAGCATCGTGGCTCCCTTGTATATGGCGGTTCGATTCGTAAGGGTTGCTCCGAAAGAATCGCATTGGCCAGGCGGCATCGGGGTCGGGGCTGATGGGCCGATTGCGGTTGCATCCAGAGCGGGCAACTAGATGTCAGGACAGCTGCTTTATGGTCGCGGCTCCGACCGGTGCTTCACAAGATGAGCGCGACGGTCTCACTTCCCCCGGTCATTTGGCTTGTGGGAATCATCGGCCTGTTCGTCTGGATGCTCTTCCGGCCGTTCGATGGCAGGCCCTGGAAGGTACTCGCATTCATCGCGTTTCTTGCGGCGGAACCCATATCCAACGCGGTAATGAACGTGGAAAAGCATGCTTTCCCGCTGAAGTACGATCATTTGCTTCAAGCCATCGATCAAACTGTAGGACTGACGGCCTTTTCGGTGGCCCGGCGACTGGCGGAGTGGCAGCGAGTTACCGTCTTTTGGATTTATGAGTCACTCACGCTGGCGATGGTCGCATGGTACCTGCTGCAGCTCGTATTGAAGAACGGGAAACCACGTCAACTCCTCTATGCTTACATGCTGGCTTATTTCCTGGGGCCGGCGCTCTACCTGGTGGTTCCGGCATGCGGACCCCGACACGCTTTTGGAGCGGCCTTCCCCCTCGGCCAACCAAGCGTGGCGCTAAAGCTCGTCGCGCTAAACTTCTGGCCGAATGCCATGCCTTCTCTGCACTTGGCGACGGCTCTGCTTTTCGTCCTGTTTCCCGCGGGGAACAGGGTCGTGCGGGCAATTGGCTGGCTGTTCGTTGCGGGGACGATCGTGGGAACTCTGGCCTTTGAGCATTATGTGATCGATCTGGTGGTGGCTGTTCCGTATGCGTGGTTTGCGTTCACCGCCGCGCAGGGCCGCGTCAGAGCGGCGCTTGGCTATTTGGGCTGCGTACTCGCCTGGCTGCTGCTCATTCGTCTCGAGACGCCGCTCCTGGTCGAGCACCAATTCCTGCTACGCATAGCGGTATTGTTGACCGTTTGGCCCGCGGTCTGGTTGGTGGTCAATAGTGCGATGGGCAGTCAAGGCTCAGAACTACCGGTACTCTGGAAAAGGCGTACCATGTATACGCGCCATCACCGCCCAGTACGCGACCTGTAAACAGGCAGCGACACCCGTAACGCCTGATTCCATCCAACCAGCATGGATATGCTTGTTTGTGGGCTTGGTAGGGCACGTGCACAGGTCCCATGCGCGTCTCCAAACGCAAAAACAGAGGAGTGAGATTGAATGAAGGATTTAATGTTGAAGCTTTATGTGAAGATGCAAATCCTGCAGGAAGACCAAGGACAGGATTTGATCGAGTACGCCCTCACGGCTGCGCTGATCGCGCTGGCCGCCACGGTGGGAATGGGCACGGTAGCAACTGCCATCAGTACAGCGTTTTCCTCCGTCGGAACGAAGCTCACTAGCTATACAAGCTAAGTCCCGAAGGAGGGGGCTCATTCGGTGTTCGGTCTGACGCCCTTTTGTTTTTGACTCAATTGTCGGGCAGAAATGATATGCGGACTGCGGCCTCATGGTCGAATCTCGGAGTTCTGGCGGTAGCAGCCGCAATTGCGGTCTTCACAAGACTGGGCTCCCCTTGTGGGCAACTGCCTGTCAGCTGGAGATCCAGTACTACACCTGAATACATTGCCGGCGCGTCGCGACCTGTAAACAGCAAGCGACACGCCGACCAGCCTATTTGTTCTAAGTCTAAGAAGTTGCTCGCTTTGCAACTTGGCAGGGCGATTGCTATATCGAGCCTGCGTCTCCAAACGTAAACTTGAGAGGAGTGACATTGCATGAAAGATCTTATGTTGAAGCTTTTTGTGAAGGTTCAGATTCTGCGGGAAGATCATGGTCAGGATCTGATCGAGTACGCCCTTACGGCTGCGCTGATCGCCTTAGCGGCGACGGTGGGCATGGGCAAGATTGCGACTGGCATCAGCACCGCCTTTTCCAACATCGGCACGAAGCTGACCAGTTACACGAGCTAAATCCAGGAGGGGCGGCTCATCCGGTGCCCAGTGTGACGCCCCTCAGTTTTTGAAGTTGTTGCCGGGCACAAAGTCAATGCATAACTTGGCGTTTTGGTCGAATCTCGGAGTTCTAGTGCTGGCGTCGGGCATTGATGTCTGCACAAGAAGAGTTCCGAACTGGCTCACTCTACCTTTTCTGATCTGCGGGTTCGCGGTCCAAGTCGCGACGGGCGGATGGGCCGGGGCAGGCAGAGGTTTGGGTGGAATTGCGCTGGCAACGCTGCTTTTCGGGATCCCCTGGTTTTTCGGAGGTATGGGGATGGGGGACTTGAAATTGGCAGCGGGGATTGGCGCTTGGATTGGGCCTTGGCAGCTTTTCCTGGCCTTTATTGTGACGAGTATTGTCGGGGGTTTTCTCGCCCTCGGCTACGCTTTATGGCGGGGTGTTCTAGGGGAGGCCCTTGACCGAACCAGTAGGCTACTCGATGGACATGCCGCAGCGAATCATCAGACCGGACCCTCCATTCCCTACGTACCCGCCATTGCAATTGGAACGGTATTTTCGTTCTTTGCACATTGAGCATTCGTGGTTTAGGATGAGTAGTACCTTTTTTGCCCGAGCAGAGGATCGTACAGAGGGCGCAGGAGCAAAGACGCACTCGGCCATTCTCCCCTCGGTGGGTTCGGAGGATCGATGTTGGACGAAACAGTGACCAAAGGACGGCCCGATCCGGTGGGCAATTCCGGTTTCCCTTCACATCCGCGGTTGCAGACAAACGCGACCACAGTGCTGGTATGTCCCGACCCAATCAGCCGGAATATGCTGACCAAAGCCTTGGACGCGCAGCACTCTTCCATTGTCAGCACGGTAACGGCATATCCCAACTACAACGCAATCGTCGCCCTGGCCGAAACCGAGTGCGACGCCATTCTGGTGGAACTGGATACCGACAGCGATACCGCGCTGGACGTGGTGGAAGCTATTTGCGCGCGGAAACCCGCGGCGACGGTCATGGTTTACTCCAACCGCAGCGATGCCCACCTGGTCATGGCTAGCATGCGCGCGGGAGCTCGCGAGTTCCTGTCCGGGGCGCTCGCGCCTGACGCGCTCTCCGATGCCCTGCTGCGGGCCGCCGCCCGCCGCATCGAAGTGGGCGTTAAGCGGACTCAAGGCAAGGTGATGGTGTTCTGGGGCGCCAAGGGCGGCTCCGGAGTCACCACGCTGGCCACCAACTTCGCGATTGCGCTGCGCAAGGAATCCGGCTGCGAAGTAGCGCTGGCTGATATGCACCCTCAACTCGGCGAAGTCTCCGTGCTGATGGGTTTGACGCCGCGGTTTACCATCGCCGACGCGCTACAGAATCCAAGCCGTCTGGACGGCGACTTTGTGCAGACGCTGGTCACGGAGCACCGCAGCGGTGTTTCGGTCCTGGCCGCGCCCGATTCTTATACTCTGCCCACGGCGCCCGAGAATCGCACCATCAGCAAACTGATGGAACTGGTAGGCAGCCGTTTTCAATATGTGGTGGTTGACGCCGGGTTGGGAATGGGCCATGGCGCGGAAGCGCTGTTCCGCTCCGCAGGCACGGTATACCTGGTTACCCAGGCCGACATCCCCTCACTCCGCAATTGCCAGAGGCTCATTACCTACCTGGCCGATTTCGCGGGGGTCACGGTGGAACTGGTGATCAACCGGTACGAACCCAGAAAGATGGAGTTCGACGAAGAACGCATGAATAAGGCGATCGGGATGGCCGCCAAATGGAAAGTGCCGAACGATTACGCAGCGGCCCGCCGGTCGGCAAACGCCGGCACTCCGTTGGAATCGGAAAGATCGCCGATCGCTGATGTACTGCGGCAAATGGCGCGGGCGGCCACTGGCAAGCTACCGGAAGGTGAACGGAAGAAGAGCTTTAAGTTATTTGGATAAGGGCCCAGTAGTGGCTGGGCTGTTCGAGGATCTAGAAATCGATGGATAGCGTAAGTTTCGAACAAGTAAAGACCGACATTCACCGCGAACTGCTGTCTCAACTCGATCTGGAGAAGTTGGCGCGGACGACGAACGGTCAGGCCAAGCAGGCAGTTGCCAACATCATTCAGGGCATCGTCACAAAAGAGCGGCTGCTGCTGAATTCGACCGAGAAAGAGAAGATCCAAAGCGACCTTCTGGATGAAGTTTTCGGCCTCGGTCCTCTCGAGCCGCTGCTGAAAGATAACAGCATCTCCGACATTCTCATCAACCGGAATAACCTCTGCTACATCGAACGCAATGGCCTGCTGGAGAGAATCGAGCTCAAGTTCCGCGATGACAACCACCTCCTACAGATCATCGACCGAATCATCGGCGCGGTTGGGCGGCGCATCGACGAATCGTCGCCGATGGTAGACGCGCGCCTGGCAGACGGATCGCGTGTGAACGCGATTATTCCGCCGCTGGCGTTGGACGGGCCGGCGCTCAGCATTCGGCGTTTCGGCGTGGCACCGCTGACTGCGGAGCGGCTTTTGGAATTGAAAAGCATCTCGCCGGCAATGCTCACGACGCTGCAGGCAGCCGTAAAGGCGCGCATCAGCATTCTGATCTCGGGTGGAACGGGCGCCGGTAAGACCACGTTCCTGAATATGCTTTCCAAGTACATTCCGACCGGCGAGCGGCTCATCACCATTGAGGACGCGGCGGAATTGCAGATCCAGCAGGAAAACGTGGTCCGTCTGGAAACCCGGCCGCCCAACGTGGAAGGCCAGGGAGCGGTACGCCAGCGGCAACTGCTGATCAACAGCCTGCGTATGCGTCCCGACCGCATCATCATCGGCGAGGTCCGCGGCGAAGAAGCATTCGACATGCTACAGGCGATGAACACCGGCCACGAAGGCTCAATGGCGACGATTCACGCGAACACGTGCCGCGACGCATTGGCGCGCCTTGAGTCGATGGTGGCGATGGCGAATTTCAACCTGGCCGACAAGGCAGTTCGGCAACAGGTGGTCTCGGCAATTGGAGTAGTGGTGCAGATTTCGCGTATGAGCGACGGTACGCGCCGGGTGGTCAACATCGCAGAAATCACGGGCATGGAAGGGGACATGGTGACCATGCAGGACATCTTCACTTTTGTTCGCCGCGGTGTGGGACCGACAGGCAGAGTGATTGGCTCTTTCCGCCCCAGCGGAATCCGGCCGAAATTCATGGAGAAACTACGGCTGGCGGGTCAGAACCTGCCCCAGGAATTGTTCGAGGAGATTACGGAAGTGGCCTAAGGCCTCGGAAAATCAATGCTGATCCTGATTCTATTTCCGATCGCTATTTTCGCCACGGTGGCGCTGCTGCTTTACCTATTTATGGGCGGCAAAGATAAAGCCACCAAGCAGACGCTGACTCGACTTGATTCCATCGGTCTTGGGCCGCAAAGTCCGCAGAACGACCAAATCGATATCCGCCGCGACGACACTTACAGCACGGTGGCCTGGTTGGATACCTTGCTGCGGAAGACCGATTATACGCGTGCGCTGCAACTTAAGCTCTACCAGGCCGAGTTGAGTTGGACGCCGGAAAAGCTACTCAAATTGATGCTGGTAGCCGGCATTACCTTGGGTGGCCTGGTTTATCTGCGCACCGAAACTGTATTTCTGACGTCGATGATGTTTGTACTTGGCGCGTCGATGCCATATCTCTATGTGCGCCATAGGTATACAAAGCGTTTCGAAAAAATGCGAGAGCGCCTGCCGGAATCGCTGGACCTGATGGTATCGGCGATTCGCGCAGGCCACAGCTTCACCTCGGCTATGGGACTGGCCTCCAGGGAGTCGCCGGAGCCGGTAAAGCGAGAATTCCGGCAATGTTTCGACGAACAGAATTTTGGCTTGGATCTGCGCATGGCTATGAACAACCTGGCCTATCGGATGCCGATTCGCGATGTTCGCATGATTGTGACGGCCGTTCTGATTCAGAAAGAGGCCGGTGGCAACCTGACCGAGATTCTGGATAAAGTCGCGTACCTGATTCGTGAGGATTATCGGATCCAACGACAAGTCAGCGTACATACCGCGCAGGGACGAATTACCGGTTACATTCTGGCAGGCTTGCCTGTGTTTTTAGGGATTCTGCTGTACTTTGTGAATCCCGAGAATATGAGCCTGCTGTGGCGCCGGTCAGTCGGCATCAAGCTGCTGGAGACGGCAGCCGTGATGGAGACGATCGGATTATTGATCATCCGGAAGATCATTCAGCCGAAGTTATGAGACGGAATCGATGACACTCGCCATTTTTTTCTTAGCGACCTTCGGACTGATTCTGAGCGGCGGCCTGCTCATCTTTTACCGCGCAGCTGTTTTCGATAGACTGCAGGAGTTGATTCATCCGCGTTCCGTGACGGTCACTGCCGGCTTGACGGAACCGAGACGAGATCGGATTCAAAGCGTTATCAGGCCGTTCCAGAACATGCTGCCACGGAGCGCGGATGAGGTCTCCCTGATACAGGGGAGGCTGACCCGTGCCGGTTATCGTGATGCCACGGCGCTAAATATGTTTTATGCGTCACGCGTGTTAGTGCCTATCATTCTGGCGGCACTAGCAACCGTAACTGGCCTATATGAAATGAGTCCCTTCTTTGTTTACGCGGCGGCGGCCGGGGTTGGATTCATGCTGCCCGAATTTTGGTTGGGAAACCGAATCACCGCGCGCCAATCGCGTATTCTGTCGGGCATACCAGAGGCATTGGATTTGATGGTCATCTGCACAGAAGCTGGTTTGGGGCTAGACCAGGCAATGGCCCGAGTAGCGAAGGAACTCGCCATCAGCCGGCCAGATATCAAAGACGAGTTGGTCCTGGTGGGTCTAGAGATGAAGGCCGGACGTCCGCGTGCGGACGCGCTAAAGAATTTGGGTGAGCGGGTCGATCTCGACTCGGTCCGGATGCTGGCAACGACTCTCATCCAGTCCGACACCTTTGGCACGAGCATTGCCAAGACGTTGCGAATTTATTCTGACACTTTGCGAACCAAGCGGGGCCAGGAAGCGGAAGAGGCTGCGGCGAAGACCACGGTTAAGATGGTATTCCCACTCGTACTTTTTATCTTCCCGGCACTTTTCCTGGTAGTATTGGGACCCGCCGGCATCAAGATAATGGAAGGTTTTGACACCTTATTTCAGTGATTGATTAGAAAAGGAGCTAAAGAAGATGGAAACGGCTACTATGATTCGCATTGGGGCAGCAGTGCTCTTTGTAATCCTGCTGTACGTGCTGATTCAGCGGCGCAAGAAGCGCGTTCGTTAGAGAATATCGATGGAGTCGCCCGGCAGCGAAAAGGCCGGCAACCAAATGAGCACACGCCGTTACGCGTTCAACATTAACAGGCAAGCATTCATCAATCTCGGGGTATCGGTTGCGGATACCCCTTTCTCCCGAATGCGCGGTCTGCTGGGAAGGATGCGGCTGCGGTCCGATGAAGGGCTGTGGACTTTTCCTTGCCGAGGCATCCACACTTTTGGATTGATGTTTCCCATCGATCTGATCTATATGGACGCCGAACTACGAGTGATTCATTTGGTGGAGAGCCTCGGACCCTTACGCATTGCTCCGATTCGCATGAATTCGGAGAGTGTTCTAGAGCTGCCGCCGCGCAGTATCTATGGTTCGGGGACACAGATTGGCGACCAGCTGATGATCTGCACACCGGAAGAGATGGAAGCTTATTGGGAGGCGCGCGCCGCCGAAACGGAGGGCGTGCGGTTGAAAAATGCAATCTAGCGCAGTTCGCCAGGGCCGGCTCTCGAGGACGCACCGGAGAACCTCCGGCAATGCGCTGATTGAGTTTGCCCTGGTGATCCCGCTGCTGTTTCTACTGATCGCAAATGTGGTGAATTTTGGCGGCATGCTGAACGCATGGATCACGGTGACGCACGCCGCGAAGAATGGCGCGCAATACCTGATGATGGGAGGTTCTACGCTGGGCGCGACTTCGGCCACCAAAGCGCAAGTCGCCGCCCTGGTAGCCGCGGACTTGAAGAATCTACCGAATAGCGCCACTGCCGGCACCGTCATCGTGTGCACAAACAATAACGGCTCGATCAGTAGCACGTTTACGAATGCCGGAGGCAGTGCGGCGTGCAGCAGCGTGACGGGTGCGATTAATCCCTCCGACCCGGAGCCGACACTGTACATTGTGGGCGCGGTCGATGTCACCTACACCTATACTCCCATCGTCAGCCTGTTCACAGTTTTCGGCTTTACCCTCACAATTCCCCCTACGACGATTCATCGGCAATGCGTCATGCGTCTGGGAGGATCGCCGTCATGAGGATGATTAGGAGAACGGGACGGCGCCAGGCGCAATGCGGCGCCGCAATGATCGAATTTGCCATTACGGGAATCGCCTTGATGCTGCTGATGTTGGGCTGCATCGAATTGGACCGGCTGGTTCTGGTTCGCACCAGCATGGCCAACGCCGCCGAAGAAGGCGTGCGCTATGCCAGCGTGCAAGCCGCGCAGGATATTACCGGCGTTCAGACCACTGTGAAGAACTACGCCACCGGAGTCAACACCAGCGCCATGACAGTCACCGTGACTTATTCCGCTGGGGACAATGGGCAAACCGCGGGCAACCCGGGCAGCAAGGTAAAGGTACAAGCCACCTATGCCTACGACCCGCTGGTTGCCACGATTCTGCCGAGTGGTTTGACCGTCACTGCAGTGGCCCAAGGAATTATTGTTTATTAGGAGTCGTCGTATGCGGAGAAACCTGTCACAGTTTTCGCGGACCTCCCGGCGCAGGCGAGAGAGCGGGCAATCCCTTGTTCTAGTGGTAGTGGCAGTCGGACTGGTTCTGGCCGGAGGCATGGGCCTGGCAGTCGATACGTCGCAGCTATACGGACACCGGCAAATGGCGCAGGCGGCGGCGGATGCAGCTGCGCAAGGCGGCATTCTCAGCATTTTCGCCCGCACCAACACGACGGGGAGCATCTTTGGAACCTCGACCTACACGTGTGGCACAAGTTCCGCAACTACTCCCTGCCAGTTTGCTTACAAGAACGGCGTGGGCTCCACCAGTTCCGACGTGGTTTCGGTGGATTTTCCAACCTCCGTCGCCGGCGTCACGCTGTCGCCGAATTATAATCCCGCGGCCATTCACGTCCTGGTGAGTCGCACCGTAGCAGCGACATTCATGAAGATGCTGGGAGCGGGCAACACGACGGTGAAGGCGGCGGCCACTGCGGCGATCACCCAAACGAACGCCGTGGTTCCCATTGGCGTGATGCACCCTACCGCTTCCGGTTCGCTATCGCTGGGGGGCAGCTCGTCCATCACGATTTGCGGCGGTTCGCAGTTGTCTCTGGAGGTGAACTCCAGTAGCCGTACGGCCCTGAGCAACGGTGGCACGATCAATCTCTCGCAAGCAGCGCCTTGCAGCCCAACCGGAACTGGAACAGATCTAGGTGTGTTTGGCGGACCGGCTGGGCCGAATCCGGCGGATTCCACGGTTTTACCCTCGGGACTCACTGGCGGCAGCACTTCCCATTACTTGCAGCCGAATTTGCCGGTGTCCGATCCGCTGAAGAGCATCTCCGCGCCGACAAAGCCCGCTACGGCTGGAACGAAGGTTAGCGTAGCGAAAGGAACTCCCGATTGTCCAGCCAGTCTCGATCAGTCCTGCACCATCTATTATCCCGGTGACTGGAGTGGCGGCATCGATGTCAAGGGCGAGACCGCTATATTCCAACCGGGACTCTACTATATTGACTCCAAAGGATTCGCCTTCGATTCAAACTCCGCTTCGGTGATGTGCTCCGCGACTTGCGTGACTTCCGGCCCTTTAGCCGACACCACGTCGGGCTGCTGTACCACAAGTAAGGGCATGCTGGTTTATTTGGACACCAGCGGCGGAGCCCTGAGCGTAGGCGCGAACGCCGGGAAAAAGGATCCGATCATCCTGCTTGGTTCCGACAAAAGCGGCACCTACAAGGGGATTCTCTTCTTCGCATCTCACAGTAACGGCTCAAGCCATAGTTTCGGCGGTGGAGGAGCGACAACCGTGACAGGCACACTTTATCTGACGAACTCGGCGCTTCATACTCAATCGCTATCTCTGGGCGGCGGTTCCGGCAGCAACACCACGATCATCGGCCAGATCATTACAGATCAGCTATCCCTTTCGGGCAATTCCGCCATCACTATGACTCTGGACGCTAGCAGCACGTTCCCGGTAGACAGGGTCAGTCTGGTGAAATAGATGTGCTTTATGGACAATATCTCCCATTTCCACCGTTCTTGAACATGTGTACAATGGATCACGGTTGATATTGAAGACTGTATTTATACAAGAAGATAGGATTAAAAACCTGCGCTTCACGGTTTATTTAAAGTTGCGCAGTCTGCGGTAGAGGTATTCATGAATCAACGGGTTTCAGTAATCCTGGTGGTGGCGCTGGTAATTTCGGCGGCTGCGACGTATGGCGTGTATCGCATTATCGCGGCGAGAGCGAGCGACCGGACAACCATTCCGACCGTTCACATCGTACAGGCGGCAAGAACGCTGGATGTGGGAACGATTGTGAAGGACGACGATCTGAAGTTGGGGTTGTGGGCAGGAACGGTTCCCCCCGGCTTAGCAGTCAAAAAGGATGGCCTGATTGGCCGCGGAGTTCTTTCGCAGATTTACGAAGGCGAAGCCGTGATGGACAGCCGGCTGGCTCCTCCCGGGGGCGGCGGCGGTTTGGCAGCCACCATCCCGAATGGAATGCGCGCGGTTGCCGTTCGCGTGAATGACGTAGCCGGTGTCGCGGGCTTTGTGGGTCCGGGAACCAAGGTGGATATCGTGTTGTCGGGCAATCCTCCCGGAATCGTCAATGCCAGCGGACAGCAGGCCCGAACGATTCTGCAGAATATCCAGGTGCTCTCAGCGGGCCAGAATTACAAAACCGATGCCGAAGGCAAACCGGTGGTAGTGCCCGTGGTCAATCTGCTGGTCACGCCCGACCAGGCGGAAGTGCTGAGCCTGGTGAACAACGGCAACGACGCCCATATTCAATTGGTGCTGCGCAACCCGCTGGATAGCCAGGAAGCCAAGACGTCGGGTACGGCCATGGCGAATTTGTTCGGCTCGCCGCCGAGGGTACTGCCGGTGGCGGCTTCAAGCGACATGGCGGTACGTACGGTGATTCGAAAACCAAAGCCGGAAATGATGGAACACATGGAGCCTCCCCCGCCCCCGCCTCCACCTATTTCGATTGAAATTTTCAATGGGGCTAAACAGAGCGAAGCCAAGTTCGCTCGCACGCTCGAGGTAAAACAGTGAGATTGCACAAGGCAGGACGAAGCGCCGGAATCGCCGGTGGGGCACGATGGTTTGTGCCGGCCGCGTCCGCCGCGTTATTGGCGGTATTGGCGGCAGCGCCGCAACAGCCGGCGCAGAGCCCGCGGGAGATTGTGCTCACGGTGGGCAAGTCTCTGGTGGTCAATAGCGCCGCGACGATTGAGCGCGTAGCCGTGGGATACGGCGATTTGGCCGAAGCACGCGTGGTGGGGCCCAAAGAGATTCTGCTGGATGGGAAAGCTGCCGGCGAGACCAGCCTGATTATCTGGCAGGTGGGCGGCAATAAACTCTTCTTCGATGTGGTGGTGCGGCCCAATTCGACGGCGCAGCGCACCAAACTCGACGTGCTCCGCAAGCAACTGCAGGATCAACTGCCGGGCCAGAACATTCTGGCCACCATCGAGAATGACAATGTGTTTCTGACCGGCCGGGCGAAGGATCTAACCAGTTCGGACCGCGCCGCCATCATTGCATCCACGGCATCGGCCTCCGGCAAGGTGGTGAATCTGCTTTATGTGGACGTGCCGGACATGGAAACGCAGATCATGCTGAAGGTCCAGTTCGCCACCGTGGACCGCACGGTCAGTACGGAACTGGGACTGAATCTGATCAGCACAGGCGCTACGAATACGATTGGCCGCGTTACCACCGGCCAGTTCTCTCCGCCTTCCGTCACCCCGCCGACCGCCGCTACTCCGACTACCGTCACGCTCGGCGACGCGCTGAACTTCTTTCTGTTCCGGACGGACCTGAATCTGGGCGCCACGATCCGCGCGCTGCAGACGAAGGGGCTGGTAGAAATTCTGGCCGAGCCGGACGTTTTGGCGATTAACGGAAAGCCTGCCAGTTTCCTGGCGGGCGGCGAATTCCCGTATCCGATTTTGCAGGGCGGCGCCGGTGGTATCGGCACAGTCACCGTGGCATTCCGCGAGTACGGTATCCGGCTGAATTTTTTGCCCGTGATCACGCCGCGCGGGACCATTCGCCTGGACGTATCGCCGGAAGTCAGCGCACTGGACACTACGGCGGGTCTGACGATTCAGGGCTTCACCATTCCCGGCATCACCAGCCGCAAAGTACAAACGGAAATCGAATTGAAAAGCGGCCAGAGCTTCGCCATCTCCGGATTGTTGGACCGGAGGTTGACGGAGACGCTGCAGAAAGTCCCACTGCTTTCGTCGGTGCCGGTGCTCGGCAACCTGTTCAAATCCAAGTCTTATCAGAAACAGAATACGGAGCTATTGGTGATCGTCACTCCGGAAATCGTCAAGCCGATTCCGGCAGGACAGCCGCTGCCGGCGATCGAACGGCCCTTGCCGCTTTGGGGTCCGACGGAGGTTCCAAGGACACCGGGAATCGGCGTTACGGGCGCGGGCGAACCGGCTCCATCGACCGCCACCATTCCCGTGGAGAAACTGCTGGAGAGTCTGAAGATCCAGAACGATATGAAGATTCAGACTCCGGTGCAGATCAGTTCGTGGCCCAGTTCCCAGCCTATCGCGAACCCCACGGCCGCACCGCCGGCGGCACCCATTAAGCAACAGCAACAGCCGTGATTTCGGTATCAGGATGCGGATCCATCTCATTGTAAGGACCGACCCGCATCTCCGCACCGAGCCTGGACTCTTCCAAGCCTGCCAACTGCCGGCGTGGAACGGGTTGCTGCCGATTCTGACTTCGCTGGCGGCGCACATGTTCGTGCTGCTTGCCCTGGCCACGGCCGCGCATCAGGCGGCGCTGCTGGCCGCCGGCCACCTGGACGTCACCAAATATCACGTGGAGTACATGAAGCTGCGGATTCCCGATCCGCTTTACTACAGGGCCAGTCTGCCGGCTGCAAAAGCGGCGCGGGCGGCGAAGTCCAGACCGGCGCCCGGCGGCGGGTCGACCGGCTCGGCGGCGGCGGGAGGGAACGCCACGGCGTCGCTGGGAAAGCCGGGCATGCGGATCCCCAAGAATCTGGAATTGCCGCCGGTGGCAAAGTCGATTGCCGACGCGCCGCTGATTCTGCAGCCGCCTTCGAACCTGGAAGTTCCAGTCACCGCGGTGGTGCCGCCGCTGGCCTTCTGGGCGCGGCAGGATGTGAATATTCCGAAGCCTCCGCCTCGGCCGTTTATCGCGCCCGGCCGGGTGGAAGCGCCCGCGCCTTCCCCCCAACTGGACGCGCCGCCGGTGCTGGCCGTGCCCAATCGGGAAATCAATACGAGCGATCTGAATATGACGGCGGCGGTGACGGTGGCGGCGCCAGTGCTTCCCGTCCCGAATGCCACCACCGCGCCGGTCCGGCTGCGTGACGCTGCTCCAGACCCGAAGGCCGGCGGCATCGAGCGGCAGCAGGGAGAGGCGGCGAACGTGATCGCGATCTCGCCCGCGCTGGTCCCTCCCGGCCAGGTGGTGACGATTCCCAAGGGCCAGCAGAATATTCCGGAGCTGGGAGATGGCGGCAGTCCGGGTGCGCGCACGCCGGCTCCAGGGGCTCCGCGGAATGCGCCGGTGCGGACGGAGCCGGTCCGTTCGACATCGGCGGACGCGTCCAAAAACGGCACGCGTCCGGGGGCAGCGGCGGAGACTCCGGCGAAGAACGTCGGAACGGACCCCGCGTCGAAGAACCCGGCGAGCTCGGCGCGTTCAAATGGCGGCCGCGGAAATGCGGGCTCCAATGGACCAGCGTCCAATAGCGGCCGCGGCGAAGCGGCAGCGGCCAATGGATCAACGGCAAATGGATCGGCGGCAAATGGATCGGCGGCAAATGGTAGGAGCGATACGGCCACTCGCCCCGCGCCACCCAATGCCAGCAGCGGGCTGAGCGGAAGCCCCAATCCATCCACCGCCGCGGCCACTAGCGCAGCCACCAACACCGGATCCGACGCCGTGACCAGGATTCTGCATCCGGCCGGGGGCAATTTCGATGTGGTGATCATGCAGTCCGCCACGCGCGCCGACCTGTCGGACGTCGGCAGCATTTTGACGGGCAATCCCGTGTATACGGTCTATTTGCCGGTGGGCGACACCAGGGAGTGGGTGATGGAGTATTGCGTCCCGGCGGCGGAGAACGCCAAGAATAATCCGTACGAAGTGTACGTCGGGGACGCCGCGCCTCTGGCAGCGCCCTACCCGATTGCGACGGTGATTCCGAATAGCATCTTAGGCCAGGCCCATCGCGAGAATATTGTCTTCCACGGCTACCTGACGGTGAACGGCAGCTTCCGCAATATCGAGCCTCGCGACCAGAGCGCACTCTCGCACCAGATTGCTCCTCTGCTCACGCAGTGGAAGTTCCGGCCGGCGCTCAAGGACAAGGTTCCCGCCGAAATCGAGATACTGTTGGTTGTGCCGGCGCGGATTTAGTCGCCGAGCTTCGAAACGACAAACCTCACGGTCAGGCCACTCATTCAGCGGGTGTGCCGCCCTCAGCTGCGCATACCCATTGGCTCCAGATGCTTCCAAACGGTATTTGCCAGTCGATGGCCGGGCGCCAGCGCCAGCGCGCGCTTTACGGTCGCACGGGCTTCGGCTTCGCGATTCGACAAATCGAGTTCGCGGGCCAGGTGCGCGAGGAAGGACGGGCTCCCTTGCCGGAGTTCCGCCAATGACTGGAGAGTAGCGAGCCGGGCATCATGCTCATGTAGACGGTCCCAGGCGAGAACCAGCAGGTTCAGCCCCCATTCGATGGCCGCTTCTCCTGCCGCCGGATTGAACAGCGCCTCGAGAGCGACTGTCTTGGCTTCCGCATTCCGCTGTTCCGTGAGAAGCACTTCCGCGCGGAAGAGTTGCGCCTGATGAGCGCCCGGCCGCAGCGACTCTGCCTCTGCGATGGCTTGTTCAGCGGCTGAGCGATCACCCATGCGCAGATGCGCGAATGCCAGCAAGGTGAGCGCCTGCTCCGACCTTCTACCCGGAATCGACAGGCATCGGGCGGCGCAATCCAGCGCACCTTGAGGATTCCCGTCGGTTAGGGCTTCCCAGCCGCGGACCATCAGAATCGACTCCACATCTTCCGTCGAAGACAGGTCGGATTCCGGGATTCCCGCATCCAGCAGTTGGCGGCGAATCTCCATTGCGTCATCCAGCGAACCATCGATCAGGCGTTTTCGATACAACATCTGGAGGAGCTTCGGCCGGTCTGCCTCGGACTCTCTCGCCATCCTGTTTCGCAACAAAGTCTCGGCCGTCGCCAGGGGGAACGAAGCCTCCGAGTAGTCGGTGTCGATTCCGGCCGGGCCAAACAAGCTCTTGAGAGGGATGAATGTGACGAGCTGATCCGCGTCGAGCGCCTCGGTCTGCTGCCAGACGCCGGGGCGGCTATCGAAGATGAGAGGCAGGCAATAATCGTGGGGAGAGCGAAACGATGCGAGAACGACGCGCGAGCGGCCGGGGATGAGAAACGGTCCGAAGGTCTTCAGGACAGCATTCGCCAATTCCCAACCACCGAGAACGTCGACCACCAGAATCTCAATCGCTCCGCCAGCCCAGTCAGACTCGCAGAGGTCCGCCCGATGGACGTCCGCCCAGGGCAGGTAATCGCTTATTTCGCGCAGGGTGCAAGCCAGGAAATCTCCGCCTGGGGCCAAGTCCGAAGCTGCCAGGGCGGCCATGTAAGGCTCCCACTCGAAACGGTCGTAGGTTTGAATTTTCTCGGCGCGCCCGCGAATCCGCAAGCCTTCGGCCAGGGCCGCGGTTCCACCGCCCAGCCACGTGCCCAATTCCACGATGGCGCCCCAGCCCTCGTAACGGGCACTGGTCAGCCAGGTGAGGTACTGGCGAGCTTCGAGACTCAGAGTGGACTTAATCCTGGTGGCTTCCGCGGGGAGGACTACTTGCTTCCAAGGCACTTGAGAATCCATCGGTACTCTGGCGGATCTATCTCGCCACGATGACGCCGCCGTTCATCGGCGCCCACGTCTCGGAATCCGCATCGCTCAGGTATTTGGTAGCTACCGTGTCCACCGGTCCGAAAGCCGCCATTTTGCCGGCTCGCAACCAGAGGAACTGATCGCAGAACTTTTTCGCCCCTGTAACATCGTGTGTCACAACAATGATCGTGCAGCCCGTGGCTTTGATTTGAGCCAGACGGTCGAGACACTTGCGCTGGAAGGCGAGGTCGCCCACGGAGAGCACTTCATCGATCAGCAGGATGTCGGGAGAGGAATGGATCGCGATGGAGAAAGCCAGGCGCAATTGCATACCCGAACTGTACACACGAAGTGGATTATCGATGTAATCTTCGAGTTCGGCGAAGGCTACGATGGCATCGAACTTCTCCCGCACTCCCCGGCGGGTAAGACCGCCTACCACACCGCTGACCATGACATTTTCCCGTCCGGTCAATTCGGCATGAAAGCCGGTGCCGAGTCGTAACAGACCGTTCACGTTGCCGTTCACGGTGATTTTTCCCCGGTCCGGCCGTCCAACGCCGCCAATCAAACGAAGGAGAGTCGATTTACCCGCGCCGTTCCGTCCAATCACACCGAGAGTGCGGCCCGTGGCGATTTCAAACTCCACATCTTTCAGGCCCCAAAAGTATTCCGCTGGCGCCAGTTTGGAAAAGCCGCGAAACAGCGCCTCGTGGAGCGTCTGTGGCTGGTCGGCATGGTAGCGCCGAAACCTCTTGCATAGGTCGTACACGGAAACTGCAAGTGCCATCTATAATTCCTCAACGAAGCGGTCGCGCGATCTTTTGAAGAGGACGTAACATACACTGCACAATGCCGCCGATGTTACCGCAAGCAGCGCCATCGGGACCAGACTGGGCCATCTTCCATCCATGAAAATAGACCGGTATGCCCCTAGCAGACTGGCCAGCGGATTGGCCAGCATGATTGTCCGGAACGGCTCCTGAATGCGGTTGGCATCCCAAAACACCGGGGTGACATAGAAGAACAAGAATAGAAAGATACCCAATAGGTACTGTGTATCGCGAAATCTAACCTGCAGGGTCGCGAGAATATACGAAAGGCCCAAAAGCAAAAGCAGTTGAATCAGCATCACGATCGGCAAGGATATGAGCGGCAGGGTGGGCCGAAAGCCCTCCGCCAACAAAAACCCGGCAAGAATCGGTAGCGCCAAAACAAAGTGAACCATTTGCGAAAGGACACTCACCGCCGGCAGCACACCTACCGGAAAGTTCACCTGTTTCACCAGTTCCCGGTTGTCCACGATAGCGCTGCTCGCCGCTGTGAGCGCGCCCGAAAACCAGGTCCAGGGCAGAATGCCGGTCAAAAGAAAAATCGAAAAGTGGGGGATGTTCAGCTGCAGCATGTAGCTGAAAACCACGTACAAAACACCTAACTGCGCCATCGGCACCAGTAGCGACCATGCCACGCCCAACAGAGACCGCTTATACCGAAGCTTGAATTCTCGGGAAACCAACACCCACATCAGGTCGCGCAGATAGGCGATGCCCATCTTTTTTCCGCGGGTATGCTTGCGTGAATAAGTGTTCGTTGCCATTTG
>DASZMZ010000203.1:0-3407 GCA_035551455.1 Candidatus Sulfopaludibacter sp.
CTATCGCATAATGGACGGCTTATGGCGCGCAGTCGAAGAGCCTGTCCTGAGCGTAGCCGAAGGAACCCCGGCGATGCTTGTTGGCAGATGCTCTTCCGAGCTTTCCAGCCACAAACTACAGGCCAAATTAAAAAAGTCACAGCCTCCGAGCGCAGCCGAGGGATCTGCAGTTTTCCTTTCGGTCTCAACAGAACCCAAGAAGGGAAGAGAAATAGAGGACGGAGGGATCGAAAAGACGTGAAGGGAATAGGACGGGTGCCCCAGATTCGCCTAAGCGTACCTGGGCCGAAAAAGACGGGGCGAAGCCCCACCATTGCTCTTACTCAGCACCATAAACCCGCAACAAACGACGGGTGCCCCACACCCCCGATTTCCTGTACAGCTTAGTGGGTTCGCGAACTTCATGCGCCTTTCCTTAAAGAAAGGCGCACACGCAGTCCTGTCCAGTGCAGCCTGCAGGAAATTCGGGGCATCTCGCTCGGACCCCGGATTTCCTACCACGCAGCGCCCGTTGTGGACACGGGTGCGGCTTTCTCTTAAGGAAAGCCGCAGGAAGTTTGCTAGAGCAGCCGAGCTCGACAGGAAATCCGGGGTTTTGGCGAGATGTGGGATTCCACCGCGTTCCACTGCAAGTTCTTCGGCTTCTAAAGACATACCGCTAAGATTCGTTGTGCCCGTTGCAAGGAGAATATCTGAGTCGAGTTCGATTCATCCCTTCTTTGACTGGAACGATCTCCGACGCTCGGTGTACCGGCACCGAAAACACCAACCCTTGCAGCCTCCACGCCTCAATGACTAAACTCCTCCCCATGAAGTTCGCGATGTCGAATACCCTTAGTCTCAGCCTCGCACTCCTGTTTCTTTCCCTAACCACCGCTCCCCTCCAGGCGCAAGACTGGGCAAAAGCCCGCCTCGACGCATCTCCCCGCCATCACGAGTACGTGGCCCTCAGGCACGGAGCTCGCACCGTCCAGGCCTTCGTGGTCTACCCCGAAGTCAAAACCAAAGCTCCGGTCGTCATTCTCATCCACGAGATCTTCGGCCTCAGCGATTGGGCCAAGGAAATGGCCGACGAACTCGCCGCTCAGGGCTTCATCGTAATCGCGCCCGATTTGCTCTCTGGCTTCGGACCCAATGGAGGCGGCTCCAGTGAATTCCCCAGTCAGGACGCAACAATAAAAGCCGTCTCCGGCCTGAATCCAGACGTCGTGAACGCCGACCTCGACGCCGCAGCCGACTACGGCAAACACCTCCCCGCAGCCAACGGCAAAATCGCTGTGACCGGCTTCTGCTGGGGCGGAGGCAAGTCCTTCGCCTTCGCTGCCCATCGCAAAGGCCTTTCCGCAGCTTTCGTTTTTTACGGTCCCGGCCCCGCGGACGTGACCACCATCACCGCTCCCGTGTACGGCTTCTACGCCGGCAACGACGCGCGCATTGACGCCACCGTTCCGGTGACCGCTGCGGCCATGAAGGCCGCCGGCAAGACCTACGAGCCGGTCACCTATGACGGCGCTGGCCATGGCTTCATGCGCGCCGGCGAAGACCCCACCAACACCATCCCTGGAAACAAGACCGCGCGTGAGCAAGGCTTCGCGCGGCTAATCAAACTGCTCCAGGCGATGTAACACGAAGGGGAAAACAATGGCCAAGGTCGTGTCGGTAGAGGCGCGTACCGTTCATATTCCGTTGCGGCAGGCGACTGCCTTTGCGCGCCGCCAGGTAACTTCACGGGATTACAGCCTGGTAAAAATCCGTACCGATGATGGGGTCGAAGGCATAGGTCATTGCTACGCCGGTCATTCCGGGGGCAATGTGGTGACCACCGCGGTGCGCGAGATGCTGGCGCCCATGCTGATCGGGGCTGACCCCTACGCAACCGAGCTGCACTGGAAGAATATGTATCAGGAAGTGTTACTGCATGGCCGCGTCGGCTCGGTCATGCGGGCGCTCAGTATTCTTGATACCGCCTTGTGGGACAGGAACGCCAGGGCGGCCAATCTACCCCTCTACAAGTATCTCGGCGCCGCCTACGAGGGGACCGTTCCGGCCTACGCCAGCGGCGGCTACTACCTCGACGGTAAGACGCCCGAAATGCTGGGCGAAGAAATGGCCAGCTACGTGGCCCTCGGCCTGGACGCCGTAAAAATGAAGGTAGGCCGCGGTGATCCAAAGTCAGAAGAGACCAGGATCGCGGCGGCGCGCAAGGCGATCGGGCCGGATGTATTGCTCATGCTCGACGCCAACAATGCCTGGTCCGATGTACCCACGGCCCTGCGCTTTATCGATCGCTATGCGCCCTACGATCCCTACTGGGTGGAAGAGCCCTTCACCCCCGACCAAATCGATAACCACGCCAAACTCGCGGCAACCATCAGCATCCCCGTAGCCACGGGCGAAATCGAAGCCGGCCGCTGGCGCTTCAAGGAACTACTCGACAAGCAGGCCGCGTCGATTCTGCAACCCGATGCCCTGGTCTGTGGTGGCATAACGGAATTTCGCCGCATCGCCGCGCTGGCCGATTCCTACGGCGTGACCATCTGCCCCCACTGGTTCCACGATCTGCACGTACACATGGTAGCGGCCTCGCCCAACGGCCAATTCGTCGAATATTTCCCCGACGGAAAAGTCTTCAATTTCTGCGAAATCATCGACCGTCAACTGCAAATCCGAAACGGTGGCCTGGCTCTTCCCACGGAACCCGGCCTGGGCTATCAATTCGACGAAAAAGCAATCGCCCGCTTCCAATCGGATGCCTGGAAATAAGAGAAATACCCGGCAACAAATCGAAGGGTGCCCCAGGTCTCGCTTTTGAGACCTGGGATCCGCGCAACCTGTCCCGGCGTGCCGTGGACCGATCTTGAATGGAAACCCGTTCTCCAGTGGCGCCCACTTCGGAGCGGTTCTCTTCACCACGAATAGAGGGAGCGGACAAATCGGCATCATCCACAAACCCCAAGTAGAATGACCCCATGGACTTAGGCCTAAAAAATAAAACAGCCCTGGTATTAGGCGGCGGAGGCGGCTTAGGCCGGGCGATTGCAGAATCCATGGCACGGGAAGGCGCAAACATCGCGGTGGCCGGCATTGGAGCTGATTCGATCGCCGCTGCGCAATCCGCACTAACCGCCATCGGCATCAAGAACCTCGGTCTGAAATGGGACCTCGCGGACCTCACCCAAATCGATGGGCACATCGCGAAAATCGAAAACGAGCTAGGCCCGGTAGACATCCTCGTGAATAACACCGGAGGGCCGCCACCGACCACCGCTGCCGGTCAGGACCCTGCGCTATGGTCGAAACATTTTCAAGCCATGGTGCTCTCGGTCATCGCGATCACCGACCGCGTGCTCCCGAATATGCAAGCCCGCCATTGGGGCCGGATCATCACCAGCGCTTCTTCGGGTGTT
>DASZMZ010000204.1:0-30882 GCA_035551455.1 Candidatus Sulfopaludibacter sp.
GAACCAACCGAGAACTTTCAGGAGTATCTCGACCAACACATCGACCGGTTCCAGCCCGCCGACGACGTCGAAATGAATCTCGTCGAAGAAATGGTCGCCGCCGCCTGGCGCGAACGCCGCTCCGCCGGTCTCCAAACCCAACTCTTCAATCAGGAATTCGACGACCTCGAAAACTCCGGCGACTACCTCCGCCACACCCTCAAAACCTTCAACAAACTAGCCACCTCCCCGGCCATCGCCCTCCTCCAGCGCTACGAAACCCGCTACCACCTCACTTACCACCGCTCCATGGCCACCCTCCTGAAACTCCAAAAGGTCCGCCAGGCCGAATCCCCCATACCAAACGAACCCAAGCCGCAGCCCGACCCCGACCCCATCGCCCCCATACCAAACGAACCCGAGCCCCCAATCCCCAGCCCCGATCCCCTGCCTTCCCCGGCGCGAAGCGCCGACACAACCCCCAGCCCCCAACCCCCAACCCCTGTCTTCCCGATCCCCTGCCTCCCCCGGCGCGAAGCGCCGACACAACCCCGGCCCCTGGCCCCCGGCCCCCGGCCCCTGCCTTCCGGCCCCAGCTTGCTAACCGCTTTGAAACCGTAGAGTCTAAAGAACAGCCGGATGGAGCTAAACGATGTACTGGCCGTTAGTAAGGCGCGGTCGGGTGATACCGACGCCTTTCGGGTGCTGGTAGAGCGCCATAGCCGATCTCTGTTCCGGCTGGCATTTCGTATGACAGGCAATCAACAAGACGCTGAAGACGTGGTGCAGGAGAGTTTCCTCCGCGCCTATAAACAACTCGCCAGATTCGATGAGCGAGCCAGCTTCGGTACCTGGCTGTACCGGATCGCCGCCAACTGTTCTCTGGACCTGGTCCGCTCCCGGAAACGGCGCAATGAACACTTTGCCCCGGCCCCCGAAAGCGCGGCCGAAGTGGAGGATCCGGTAGTCTCTCTGCCCTCCACCGCTCCCAGTCCGGAGCGCATGGCGTTGAGTTCGGAAGTCCGCGAGCGCGTGGCCGAAGCCATGCGCGATCTCAGCCCTACGGAGCGCACCGCCTTCGTGCTCCGCCATTTTGAGGGCATGTGTATGGAAGATGTGGGCCGCGTGCTGGAGTGCCAGCCCGGTGCGGCCAAGCACAGCGTCTTTCGCGCCGTGCAGAAGTTGAGAAGGGCCTTGGAGCCGATTGCGAGTCCGGCAAAATGAACCACCTGACTGAAGAACAACTGATCCTCCACTACTACGGCGAAGAGGGCGACACCCTCGCCGCCGAACACCACCTCGATGAGTGCCCGGGCTGCCGCGAAATGTTCTCCTCGCTGCAGCGGGTGCTCAATGTAGTGGATTCCCTGCCGGTCCCCGACCCCGGAGCGGAGTACGCCACCCGCGTCTGGTCGCAAATCGAAGGCCGCCTGCCCGTGCGGCGGCGCTTCCAGGTCCCCGTATTGTCCTGGCGCTGGCTGGCCGCCGGCGCTGCCTTTGCCGGCTTGTTGGTAGCCGCGTTCCTGGCAGGACGCTTCTATCCGCAACCCGCCAAACCGCAAACCATGGCCGCTGCCGCCGATCCCCAGCATGGAGAACGCGTCCTGCTGGTGGCCGTCGGCGATTATCTGGAGCGCTCCCAGATGGTCTTGATCGAACTGACCAACGCCCATCCCCAGAAGGCGATGGACATTACTTCCCAGCAGGAGCGCGCCGGGGATCTGGTCAGCGAAAGTCGTTTGTACCGGCAGACGGCGGAACACACAGGCGATCATGCCGTCGCCGGAGTTTTGGAGGAGTTGGATCGGGTGCTGCTGGATATCACCCACGCCCCGTCCAAGCTCTCTCCCGGTGAGTTGGAAACTCTGCGCCAGCGGCTCGAAGCCGAGGGCATTCTGTTCAAGATTCGGGTAATGGGCTCCAACGTCCGGAATCAGGAAGAACCGGCCGGAGCCGGCGGGACCACAACGGCTCGCCAGAAATTATAGAGAAGGTAACTACGAAAATGATTCGATTTGGCAATACCCTACCCGTTTGCTGCCTGTTGGCCGCATCCGCCCTGGCGCCGGCACAAACTCCGCCGCCACCTCCGCCGGCGCCCCCGGCTCCCGTAGCGGCGCCCGCGCCCATGCCCATGCCCGCACCGCGCCCGATGGTCCGGCTCGAAGACTTCCCGGACCTGGTGGATGCCGACTCTATCGCTCAGACTGTCGAAGCCGCCATGGCCAAGGTCGATTTCGACGCCATCGGTGAGCAGGCCTCCCGCGCCGCCGAGATGGCCATGCAGCAGGACATGAAGCTGCGCGATTTCGAGATGAACGCCGGCGACTTCGAAATGAAGGCGCAGGAGATGGCCGCCCGCGCTACCGAAAAGTGGGGCGGACTCATGGCCCTCGCGCAGCAGACGCCCATCGCCCCCAAGGCTCCCATGCCTCCCATGCCCCCCGTTCAGGTATACGGACCCGGCCAGTTCCGCTTCTCCAAGAACACCGGGATCGATACGCTGTATGATCGCGGCCAGCGCGCCCTGGACAATCGCTCCTACGACCAGGCGCTCGATGCCTTCAGCGAAGTGGTCAGCCGCGGCGGCGCCCGCGCCGATGCCGCCCTCTATTGGAAGGCCTACACGCTCAACAAACTCGGCCGCCGCGACGACGCCACTGCCGCTCTCAACGAACTGCGCACCAAGTTCGCCAGCAGCCGTTGGGCCGATGATGCCAAGGCCCTCGAAATCGAAGTCAAGCAGTCCTCCGGCCAGAAGGTGGCGCCGGAGAGCCAGTCCGACGACGAGCTCAAACTCCTGGCGCTCAACGGCCTGATGCAGTCTGATCCCGATCGCGCCATCCCCATCCTGGAACGGCTGCTCAAGGGCGCCCAGTCTCCGCGGGTCAAACGCGACGCCATCTACGTTCTCGCCGCCAACAGCAATCCCAAGGCCCAGCAGTTGCTCGATCAGATCGCCCGCGGCAGCACCGGGAACCCGGATCTGCAACTGCAGGCCATCCAATACCTGGGCCGCACCAAGCAGACCAATCGCGCGCCCCTGTTGATGGAAATCTACAACTCCACCAGCGACCTGGCCGTCAAGCGCGCCATCCTGAACTCGCTGAACTCCGGCAATGATAAGGACCGCCTGCTGCAAATGGCGAAGGCCGAGAAGAATGCGGACCTGCGGATGGAGATCATCCGCAGACTCGCCTCCAGCGGCGATCAGGCCGATATCTGGCAGTTCTACCAAGCCGAAACCGACCCCAACACCAAGATCGAACTGCTTCGCATGATGAACGGCAACAGCGAGCGGATGATCGAAATCGCGCGCAGCGAGAAGGACGCCAAACTGCGCCGCGCGGCCGTCCAGTCGCTGGCCGGAGTCAAATCGCCGGCCGCCACCGATGCCATGATCGCGATGTACAGCAGCGAGACCGATCCGCAGGTGAAGCGCTCCATTGTCAACGTACTCTTTTCGCAGAGAAACGTGACCGCGCTGGTGCAGTTGGGCCGCAAAGAGTCCGACCCCGACATGAAGCGTGAGATCGTCCGCGAACTGGTCAGCATGAAGTCGCCCGAAGCCACCCAGTTCCTTGAGGAGATCCTGAAATGAAGCCCGCCCTCTGGCTCATGGTAGCTGCGCTGCCGCTTTGGGCGCAGCCCAAACTGCTCACCAACGCCAAGGTGGACACCCGCTCCGCGTCGGCCGGCCTGGAACAAACCTTCCGGGCCGCCCTCAACGCCCAGCCGCAGCCCGCCTGGATCGGTTACGCCGTGCCCTCCACTCGCACCTACAACCTGGGCTGCGATTTCGTGAACCGCTCTGACTTCAACCAGGCCGGCGTGGTTCACCTCGAACCGCCCGATCAGGCCGTCATCCTCTTCCGTGTGGAGGCCAATGCCGTCGACCGCATCCGCACTCTCTCACCGGATTGCGAAATCGATGCCGGGGGCGTTCCCGTTCACTGGCTCAGCGATGTGCAGCCGGCCCAGTCCGTCGCCTTCCTGGCCACCTATGTCGATCAGCACATGAACAACTTGAACGGCGCCCTGAACGCTCTCGCCATGCATGCCGATCCGGCGGCCGACCGTATGCTCGACCATTACCTGGCGGCCGATCAACTCCAGTCCGTCCGCCTGCGCGCCGTCTCCATGCTCACCCCGTATCGCGGCCGCCACGGTTTCGACTCGCTGAAAGGCCTCATCGCCAACGATAAAGATGTGAAGATCCGCGAACGCGCCGTGCAGTCGCTGGCCAACAGCAAGGAGCCCGAAGCCATCGACCTGCTGATCTCCCTGGCGCGCACCGATGCCGACGCCCGTATTCGTTCGCAGGCCGTCGGGGAACTGGCGCGCAAGCCCGGACCCCGCATCCTCACTACGCTCACCGGCGCCCTCGACGATCCCGATGAAGCCGTCAAGCGCCGCGCCGTCACCGCCCTCCAGCAATTGCCGGACGGCCAGGGCATTCCGCTCCTGATTCAAGTGGTCAAGACCACGAAGAACGATACGCTCCGCAAGCAGGCCATGAATTCGCTCAAGAATTCCCAAGACCCCCGAGCCCTCTCCTTCTTCGAAGACGTCCTCAAGTAGATTACCGGCTCTTATAAACCACACCGCCCTTCATCACGAACTGGACCCGGTCCAGCTCCGTGATGTCGGCGGTGGGGTCGCCAGAAACTGCCACGATGTCCGCGAACTTGCCCGCCTCAATCGCTCCGAACCGCTCCTGCTGATCCAGCGCCGTGGCCCCCAGCAGGGTCGCCGATTGAATCGCCTGCATGGGAGTCATCCCCCAGTTCACCATCAGGGCGAAGTCCTTGGTCTCCGATTCCGTCCACGCATATCCGCCGATATCCGTCCCGTAGATGATCTTCACGCCCTTGGCCAGCGCCGCGCGGAAGCCCTTCTCCCGCACCTTCGTCATCTCCGAATTCGCCGCCCGCGGATTGCGCTGGTAGATGTACAGCGTGGGGCACCACCAGGCGCCTTTGGCCACCATCGTCGCCGCCAGTTCATCGTCCATCCCGTTGCCGTGTTCGATGGTGTCCACGCCCGCGCGCAGCGCCGATTCGATGGCCTCTTTGCCGCCCGCATGCGCGGCCACCTTGTGACCCAGCCGGTGCGCCTCGTCCACCAGCGCCTTGGATTCCTCGTCCGTGTAATTGGGACGCGAGTGAATCACGCCGTCGCGCAGTTGCGTCCCGCCGTCGGCGTAATACTTGATCCAGTCCGCGCCGTACTTGATCTGCTCCCGCACCGCTTTGCGAACTCCGTCTGCGCCATCGGCGAACTGCACCCCGCCGGGCATCTCCAACTCCCAGGAGAACCGCGTGGGATTGTACATTCCAGTAGGCGCCAGCGACCGCGTCGCCACGAACATCCGCGGACCCGGAATGATTCCGCGGTTCACCGCCGTCTTCACGTCCACGTCGGCGTACATCGCGCCTTCCGTCTCCAGGTCGCGAATCGCCGTGAAGCCGTTCTCCAGTGCGATCCTCGCCGATACCGTCGCCCGGATGGCCCGGTATGCAATCGATTCCTTGATCAACTGCTCGTCGTAATCCGTCGCCGTCGGATGCGCCTGCAGCAGCACATGCGTGTGATTGTCGATCAGGCCCGGCAGCACTGTGGACTTGCTCAAGTCGATCACCTTGGCGTCCGCCGCCGCGACATTCGGACCGACCTCCAGGATCCGGTCGCCCTGAATCAGGATGTTCTGATTCGTCAGCACGCGGCCCGCGCGCACGTCCACCAGGCGTCCGGCTTTGATCAGAGTCTTCTGTTGTGCGAAGAGAGCCGCGGCGCTGAAGAGCAGTACGGCATATCGAGAACGAAACATAGCCCTTATTCTATATGTATGAAAGACGCCGTCCTCGCCGCCTATGAACGCATCCGGCCTTACGTCCGCGAAACCCCCGTGGAGCAGTCGCCGGCCCTCGGCGGAGCCTTCCTGAAGCTCGAGCATCTGCAGCACACCGGGTCCTTCAAATTTCGCGGCGCCTCTCACAAGATCGCGCTGCTCACGCCGCAACAGGCCGCTGCCGGGGTGATCGCCGCGTCCAACGGCAATCACGGACTCGGCGTCGCCGCTGCCGCCCAGGCCCGCGGCATCGCTGCCGAGGTCTTCGTCTCCGCGCAGGTCTCGCCCGCCAAAGCCCGCCGCATCGAAGCCATGGGCGCGCGCATCCGCCTGGCTGGCGACGACCCGCTCACCGCCGAACTCGCCGCCCGCCGCGCCGCCGAAGCATCCGGCCAGGTCTTCATCTCGCCGTACAACGACCTCGACGTGGTCGCGGGCCAGGGCACCATCGCCGTCGAACTCCATCGCCAATTGCCGCGGATCGGCGCCGTCTACGTGGCAGTGGGAGGCGGCGGACTCATCGCCGGAATCGGCGCCTACCTCAAAGCCGTCTCGCCCAGTACCGAGATCATCGGCTGCTGGCCCGAGAATTCCCCCGTCATGCACGCCTGCATGCAGGCCGGAGAGATTGTCGATGTTCCCGAATCGCCCACGCTCTCCGAAAGCACCGCCGGCGGCCTCGAACCCGGCTCCGTCACGCTCGACCTCTGCCGCAAGGTGATCGACCGCTCCGTCTTCGTCACCGAAGCCGAGATCCTCGCCGCCATGCGGAAGGTCCTGCACGAAGAGCACTGGCTCATCGAGGGCGCTGCCGCCGTGGCGGTCGCCGCCGCCCTCAAATCACCGAGTGCCGACGCGGTCGTCCTCCTCTGCGGCCGCAACCTCTCGCCCGAAGTGCTGAGCCAACTGGTGGTCTAACTATGTCCCAACCCGATGCAGCAGTCGCCATCGTCCACACCCGCTCGCAGCCGGAGTCCGTCCTGCTCATGCGGCGTTCCGAGCGTCCCGACGACTCGTGGTCGGGCCACTGGTCGCTGCCCGGCGGCCGCTGGGATCCGGCTGACCGCGATGCCGTCCACACGGCCCTCCGCGAACTCGAAGAGGAGTGCGGTCTCCGCCTGACGCCCGCCGACCTCGAAGGCGAACTGCCGCACGCCATCGCCCGCCGCAAAACGCCGCCCTACCTGCTGGTGGCGCCTTTCGTCTTCCGCGTGGATCGGGAACTGCCCACCACGCTCGATGCCCGCGAAGCCGTCGAATCCCTGTGGATCCCCGTCGAGACACTCGCCGATACCAGCCGCCACGTCCTGCAGCCCGTCCCGAGCCGTCCGCCCGAGATGCTTTTCCCGACCATCGAACTCCGCGGCACGCCTCTGTGGGGCTTCACCTACCGGCTGCTGATCGAGTGGCTGAAGGCCGCCGCCGAGCCCGGCATGGCCATCGCCGAATCCATCCTCGCCTTCCTGGTGGAACGCGGACTGCCCATCGTGCGGCCGTGGCATCTCCACGACGGCGTCCAACTCGCCAGCGTCGGCGGACCCATTCCCGTCGAAGCCGTGCGCACCCACTTCACCGGCACCGGACCGCACGTCTCCTCCATCAGCATGCTCGAAATCCAGCACGGCCTCATCCGCCTCATCGGCGCGGCCTTCGACGAATACGTCATTTCCTCCGGGAACTTCTAGGCCGCCTCCGAGGTCCAATCAGCCAAGGAGATTGTTTTATGGCAATGTCGCTTGGAGGAAAAGGCCAGCGCGCCGAAATCAACATGACCCCGATGATTGACGTGCTCCTCGTTCTGATCATCATCTTTATGGTGATCACCCCGCCTGTTTCCACAGGTCTCCCTGCGCTGGTCCCCCAAGCGTCGCCGCCCGACATCACCGCCGTCGCGCCCGAGCGGCCTCACGAAATCGTCATTAGCGTCACCGCCGCGGGCGTCGAACTCAATCAGGAGGCGCTGACGCTCGAAGGCCTGCACGCACGCCTGTTGGCCTTGTTTGCCAAGGGCGGCAATCAGGTGATCTTTCTCCGCGGCGACAAAGACCTGGAATTCCGCCGCATCGCCGAAGTCATCGACATCGCCAAAGGCGCCGGAGTCAACCGCATGGCCTTCATGACCCGGTAGCGCAGGCCTACTGAAGGGCGCTACCGAAGAAGGTGGCTACGTCTTTTTTGAGCTTCGCGCTCGAATCGCTGTCGATGTACAGCATGTGACCCGCCGGGTAGAAGTTCCACGTGATCTGCTTGTGCATGTCCGGCTGTAGCCCCATGTGATTGAACGTGTACTCCGCGGCGAAGTACGGCGTTGCCAGATCGAAATACCCGGCCGCCACCATCACCTTCATGTACGGATTCTTCATGAATGCCGACTTCAGCAGCGACGTGGTATCGCCGAACCCGTTCTGCACGCCGTAATCCCACGGCTGCACTCCGCCGCTCACGTAGTAGTACATGTCCGTCTTGTAGTTCAACTCGGTCCGCACGTAGTTCGCGAAACAGGCCGTGAACGGCGGCACCGTGAGCGTGCTCGACGGATCGAACTCGCTGGTCTCGCCCGTATTCAACGACGATGGCGCCGAAAGCCGCCCATCCAGACGTCCGATGGTGAGGTGTTTGTCGCGCAGCAATTCGCGCGTGAAGTGTCCCACATCGAATCGCAGATTGCTCTCCTCCGCATACCGCGGCTCGACGCCCAGGTACCGCACCATCTTCTCGATCACCGCCTTGCGCTCCGCCGCCGGAAGCTCATCGCCCTTATTCAGCGCCGTGGAATACTCGCCCATCGCGAAGGCCTCCGCCTCCTTCAGGAACGTCTTCAGATCCTTGCGCTGCAGATCGGCCGGAACCTTCTTGTGATACCAGGCGTCCGCCGCGTACGTCGGCAGTTCGAGCGCATACACCAGATCGTCGCTGCGAGACCAGATGGTCTCCAGATTCAACGTCGTGCCGATCAGGACCACGCCATTGAAGGCGATGCCGCGATCCAACAGGTACCCGGCCAATCCAGCAGCGCGGAAGCTGCCGTAGCTCTCGCCGGCCAGAAACAGCGGCGATTCCGTCCGATTATTCCGGATCAGGTACATGCGAATGAATTCGCCCACCGACTGCAGATCGCCCTGCACGCCATTCATCCGCCGCGCCACCTCGATCGACTTCGCCCGGCTGTACCCCGTGCCCACCGGGTCGATGAACACCAGGTCCGACTGGTCCAGCCACGTGTTCGGATTGTCCTTCATCGAGTACGGCGGAGGCGGCATGCTGCCATTCGGCATCAGCTTTGGACTGCGTGGGCCCATGGCGCCGATGTGCACCCAAATGCTGGCCGCGCCGGGACCGCCGTTGAAGCAGAAGGTCAGCGGCCGCTTCCCCATGTCGTTCACCCCATCCAGCGTGTAGGCCGTATAGAAGATGTGCGCTTCCGCTTCGCCCGCCGCATCCTTCAGCGGCATTTGCGCCGCCGTCGCGGTATACGCCAGCGTCTTGCCGTTCAGTTCGATGGAGTGATGCGTCACCGAAGGCGTCTCATCCACCTCGCCGCCAAAGGCCGGTCCCGGGCCCGGGATGCCGCCGCCGCGTCCACCGCGGCCGGGCGTCGCCTGAGTGGCCGGTGCCGGTGTGGGAGTGGTCTGCGCCTGACGACCCTGGGCGTACATTTGGGGCACAGCCTGGGCCAAAAGCAAAAGCCGTATGAGTGCAAAATTGGACATTGGATCAATGATAAGTCAAAAATGGGAATCGAAGGTCCACCATGAGTCCATCCAACCGCCGCACGTTTCTCAAGGCCGGTACGGCCGCCCCGTTCTTCATCCGCGATCTGATCTCCAAGCCGCGCAACTCCACCCTGCGCCTCGGCGCTTTCGGCGGCGGGAACATGGCGTACATCACGCTCGACCTCATCGCCGCGCACCCGAGCGTGAAGCTCGCCTGCCTGGCCGAGGTGGATTCGGCGCAACTCGGCAACTTCAAGAAGAAGTACGCCGAAACTCCCGTCTATGACGACTGGCGCCGCCTCCTCGACAAGGAACACAAGAACCTCGACATCGTCTGCGTCGGCACGCCCGACCACATGCATGCTCCCATCGCCATGAGCGCCATGCAGCGCGGCCTCCACGTCTACTGCCAGAAGCCGCTCACGCACGACCTCTACGAGACGCGCCAACTCACCAACATGGCGCGCAAGAAAAACCTGGTCAGCCAGATGGGCATTCAGGTCCACTCCGCCCGCGAGTACAAGACCGCGGTGCAACTGGTGCACGAGGGCGCCATCGGCAAGATCAGAGAGGTCCACTCCTGGAGCAATAAGAAGTGGGGCGATCCCGACCCGATGCCCGATCGCACCGACCCCATCCCGCCCACTCTGAAATGGGACCTCTGGCTAGGCACCGCGGCCACCCGCCCCTTCATCGGCGACACCTACTATCACACTGTGAACTGGCGCAAGCGCATCGATTTCGGCACCGCCACGTTCGGCGATATGGGCTGCCACATCTTCGATCCCGTCTTTGGCGCGCTGCAACTCACCGCGCCCATCTCGGTGCGCTCCGAAGGGCCCAAGCCCACAGAGCACAACTGGGCCATCAACGCCGTCATCCACTACGTCTTCCCGGGCACCGCCGTCACCGAAGGCAAGACGGTGAACGTGAGTTGGTACGATGGCGACGCCCGGCCTCCGCAGGAGATTCAGCAGCTGATCGGCGCGCGCAAACTCCCCGATCAGGGCTCCATCTTCGTCGGCACCAAGGGCGTCCTGCTGCTGCCTCATACCGCCATGCCTATTCTGCTGCCCGAAGATCAGTTCAAGGACTACAAGGTCCCGCCCTTCGAGCGCGACAATCACTACTTCCAATTCGTCGATACCGTGCTCGGCAAAGCGAAAGCCTCGGCCTCGTTCGATTACGCAGGGCCGCTCACCGAATCCGTGCTGCTCGGTCCGGTGGCCACGCGGTTCCCGCAGACCACGCTCGAATGGAACGCCGCGAAGATGAAATTCAAGAACTCGCCGGAAGCCAACGCCTTCGTGCGCCGCACCTACCGCAAGGGTTGGGAAGTGAAAGGCCTGTGAGCCACCGCTTCGGCCTGATCACGCTGGACCCCGGACATTTTCACGCCGCCCTCATCCAGAAGGAGATGTACCCCGGCGTCTCTCCGCGCGTCGCCGTTTACGCGCCTCTGGGGCCCGACCTGACCGAGCATCTCAATCGCATCGCGCGCTTCAATCTGCGCGGCCAGAGTCCCACCGCGTGGGAACTCGACGTCCACACCGGCTCCGATTTTCTGGACCGCATGCTGGCCGAAAAGCCCGGCAATATCGTGGTGCTCTCCGGCCGTAATCGCGGCAAGGTCGGCCTGATTCGCGCCTCGGTGGAAGCCGGACTCAACGTCCTCGCGGACAAGCCCTGGATCATCCGCCCGGAAGACCTGGCCGAACTCGAACAGACTCTCGCCGCCGCGCAGAGTAGGGGCGTCGTCGCCTACGACATCATGACCGAGCGGTACGAGATCACTTCCATTCTGCAGCGCGAACTCGTCAACGATCCGGCCGTTTTCGGCACGCCCCAGGACGTTTACATGGAGAGCGTCCACCACATCCTCAAGCTCGTCGCCGGGGTCCCGAATCTCCGCCCCGTCTGGTTCTTCGATGTGCTGCAGCAGGGCGAGGCTCTGGCCGATGTCGGCACCCACCTGGTCGATCTCGCGCAGTGGACTCTGTTTCCCGAGCAGGCCATCGATTACCGGAGCGAGATTCAGATGCTCGCGGCGCGCCGCTGGCCCACTCCGCTCACGGCCGCGCAATTCCAACAGGTGACCGGACAGTCCGGCGGCCCGATGGACTACTACTGCAATACGTCGGTGAGCTACACGCTGCGCGGGGTGCCGGTGAAATTGGATGTGCTGTGGAATTGGGAGCCTCCCGCAGGCACGGGCGATACCCACCTCGCCATTTACCGCGGCTCGCGGTCATCGATTGAAGTGCGACAGGGCAAAGAAGAAAACTATCAGCCCGAGTTGTACGTGGCGGGAGGCGATGCGGCTGCCGTGCGCAGTCGCGTGGAGACTCTCTCGAAACAGTATCCCGGCATTGGTGTCGAGGATCAGGGCGCGCGCCTGCACATCACGATTCCGGCCCACTATCGCAACGGCCATGAAGCCCACTTCGCCCAGGTGACTCGCCAGTATTTCGAATACCTGAACGAGCCCGCCACATTGCCCGCGTGGGAAAACGCAAACATGCTGGCCAAGTATTACGTCAGCACTCAGGGCGTCGCGATGAGTCAGGGGTGAAGCAGGAGACAGGAGGCAGGAGACAGGAGACAGGAGGGCGCGGGGTATGCGCCGGGGGCGGGATTGTCAAAGATCGGGAAGCACGGAGACAGACGACGAAAGACGATCGTCTGTCCTACTGGTTGTCAAAGATCGGTTGCGGTGGACGGGGTTAGGCTGCCAGGGGGAGGGTGATTGGCGGCGATTCCACGCTGATTTGGTTCACCATCGGGCTGAAAACAGGGGTTGAAAAAACAAATTCCGGGAGGGGCGGTGGCGGCTCGGGTTCTTTCGTGGCTGCGGCGACCTCTTGTACTTGGGGTTTGAGTTTTTCAGCGGCTAGGCGATTGGCTTGCTCCTGACGGAGGAGGTCGAGGTTGCGCTGCATCTTGCGGTGGATGCGGCTTTCGTAGAGGGTCAGGAGGTTGAGGTTTTTGGCGTTCTTAACCCAGGCGAAGGCTTGGAGGAAGGCGTCGGAGACCTGCGGGGGCTGAGTGGGGTACGGGTCTTCTTTGGTGTTGAGACCGATACCGATCAGGGTGTTTTCGATGCAGGAGACGCGATTGAGACGCCAGGTGTCATCGGCGATGGCTTTGGCGAGGACGGTTTCGAGTCCTGGGGCAGCGCCGAGGGAGGCGAGGAGCGAGTTGGTGTGTTTGAGATAGGCATCCCAATCTTCTTTGGTGAACATCATGACCTGGCCGGTCATTCCATGACGCCAGGCGTTGAGAGCGCGACGGTCTCTCTTGGGAAAAGTTTCTGACTGTTCCGTTTCCATATCCAACACCACAGTAGCTTGGCAGGTTGGGCTGTCAAGCGACGGTTCCCGGTAAGCGATAGAGAGGATTCGGAAAAGTATTTTTTGAAACGTGTGAACGAGATTCGTTAAACCTCCAGCACGATTCCGCGCGCCGGCGCGCCTGTGGCCTGCTCCAGGGCCCAGGCATAGATTTGCACTTGCGACAGATTGCGCTTGTCGCGGCGATCGGTCTTGTAGTCCACCACGGTCCAGCCCGATGCGTCGCGCCAGGCCAGATCGATGCGGCCGTCGAGGAGCCTGCCATCCGCCAGCCTCACCATCACCGGTAACTCGCGATGCCGCTCCGCGCCGGCCGGCATGGCCTGCGCCAGATACTCGAGCGCCTGCCGGGCGGCCTCGGCCGCCGCGCGGCAGTCGTCCTGCGTCACCGCGTGTCGCCGTCCCCAAATTTCTGCTAGCCCCGCGGCATCCTCCGCCGACCCGGCATGCTGCAAAATATCGTGCACCACCCGCCCGAATTTCCGCCCGGTGGGCCGGCCCATCGCGAGCGGCAGCGTCACCGTCTCCACCGGGATGTGCGCCGCCTCCGCCGCCTTGCCGAAACTCTCCGCCTGCTCCACGCGATACCGCTCCACGCTGCCGTCGCGCAATCGCCGCGCCCGCGCGTCCTTCCATTCCTGGTACAGCCGCAGCCCCTCGACGGCCTGCTCCGGCGTCCCCGTCAATACTTGCTCGTTCTCGACGCCCTCCGCCTTCGCCACGCGCAACGCCAGCACCGCCGGGTCGAACCAGACCACCGTGTGACTCCCCGCCTTCGGCCGGTGCAGGCCCGGCTTCACCGACACTTCCTCCGGTTGATCGGCCGGACGGTTCAGCACCGTGCTCCAGCCAAACTTCGGGCAGCCCGGCGCGACGTCCGAGATTCGCCAGCGATCCTGCGGCGGATACAGCGCCTCGTGCAGCGGTGAAAGCCAGCCGCCCGGGCGGTCCTCCTCGCCGATGGTCGCGACGACCAGCAGGTCGCGGGCCCGCGTCGCCGCCACGTACGCCACGCGCAGCGCTTCCTCTTCGTCGGCCTTCGCCTCTTCCTCCGCCGCGTCCAGCAACTCCCACGGCGCGCACCAGACCAGCCGCTGCGCGCACAGCCGTCGCTCGGGGTCGCTATACCGGTCGCCGCCCTCGCGACCCTTCAGCTTAGCGGTGAGGTCGGCCAGAATGACGACGGGAAACTCCAGCCCCTTCGCCTTATGCACCGTCATCAACTGGACGCCGCCGCCCTCTTGTTCCAGGATCGGAGCCTCGCCCGTATCGCCGCTCTCGTATTCGCCGTCCAGGTATTCCACAAACGCGCGGAAACTCGTGGCCGCGCCCGAGGCTTCGAAGCTGCGCGCCAGGTCGGTCAGCCGGTAAACATTGGCTAGCACGCGCTCGCCGCCTTTGCGGAAAGCGAAGCCGGCATGCGCCCGCGTGGCTTCCAGCAACTCGTGAATGGTATCCGCCACCGGCCGGTAATTGCGCCGGCGGTGCAACTCACTGAGCGTCGCAAAGGCCTCGCGGATCGGACGGAAATCGTCGTCCAATTCCTCCGGCAGTTCTCGCATTGGGTGGAAGCGTTTGTGCTCGTTGCGGAATCTCAACAGGGTATCGTCGGGCACCGAATACAAGCTGCCGCGCAGCACGGCGAAGACGCTCAGCTCATCGTCGGGCCATTCCACCGCGCGCAGCGCCGCGCGCAGCGTACCCACCTCCTCGCGCCGGTGGAAGGATTTCGACCCCACAAGCAAATGGGCAATCGACCGGGCCTCCAGCGCACGGACATACTCCTGCGTCAGGTCCGTGCCGAAGTTCGTGAAGCGCCGGAAGAGAATGCAGACGTGCTCCGGGCGCACCGGCACGCGAGCCCCGCTGGTACGGTCGCGCACCGTCCAACCGCTCTCGTTGCACAGCCACTGAATGAAGGCCGCCACCGCGGCGGGCGAGCACTCCTCGATCTTCGCGTTCGAAAGATTCCGCGTGCCGTAAGGATGCGGCATGGGCAGCGCGACCACCGCCGGCTGGTCGGGTGGATCGTCCACTCCGCCCTCGAGCGGCAGGTAATCCGGAATCGTGTCCTGGAACGCCGCATTGACGAAGGACTGAATCGACTGCGTGCTGCGCGTGCTGCTGGTGAGTTCGTTGCGCGCCACTCCCGCGTCCGTCAGATCGCGGCAGACCCGACGGAATAAGCGTGCATCGGCCCGCCGGAAGCGATAGATCGATTGCTTGGGATCGCCCACCACATACAGCTTGCCCGGCAGCGGCGTGGCTTTGCGCCAATCCCGCTCCGCCGCATCGCCCGACGCGAGCAGCAGCAGGATTTCGGACTGCAGCGGATCGGTATCCTGAAATTCGTCCACGAAAATGCGCTGATAGGTCTGCTGCAGATCGCTGCGCGCGCCATCGTGATGCAACAGGTCGCGCGCGTACAGCAGCAGGTCCATGAAATCCAGTTGGCCCGCCATTTTCTTCTGCTGCTGATAGAGGCCCACCACCTCCCACAATTCGTCGCGCAGGTGCGCCGCAAGATCCGCATCCGCCTCGCGACGAAAGGCTTCAATCGCGGCCTTCAACTCCTCCCACGCCGCCACGACCGCCTCGCGCGAGACCGTGTCGCTATACTTGCCGTTGCCCCGCTTCAGCCAGCGCATCTCATTGGGCAGCCGCAGTACTTCGCTCTCCACCAAATCGGCATCGAAGAGGCCGGCGTCCAGAGCCCGCGTCACGCGCTGCATCAACTCGGCCAAAGGACGCAGCCCGTCATACAAAATATCGCGACCCGGCGGACGCCGATTGCGCAATGCCAGGACGCCTTCCGCCTGCTCCAGTACCGTTTGCAAACTGGCGTTCCGGTCGAAATCCCGCTTGTCCCACGGCGCGTCGAAGTCGCGCCACTCGGCCAGGCTCCACGCGGCATACCGCAGCGCTTCGAGAGGCTCGGACCCGTCGCGCTCTTCGCGCCACGAAAGCCGGGCCAGCGCCCGCACCAGCGCGGGAGAGGGCGACGCCAGCCGCTGCTCGATCCATCTCTGGAAGACGCGCCCGAAGACCCGCAGCGAGTCGGGCTGCGCCAATTCCTGAAACACCGGATCGACGCCGGCTTCCACCGGACGCCGGCGCAGAAGTTGCGCGCAGAAGGCGTGAATGGTCCCGATGAAGGCGCGGTCCAGCGACTGTGCCGCTCCTGCCAGGCGCGCCTGCACTTGCGGGTCGGCCTCCGCCGCGCGCCGCTGCTCCAGCACGTGGCGCACGCGCAGCTTCATGTTTCCGGCCGCCGCATGGGTGAACGTCACCGCCACGATCGATTCCACCGGCGTGCCCCCGGCGATCACTTCGACAATCCGATTCACCAGCGCCGTGGTCTTGCCGGTGCCGGCCGACGCTTCCACGACCCAGCTTTGGTCCAACCCCGGAGCCGCGGTATTCATTTCCACGTGCGCAGTTCCTTCAGCAGCTTCAATTCCGGCTGCGATTTTTCGGCCACACGCTCTTCTTCATAGGGTCCGCACACGGGCAGATACTCGCAGCGTTTGCAGCCGTCCTTGCGCGGCGCGGCAGGCAGGAAGCCGTCGCGCAGGGCCGCGTCGATGGTGCGCAGCACCTGTGCCGCGCGCTGCCGGGGCCAATCGTTCATCTGCACATCCACCTTGCTGTAATTCTGCGCGATGGTGGAATAAAAGAGGCGTCCGAAGGCCACCCGCTCGCCCAGCATTTTCTCCGCGGCCAGCGCGTAGAGCACCGGCTGCAGCACCTCGCCGCCGCCCACCATTTCCGGCCGCGGCTCCGGAATGCGCCCCGTCTTGTGATCCACCACGCGCAGCACACCGCTGGTGTGACGCTCCACCAAATCGATGGAGCCTCGCAGACGGAATCCGCCGTCGAGTTCCACCGGATCTCGCCGGCTTTCCGCGTCGTGTCCGGCCGGGTCCGGAAGACCGAAGCTGAGTTCGGAATGGAGGGGAGACCAGCCGTCTTCGGTCGCTTCCTTCTCTTGCAGCCAGCCCCGCAGGTCGGCGCGGATCGCCTGCACTTCGGCGCGCCATATCTGCGGAATCGCGGGCGCCAGCCGCTCCTCGTAATCGCGCGCCACTTCTGCCAAAACGGAATCCAGCCGCTCCAGGGCCGCTTCCGGGGTAAGCCGCTCGCGCAGCAAACCGAATTGCACGGCATGATAGATTTCGCCGCGCGTCGCCGGATCCATGCGTTGAAGCGCCGCGGGCTGCTCCGCCGGATGCAGCCCGTAGATGCCGTGCAGCGCGAAGCGATACGGGCAGCGCGCGTACTGCTGGAGCGCCGACGGCGACCAGGCCCGCTCCGTCATCAGATACTGCGTGATTGCCGTGCTGCCGATTTCTTCGATGAGCAGACCGTCGGCCGCCTTCCACGGTTTGTGCCACCGCGCCCAACGCGCGCGCAGAGAATGGACGGAGCGGCCTGGGAGCTTCTTCAAATACTGACCCGAGCCCGGCGCGACGGGCGCGAGTGTGGCGAGGTCGAATTCGGCATCGTCGATTGCATCGGCAGGTTTGCGCGGAGCGGGCCAGCCGATGCGTGTCTCCGTGGCCGAACGGGCCCGCGCTTCGAATTCACGCACGGCCATTTCCTGACCGCCCGCCGCGCGGTGCGCCTCGAAGGCGTAAAACGAAGGCACGCGCTCGCGCCCGGTCAACAGGTCCAGCCGAGAAAACGAAAGCGTAAGCCGATCGGTCGCGGCCGCCGCCGCAATGCGCAAGAGCTCGGTATCGTCGGCCCGCAGTTCGATGCCGAGACTCTTGCGCTGCGACGCGAGCAGCAGCGGATCCTCCGCCGGCGGACGCGGAAACAGTCCTTCGTTCACTCCCGCCACAAAGACGCGCCGGAAGGCCAAGCCGCGCGCCTCTTCGACGCTGCCGATCCAGACCTTGCCGAAGCGCGATTCCTTGGGCGCCGAGGCCAGCGCATTCAGCCGCGGACCCAGCACCAGCAGCACTTCGCTGAGCGCTACCGGGCCCACGTCCGCCATGGGGTCCAGTTCCTCCATCAACTCCACCAGGCGCTCGGGCTCGCGCAGTGTGAATTCGGCCAGCGCGGTGAGCGCCGCGATCCATTCGCCCCAGAGCGCGAGCGCCGGCAGCGCCGCCAGCCGCTCAATCACGGGCAGCGCCAGACGCCGCAAAGTCTCCACGGATTCGATCCGCCGCCGGTACGTTTCGCGCATCTGCTCGTCCTGCTCGTCCGCGTAACGCCGGTGCAATTCCTCCGCGAAACCCCACAGGCGGCTCTCCCAGCGGTCCGCGCCGCCAATCACCGCTGCGTCCACCAGATGGCGTTCCCAGAAGGCCGGCGTGACCGGTTCCACGTCCTCCGGCGTCTGTCCCAAGGAAAGATACTCGGCGAATCGCGAGGCGGTCAGCCCCTCGGATGCGCAATACAGCAGCGCCAGCAGGCTGCGCCCGGCAGGGTCCGGACGGCGCGTGGCGAGCGTGCAGTGAAACGGAATTCCGGCGCGGCGCAGAGCTTCCAGAATCAACGGCTGGTGGCGCTCCGGCGAGCGGAGCAGAATCGCCATCTGGTCGAAGGACACTCCGTCAGCGGCGGCCGCGTGAATGGCGCGCGCGATCTCGACGCACTCCAGCGCCTCGCCCGAAGTGGAGAAGATGGCTACGCTGCCGTCTTCGGCGCGCAACGGGGCGGCATCGCTGGAAAAGAGATTGCGTTGCAGCGATTCCAGCGAAGTTGCCGCTTCACCGTCCGTGGTGGAGAGATGCAGGTCCAGCGACACGCGCGCGGCGCCCATTACGCTGGCGAGCAGTTCGCGCTCCAGCAGCGTGCGCGGCACGATGTCCAGCGCCACCACCGCCATCTGGCGCAGACTGTTGTATCCGGATGAGAAAGCGTCGCGGGCGAGGTCGACGCGCGCGGCATGATCGGCAAATCCGCGGGCCGCCAGTTCGGCGGTGTAGGCCTCCAGGAGGCGGGCCAGGTCGGGTCCCGATTCGCCGCAATCGCGCAAGTGCGCGATGCTCACCTGGTTGAGCCGCAGTTCCTCGAAGGTGGTGGTGAGAGCGCGCGGAAAGCCCGGAAAACTCGCCACCGGCCGCAGGTAGGTGAGTTCGCCCAGGTGCAGCGCCTGGGCCGTGACCCGCGCGGCCAATGCCTCACGAACGAAGCGGCCTACGGGGACCAAGCGGCGGCGATTCAGTTCCGCGCCGGAGAGTTCCAGCACATATTCGCGGAATGCGAACCGGCGAACCCCCAGCAGGGCCGCGCCGCAAGCCTCCAGCGCCACTTCTTCCGCCGATGCGCGCACCGGCGCCAGTACCAGCACCTCTCCGGCGGGCGAGAATTGCGCAACGAATTCCACCGCGCGTTTACGCAACTCGGAGTAGCGATACATGTCGTGAAACTTCAAGCCTACCATCGGAGAGTGGGGCGGGCGGTCGTCACGAAAGTGGAACGGCGTGGATTGCAGACGGAGGCGGGCCGCCTGGAAACCCGTCAGATTCAAACATGCTCATGACATCACCTTGCTCGGCGACTAGGTACTGCATCGCCGCCGAGGCATGCTGCGGTTCTGACGGGTTTTAAGGAGAACAGAGGGGGGCGCTCCCTGATGGTCGCGGCTCGGATTCGGCGTACTCGTATGCACTTCCCTGTCGACGCGCGTCACCAGGGGGGACCTGCGAAAATAGTTAGATGTCCACCTGGCCCACGCTCAGCGCACTCGACAATCGCACGCAGGCTTTCCCCGTGCTCAGTCCCGAGCAGATCGACCGAATCCGCAACTCCGGCCGTGTCCGCGAAGTCGAACACGGCGAGATTCTCTTCGAACCCGGCGATACCTCCGTACCGTTCTTCGTCGTGCTCTCTGGCGCCATGGAAATCGTGCAGCCCGACGTGGACGGCAAGGAGCGGCTCATCGCCAAACACGTCCCCGGCGAATTCAGCGGGGAGATGACCATGATCACCGGTCAGCAGTGCCTCGTTCGCGGCCGTGTCACGGAGGCCGGCGAATTTCTCGAAGTCTCCAACGAGCAGATGCGCACCCTGGTCGGCAAAGACGCCGACCTGAGCGAGGTCCTGCTGCGCGCCTTCATTTTACGCCGCCTGGCGCTGATCAAGAGCGGCACCGGCAACGTGATCCTGATGGGCTCGCGCCACTCGGCCGAGACTCTGGAGCTGCGCGAGTTCCTCGAGCGCAATTCCCATCCTTATCAGTTCATCGATCTCGATACCGACTCTGTCTCGCAGGACCTGCTCGATCGTTTCAACGTCCGCATCGCCGACGTGCCGGTGCTCATCTGTCACGGCGAGCACGTCCTCCGCAAGCCCACCACCCAGCAGTTGGCCGACTGCCTGGGGCTCAACAGCAGCACGCATGGCGATCATCACGTGCGCGATGTCATCATCGTGGGCGCGGGTCCCGCCGGGCTCGCGGCCGCTGTTTACGCGGCTTCCGAAGGCCTCGACGTCCTGGTCATCGAAACGCACGCTCCCGGCGGACAGGCCGGCTCCAGTTCGAAAATCGAAAATTACCTGGGCTTTCCCACCGGCATCTCCGGCATGGAACTCGCCTCTCGCGCGTCCACTCAGGCGCAGAAGTTCGGCGCCCACATGATGATCGCCCGCAGTGTGGAGAAGTTGGATTGCGCCAAGCGGCCGTACGAGGTGGTGCTCGATGGCGGCGAAAGCCTGCGGGCCCGCGCCATCGTGATCGCCACCGGAGCGCAGTACAAAAAGCCCAACCTCGACAACCTGCGAAAGTTTGAAGGCGAGGGTATCTATTACGGCGCCACTTACATTGAATCGCAGATCTGCGGCACCGACGAGGTCGCCGTGGTGGGCGGCGCCAACTCGGCCGGTCAAGCGGCGGTCTTCCTCTCGCAGACCGCGCCCAAGGTCCACATGCTGGTGCGCGGCGGGGAACTCTCCAGCACCATGTCGCGCTACCTCATCGAGCGCCTGACCCACAATCCGAAGATCGAGCTGCACTTCAATACCGAGATCGTGGGACTCGAAGGTGAGACGCACCTCCTGCGCATCGTGTGGCAGGACAAGAAGACCGGCGAGGTTTCCAGGCACAACGTGCCGCACGTTTTTCTGATGACGGGCGCATTGCCGCGCACCGAGTGGCTGCGCGGCTGCCTCGCCCTGGACGCCAAAGGCTTCATCCTCACGGGGCGCGATCTCGATGCCGGCGTCACCGACGGGAATGGTCCGCAATGGCCGCTCTCCCGTCCCGCGCAGATGTTGGAAACCAGCCTGCCGGGAGTCTTCGCCGTGGGAGATGCGCGCGCCGGGAATGTGAAGCGAGTGGCGAGCGCCGTGGGCGAAGGCGCCATCAGCATTCACCTGGTCCACCGCGCCCTCACGGAAATGTAGACGTTACTTCACCTTCATGACGAAGATGGTCTGATCGTCGAACGCAATGGTGGAGAATTTATCCAACTCCGCGAAGATCGCCAGAATCAGATCGTCAGGCGTACTGTCGCCGTGACGCCGGACCACCTGCGCCAGACGACCGCGGCCGTACTCGACTCCGGCCGGATTCAGATGATCCGTGATGCCGTCCGAGTACAGCACCAGATCGTCGCCCGGCTCGGCCTGGAAAGAGACCTCTTCGTACTCGCGGCTTTCGAGTAGCCCGATGGGCACGCCTTCGACGCGCAGCTTGATGATGTCCGTGCCGCGGCAGATCATGGGCGGAATCGCGCCGGCATTGGCCATTACGAACAGGCGCGATTTCGGATCCCAGAGCAGCACGCAGAGCGTCACGTAGCGCGCTTCCACTTTCCGTTCGATGAGCGCATCGTTCAGCGCCTTCAGCAGTTCGGCCGGACGTCGACGCCGCGGCGCCAGCGTGCGCAACAGGCCGTTCATCAGTCCGCCGTAGAGCGCCGCCGCCGCGCCCTTGCCGCTCACGTCGCCAAAAGCAATCACGGTCTGCCCGTCGGAATGCTCGTAGATGTCGTAAATGTCGCCCGAGATCCCGCGCGCCGGACGCAAGCGCACGGCCGCGTCCATGCCCTCGATATCCAGCTTGGCATCGGGCAGCAGCACCAACTGCAGTTCGCGCGCGGCACGCAGGTCTTCCTCCATGCGCTTTTCGCGCATGGCGATCTCCTGGTACAACCGCGCATTCTCCACACTGCTGGCCACCTGAGGAGCCAGCAGCGTGAGCGTGCGCACGTGCTCGTCGGTAAAGTAGCCCACCGACTCGCTCTCCAGATCCATGACGCCGATCACGCGATCCTGCACCACCAGCGGCACCGCCACCTCGCTCCGGATATCCGGGTGCGACGCGATGTAGCGCGGATCCTTCGAGGTGTCGTGCACCCGCACCACTTCGCGCGACTCGGCGGCGGCACCCGTGATGCCCTTGCCCAGCGGCACGTTGTCGATATTGACCCGCTGATCGTACCGGATGCTGAAGAGATGACGCAGCGCCTTGGCGTCCTGATCGACGGAGAGAATGCTGAAGGCGTCGTAATTGATGACGGCGCGCACGGTGCTGGCGATCTTGCTGAGCAGTTCGTTGAGATCCAGAATCGACGAGAACTCGCGCGAGAGATGGGCGAGCGTTTTGAGGGTGCGATTCTGCCGGTCCACGCGCAGGTACAGGCGGGCATTGTCGATGGCGATCGCCACGCGCGCCGCAATGAGACGCAGCAGCGCCCGGTCGTACTCGTTGTAGGCGTTGACGCGGGTCGATTGGAGATCGATCACGCCCACCAGTTTTCCTCGCGCCGTCATGGGCACGGCCAGTTCCGTGCGCACGGCATCCACGGTGTTCAAATAGCGCGGATCGTTGCGCACGTCGCCCACCAGTACAGGTTCCCGGCGCGCGGCGGCGGTGCCGGTTACGCCTTCGCCCAGCGCGATGGAAAGCGACCGGATGACGTCTTCGCGATGGCCCACGCCGTAGCGGATGCGCAGGTCGTGACGCCGTTCGCTGTAGAGCAGGATGGCGAACAGATCGTACGGCAGCACTCGCTGAACGATCTCCGCGACATTGGTCATGAGCTGGCTGAGATCCAGCGTCTGCGAGGTGGCCGCGGAAACTTCCAGCAGGAAATCCAGCAGTTCGCTACGCTCGCGAAAGCGGACCGTCGACTTGCGCGGAGCAGCTTGCACGGCCTTCACGTGGTGCGGAGGATGCGATTCAGACAGCGGTTGCCTCGACAATCTTCACGCTGGCGCTGGCGCCAATGCGCGTCGCTCCGGCGGCTGTCATGGTTTGCAGGTCTTGCAGCGTACGGATGCCGCCCGAGGCCTTCACCCCGATGTCGGGACCCACTATGCTGCGCATCAAAGCCACATCGTGCGCGGTGGCGCCGGATGTGCTGAAACCCGTGGAGGTTTTGACGAAATCCGCGCCCGCCATCTTGCACAACGTGCAGGCAATGGCCTTCTGATTGTCGTCCAGCAGCGCCGTTTCCAGAATCACTTTCACAATGGCGCCCGCCGCGTGCGCTGCCTTTACCACTTGCAGAATGTCGTTCTTCACCGCTTCGTGATCGCCCGAGCGCAGCGCGCCCACGTTGATCACCATGTCGATTTCCTGCGCACCGGCGCGGAGTGCGGCGTTGGTCTCCGCCACTTTGGATTCGGTGCTGGTTGCGCCCAGCGGGAAGCCCACCACGGTGCAGACCTTCACGCCCGAGCCGGCCAGTTCCGCGGCCACCAGCGGCACCCAATAAGGATTCACGCAGACACTCGCGAAGCAGTATGTGCGGGCTTCGCGGCAGATCTTGATGACTTCGGTGCGGGTGGCGTCGGCTTTCAAAATGGTGTGGTCGATGAGCGCCGAGGTGGACGGGTCGATCTTCGTCGGGCAGTCGCCCGAAATGCGGCAGGCGCCGGCGGCGATGATTGCCTTGGTGTGGCGTGCGGCCGTTTCCGGGTTGGGAACGGACGGCTGCGAAGGGCTCACGCGGGCCAGAATTTCTTCGCCGATTTGCGCGACCAGACGGTCCAATTCCAATTGAGTCACAGCTATGCCTTTTTCAGATACTGCTGCTCGATATCGATGATCTTCTGCACTCGCGCCTGATGGCGTCCGCCCGCAAAAGGCGTGGCCAGCCAAGTGCGCAAAACCTCTTCCGCCTGGCTCTCCGTCAGCAGCCGGGCTCCGAGCGTAAGTATATTTGAATCATTGTGTTCCCGGCTGTTTTTGGCTGAAGCTTTATCATAACACAGGGCCGCCCGGATGCCCGGAACCTTGTTGGCCGCCATGCAGGATCCGATGCCGGCGCCATCGATCACCACACCGCGCGACGCCGTCCCGCCCGTCACCAGCAGCGCCACTTTGTGGGCGATATCGGGGTAGTCCACGGCCTTCTCGTCGTAGGCTCCCACGTCGCGCGGCGAAAGCCCCAGCCCTTCGAGTACGGGCTTGAGCATTTCCTTCAGACGGAAGCCGCCGTGGTCCGCGCCGATGGCGATGGTCTTCCCGGCCGGAGCGAGCGCGCTCAACTGATCCTCCGGCATTTCAACGATGCGCACGCCGCGCGTGGCCGCTAATTCGCGCGCCGAAGCAGTGACGATTGAGCCAATCGGCACACGGATTTCGCCGCCTTCGGGCACGTCTACCGCTGTGATGACCCGTTTCATGAATCCAAACCCGCTGTACAATTCGTAAGGACTATTGTAATGAAACGACGCCTGTCGCTGCCTCTTTTTCTGCTGGGCGGGATGATGTGGGCCCATCCCATGGGGAACTTCAGCGTGAGCCACTTCAGCCGCCTGGAAGTGGCCGGCGAGGGGGCCAGGATCCGTTACGTGATCGACCTGGCCGAGATTCCCACGTTCCAACTCCTGCAGCAGTGGAAGGCCGACGCGGCCACGGCGACGGAAGTTCTCGATCGCAAGGCTTTCGAACAGGCGCGCCAATGGGCCCGCAATCTGAAGATCACGGTGGATGGCCGACCGGTCCAGGCGAGCGTCGAAAAGGCCGCGGCGGTTCTCGATCACGGCGCCGGGAACATGCCGATTCTACGCGTGATTGCCGACCTGGCCGTCGACTGCGCACCCGGCAAACTGGTCTACGAGGACACGAATTTCCCGGACCGCGCCGGCTGGAAAGAGGTGGTGGTCGCGGGTCCGCAAATCGATTCGGCGTGGCCCAAAGGCGTGGATCGGAGCAAAGAATTGACGGCCTATCCCCAGGACCCGCTGGCCGCCCCGCCGCAGGATCTGAAGGCTGAGGTGGTCTGGCACGGAGTCGCCCCGATCGTAACCGAAGCCCCTCCGGCACCCGTCGCCGTTTCTGCCCAGCCCGGACAGACCGGAGCAGGCATGGTGGTGAAAGGAGATTTCCTCTCGCGCCTGCTGCACCAGGGCGATGTCGGCGTGGGGATGACCATCCTCGGCATGCTGGTTGCCTTCGGACTCGGCGCCATTCACGCCCTGTCGCCGGGACATGGGAAGACGATTGTTGCGGCCTACCTAGTGGGCGCGCGCGGCACGGCCAAACACGCCGCTTTTCTGGGCGCGATGGTCACGTTCACGCACACTATCAGCGTCTTCTTCCTGGGTTTCATCACGCTGTTCCTGTCGCGCTATGTGCTGCCGGAAAAGATCTACCCCGTGCTGGGCGCGGTGTCCGGACTCTCGATTGTCTGGATTGGGACCTCGCTCTTCTTCAAGCGCATGCGCGCGGCTTCAAAGGCTCCCCGGTTTCACCGCGCCCACAGTCACGTTCCCGAGGGCGATGTCACGCTGGGCAGTTTGATGGCTCTGGGCGCGAGTGGCGGACTGGTGCCGTGTCCTTCGGCGCTGGTGCTGCTGCTGAGTTCGGTAGCGCTCGGACGGATCGGCCTGGGGCTGACGCTGCTGGTGGCGTTCAGTATGGGACTGGCCGTTGTGCTCATGGCGATCGGCATGGTGGTCCTGTTCGCCAAGCACCTGCTGCCCGACGATCAGAAGCGCGCCGACAATCTGGCCTTCCGCTATCTCCCGGTCGCCTCGGCGGCTATCATCACGTGTGCCGGACTCCTGATGACAGGCGTGGCCCTGGGAGTGACTCTTCCTCTGTGACGCCGGCTGTAACTCGGGCGATCCCGGCGCAATTTCTCAGCGTCCGGGGCGAGTCGACGCCAGCGGCGCATTCTTGTAAACGCGGCCGCCTCTCATGACGAAGACCACGCGCCGCACCGCGGTGATATCGTCCAGCGGATTACCGTCGACACCTACGAGGTCGGCCTGCATGCCTTCGGCGATGCTGCCGATTTGATCGGCCAATCCCAGCGATTCGGCGGCCACGCTGGTGCCGCTCATCAATGCGTCCATGGGCTTCTCGCCGCCGTCCTTGACGCGGTAGACGAACTCCTCCGCATTGCGTCCGTGCGACCCGGCCACGGCGTCGGTCCCCAGCACGATCTTCACGTGGTGCGCCCGCGCCCGCTTGATCACATCGGCCACGAGGGGCAGTCCCTTCTCCATGGCGGCGAAGCCTTCCTCGTTGTAGTTCCCGATTCCCAGGAAGCCCTTCTTATTCTCCAGGTAGTTGTGCAGCACCAGAAAATTCGGGTCGAAGAACACGCCGCGCTTCGCCATCAGCTCCAGCGTCGCGTCGTCCAGAAACGTGCCGTGCTCCACCGACGTGCAGCCCGCGTTCACCGCCGCCGTGGCGCCATCGCTCGAATGCGCGTGCACGACGCTGCGCAGTCCGACCGCCTTCGCCTCGCCACAAGCTGCGTTGATCTGCTCAGGCGTCATGGTCATCTTGCCGCCATCGCGAATGCTGGCCGTAGCGAACAACTTCACCACGTCTGACCCGTCCTCTTTCATCTTGCGGACGTACGCGCGGATCTGGTCCGGAGTCCCCGTGTTTTCGCTGATCGTGCGCAGCGATGTAAGCACCCGCGGACCGGCCAGTTCGCCGCGCTCCGTCATGTAGCGGATGTCGCCCTCGATCGCCATTCCCAGGCATTGCACTGTGGTGAAGCCGCCCATCAGGGTGGCCTGCGCATTCGCCGCCGTGAACAGCGCCGCCTGCTGCGCCGTGGTCTTCCCTGCCCGTCCGGGACCCTGCTCGAGGCGTCCTTCTTTGTTGAAGTACCAGCCCAGATGCACGTGCGTGTCGATCCAACCCGGGGTGATCGTCAGGCTGCTCAGGTCGATGGTCGGCTTGTGAGTGGCCGCCGCCACGCGCGTGATGCGGCCGTTCTCCACCGTGATTTCCTGATTGCGCAGCACCCGACCTTTGCCATCGATCAGGGTTCCGGTTTTGATTATCACCGGCTGCGCCGTCGCCGCCACAGCAATCAGGAAAAGTGCGAATCGTCTGGTAAACACGGATCTAGCTTACAACAGCCTCAACGCTCCGAATTCGGCCCCAATTGCTGGCTCCTTCGCTGACGGGAAAGTTCGATGCGTTCCAGGCTGCCCACCGCCTCATCGCGATGCCGCTGAAATTCCTTCTGCAGTTCTTCCAGTTCGGCGTCCGTCAGTTCTTCCATCTGTACCAGTTCGGTGCGTGCATGTTTCATAGCCCGGATGAGTTCATCCAGCTTCAGTTGCAGCACCTTGGTTTCGCGATTCTGTGTGTTTTGGATCAAAAAGACAATCAGGAAGGTGCCTACCGAGGTGCCGCTGTTGATCACCAGTTGCCAGGTATCCGAATAGTGGAAATACGGCCCGGTGACCGCCCAGGCGGCCACCAGGACCACGCCTATCAAAAACGCGGCCGGCGAGCCGACTGCATCGGCCGCCGTCCGCGCAAATTTTCGAAACGCCTCTCTCATTTACGCCCGGGAAGTGCGGGTCCGCGAGGTCGAAGCGCCGCTTGCCTCGCTGACACTCGAAAGTACCGATTCCGCGATTCCAGTCAGCGTTTCGTCTGCCTCCTTCTCCTCGTCCAGGGTCTCCTGAAGCAGTTGAGCGGCCTGCTTGTTGCCGAGCCGTTCAGCCAGCGTGCGCACGGTTCCGTACGCCGCCATTTCATAGTGCTCCACGCGCTGCGCGGCTCCGATGATCGCGGCGTCCAGCAGTTCGGGACTGCCCTCCGTGCCGATCACTTCCTCACCTTCTTCGATCAGGCCCTTCATGCCGGCGCAGGTCTTTGTCCTGGCCGTCATGCCGAACATTTCAAATACCTGTTCCAGGCGCTGCACGTGGCCCTTCGTCACTTCGAGGTGCTCTTCCAGGGCATTTTTGAGCTGCTCGCTCGATGCAGCCTTGGCCATTTTGGGGAGCGCCTTCACCAGCCGTTTTTCCGCGTCGTATATATCTTTGAGTTCCTGTTCCAAAAGCGTATTTAAGTTATCAATTTTCAAGGTAGCCTCCTGCCGATAACGAAATCGGCTCGAATGGAAGAGCAATCGCTTCGCCTTTGCCTCGCCACTCCTGGAGCCGGTTGTTCGAGAACAGACCACGCGCCACGTTATCATCAAAACGTATGCGAATATCCGTTATTGCCGTTCTCGCGTTGTCCGCGGCGGCATCCCGCGCGCAACAGCCGGAGCTGATTCAGAATCCCTCGGCGCGCCAGTCCGCCAGTCTTAACGGCCGCTGGCAATACCTGATGGATCCTTACGAGGCCGGCTATTTCGATTTTCACCTGAATCCGATCAAAGACGGCGGTCTGGGCGCGAACCGGGCGCCTGCCGATAAAGGCGATAAGTACGAGCTTTCCTTCCTGCCCGCCACTCCCGCCCTGCAAGTGCCCGGCGATTGGAACACGCAGAAGCCGGAATTGCTCTGGTACGAGGGCAGCATCTGGTACAAACACGAATTCGATTTCGCCCCCGCCGCCTCGCCGCGTCGCCAGTTCCTCTGGTTCGGCGCCGCCAACTACCAGGCGGTGGTCTTCGTGAATGGCAAGAAACTCGGCCAGCACGAGGGCGGCTTCACGCCTTTCCAGTTTGAAGTGACGGGCATGCTGAAGAATCGCGGCAACTCCGTGATCGTGAAGGTGGACAATCAGCGCCATGCCGACGCCGTGCCGCCCACCATGACCGACTGGTGGAACTACGGCGGTCTCACACGCGACGTCAAGCTGATCGACGTTCCCGAGACCTTCATTCAGGATTACCAGGTGCAGTTGGAAAGGGGCACGCTCGATCGCGTCGCTGGATGGGTCCGGCTGAACGGCGCGCGCAAACGGCAGAAAGTCGCCATTCGCATCCCCGAAGCCGGGGCGAGTTTCTCGGTCGAGACCGGGGACGATGGCTACGCCCGCTTCGCATTCCCTGCCAAACTCTCGCTCTGGTCTCCCGAGACGGCCAAGCTTTACAACGTGATCGTGGAATCCGAAACGGACCGCGTGGAGGATCACATCGGCTTCCGCTCCATCGTCACCTCCGGCACGAAAATTCTGCTGAACGGCAAACCGGTGTTCCTTCACGGTGTGGCCATCCACGCTGAAGCTCCGTTTCGCGCCGGCCGTGTCTTCTCAGAGGCAGATGCGCGCACGCTGCTCGAATGGGCCAAGGAGATGGGCTGCAACTTCGTGCGGCTGGCGCACTACCCCCATGACGAGGTCATGACCCGACTGGCCGACGAGATGGGGCTGCTGGTCTGGTCGGAAATTCCGGTCTATTGGGCCGTGCAGTGGGAGAATCAGGCGGTCTACGCCAAGGCCGAGCGCCAATTGGCTGAGATGATCTCGCGCGATAAGAACCGCGCCTCGGTGGTCTTCTGGTCCATGGCCAATGAGACGCCGTTGAGCGATGCGCGCACCAAATTCCTCTCATCGCTGGCGGCTAAGGCCCGCGAACTGGATCCCACCCGCCTCATCACGGCGGCCACCCTGCCGCACACGGGGGCGCCCGACACCATCGTGCTCGATGATCCTCTGGGCAAGTATCTCGATGTGATGGGCTGCAACGAATACATCGGCTGGTATGACGGTCCGCCCGAGAAGGCCGACCGCATCACCTTCCAGAACACCTACGACAAGCCGCTCGTTATGAGCGAATTCGGCGCCGAAGCCCCCGCCGGCAATCACGGCGACGAAAACACTGCCTGGACCGAGGAGTATCAGGCCAACGTCTATCGCCACCAAATCGGAATGCTCCAGCGAATCCCGTTTTTGCAAGGGATGGCCGCCTGGATCCTGATGGACTTTCGCTGTCCGCGGCGCTTCCTCTCCGGGGTGCAAGACTACTACAACCGCAAAGGGCTCTTCAGCGACCGTGGAGAAAAGAAGGCCGCCTACTACGTCCTTCGTGACTTTTATAAGCGGTAAACGCCGTCTACGCCAGCTTCCGGGCCTTTCGGAACACGTCGAGTAGCATTCTTTCGGTGAGTTTGCCGGTGCTGGTGTTCTGCTGGCTCGGATGGTAGGAACTGATCAGGACCGGCTGCCCCTTACCCATTCGAAAATGCTCATTGTGCCCGAAGGGGAAAGCCGCGCGGCTCCGGATCACGCCTCTCTGTTTCAGGATCTCCAGGTAATTGTCGAACGCAATCTTACCCAGCGCCACCACAACCTTCGGCCGCAGCAGATCCAATTCCCTTTCCAGAAACGGCCGGCATTTCCGGATCTCCTCCGGCAACGGCTTATTGTCGGGCGGCGCGCAGTGGGCCGAGGCCGTGATATACGCGTCGTGCAACTCCATGCCGTCGTCCCGCGAGACGCTCTGGGCCTGCGATGCGAATCCGGTCTGATGCAGCGCCCGGTACAGCCAGTCTCCCGACCGGTCACCCGTGAAGATCCGGCCCGTCCGATTGGCGCCGTGAGCCCCGGGCGCCAGTCCCAGAATCAGCACGCGCGCCTTGGGATCGCCAAAGCCCGGCACCGGCTTGCCCCAATAATCCCAGTCACGGTAGGCACGGCGCTTGAGTGTCGCCGTATTTGTGCAGTGTTCGCGGAGGCGGGGACAAAGATGACAGTCCACCACCTCCTGCTGCAAAATTTCTAACACGCCATGAACCTTTCTTCATCGGAAACTATATCGAAGAACACAACCCGGTGATAAAATACAGATAATTCAGCTTGACGAACCATAGGTGGGATGCTCAAAATCGTAGAGTCCGGTTGCTCCGATCGGATGCTTCGATAATTGCT
>DASZMZ010000205.1:0-4486 GCA_035551455.1 Candidatus Sulfopaludibacter sp.
GGGGAGATGGCCAACGACGGCACCCTCACCAGCGTGGACTTCCGTTGGAACACGCGCATCGCTCCCGAAGCCAGCACGGTCTTTGCGTTCCGCAATGCGCAGTTGATGAAAAACATCCTGCTGGCGGCCCTGCTGGTCCTGGCGCCCACGCTGCTTTTGATGTTTTGGCTGGCCCGCCGTTTGCGGCTCGCGCAGCGCCAGGCGGAGGCCGCCAGCCGCGCCAAGAGTGAATTTCTGGCCAACATGAGCCACGAAATTCGCACCCCCATGAACGGCGTGATCGGCATGACCGGCCTCCTGCTCGACACCGACCTCTCCACCGAACAGCGAGACTGCGCCGAGACCGTGCGCAAGTCCGGTGAAGCCCTGCTCACCGTCATCAACGACATTCTGGACTTCTCCAAAATCGAGGCCGGCGGTCTGGTCATCGAACATTTCAGTTTCGATCTTCGCCAGGTGATTGAAGAGGTCGCCGAGATGCTACAGCCGAAAGCCCAGGACGGCGGCATCGAATTGATCGTCCAATATTCGCCCAGCATGCCGCGATATTTTTCAGGCGATGCCGGCCGCATCCGTCAGGTGGTGACCAACCTCATGGCCAATGGCGTGAAGTTCACCGCCAAAGGCCACGTTCTGGTCAGCGTTTCCTGCGACGATGCCGATCTCAACCACGCCACCATGCGCATCACCGTGAGCGATACCGGCATCGGCATCCCGCCGGAAAAACTGGAACTGTTGTTCGAGAAGTTCACACAGGCGGATACCTCCACCTCGCGCCGCTACGGCGGCACCGGCCTGGGCCTGGCGATTTCCCGACAGTTGATCGAACTGATGAACGGCTCCATTCGCGTGGAAAGCGAGTTGGGCAAGGGTTCGCGCTTCACCTGCACGCTGCCGCTCGAAGTGGACTTCACTCCGGTCCCCCAACCGCTTGCCGCCGCAGACCTGCACGGCCTGCGCGTCCTGATTGTCGACGATAACGAAATCAATCGCCGCGTGGTTCACGAACAGGTGGTGAGTTGGGGCATGCGCAACGGCAGCTTTGAAGCGGCGGAAGGCGCGCTGCGCGCACTGCGCCAGGCCAAAGAAGTGGGCGACCCGTACCATTTTGTGATCGCCGATTTCCAGATGCCCGGCATGGACGGCGCTACCCTGGCCGCCGCCATCAAGAACGATCCGGCCCTCCGCGATACCGTGGTAGTGATCCTCAGCTCCATCGGAAATTGGCGGCAGGTGAAGGGCCTCGAAGGCGAAGCCGTGGACGCCTGCCTGGTAAAGCCCGTGCGCCAATCCCAGTTGTTCAATATGCTGGCCACGGCGTGGGCGCGCCGACTGCAGGCCGCGAAAACGGCGCAAGGCTCCAACCTGCTGGCCGCGCCGGCACCCGCGCCGGCAGCGGTGGAACGCTTCGAAGGCGGCCACCTGCGCATCCTGGTCGCCGAAGATAACGTAGTCAATCAGAAGGTGGCGGTGCGCATGCTAGAGCGTATGGGCATCCGCAGCGACGTGGCGGCCAACGGCCTGGAAGCCGTGGAAATGACCCGCCTGATTCCCTACGACCTCATCTTCATGGACTGCCAGATGCCCGAAATGAACGGCTACGACGCCTCCCTCGAAATCCGCCGCCGTGAGGGCGCCGAACGCCGCATCGTCATCATCGCCATGACCGCTGAGGCCCTGGCCGGCAGCCGTGAACATTGCCTGGCCTGCGGCATGGACGATTTCGTAGCCAAGCCCGTGAAGCTGGAATCCCTCGTCGATGCCATCAAGAAGTGGGCGCCGTCGCCGGTGAGCGGAGCCTGATATGGCGGGTGAATCGATTCTCGTTGTGGACGACGCGCCGGTGAATCTCAAGCTGGCCGACATCCTGTTGCGCCGCGAGGGCTATCAAGTCCACGCCGTGCCCGATGCCGAAGAGGCGCTGCGCGTCCTGCGCAACTTCTTGCCGCGCGTCATGCTGGTGGACATTCAACTGCCCGGCATCGACGGCCTGGAATTGACGCGCCGCGTGAAGCAGGATCCGCGCACGCAGTCCATGACCGTCATCGCGCTCACCGCCAGCGCCATGGATGGCGATGAAGAACGGGCCCTCGCCGCCGGCTGCGATGGCTACATCACCAAACCCATCGACACACAGACGCTGGGCGCGCGTATTCGCCAGTATATGGACCGGGCCAATCAGGCCGCAGCCGTGCCCTCAGTCCCCGACTTGCCTTCGCCTCCCCTGCCTGGCGGCCTCACGTTATCCCATCTGGAGCTCGAGAGTGTGCGCCGCCGCTTTCTGGAAGAAGGCGCGCTCCAATGCCGCCAGTTGTTGCTCGACCTGAATTCGCAATTCGATGTGGCCCGCGCCGGACGCCTGCTGCATCGCTGGATCGGCGCCGGCGGCGCGCTCGGCTACACGGACATCACCGCGTATTCGCAATTCGTGGAGGGCCTGCTGCGTGCGCCCAGACTCGACACCGCGGCGCTGCGCGAGTCGCTCTCCGAATTGCTGATGGCTTTCAGCGATCCGCGCGAAGCCTCGCTCGATCCGCTGCCCGAATCCGTGGTGAACGCAGTCGCCGGAAAGCGCATCGCCATGGTGGGCTTTGCCCCCGACGAGGCGGAGCGCCTCTGCGCCGTCTTCGAACACCTGGGCGGCAGACCGCGCCTGTTCGAACCAGACGAGCCAACGGATTCCGAATTGGTCCGTCTGTGCGATGCCGTCATGGTGCACGTGCGGCCCGAAACCCGTCAGGCCGGATGGCTGAGTCTGACCGGCCACGGCATCGGCGCTGGTCCCCTGCTCTTCGTTGGCAGCCGCGAGCAGATCATGGCGCTCGACGCGGCGGTGCAGGCGCGCGCGCACGAATTCCTGATCGACGGCTGGCAGCCTGAAGAGGCCCTCATGCGGCTGGCCTTCGCCATGGAAAGAGGTGCGGCCAAAGAGGTCCACGCGGCCGAGCCCATTTCGCTCGACCGTGCACGCGTCCTCGTCGTGGATGACGACCCGGTAATCCGCGCGGTGCTGCTGAAAACGCTGCAGGAATATCAGGTGGAGTGCCGTGCCGCGTCGAGCGGCGCCGAGGCCCTGCAACTGATCGCCACCTACCGACCCCATGCCGCCGTGCTCGACGTGAATATGCCGGCCATGGACGGCTTCGAATTGCTAAAGGCTCTCCGCGGGGTGGAATGTCCGCCGCGCGTCGTCATGCTCTCGGCGCGGCGGCAGGAGCAGGACATCGTCCACGGCTTCAATCTCGGCGCGGACGATTACATGGTGAAGCCGTTCAGTCCCCCGGAGCTGATGGTGCGCCTGAAACGCCTCCTCAGCCGGTAGCCGAATGGGCCAAACTTACTTCGCCAGGGTGACCTGCTGGAGCTTATAGCCGCGCTTTTGCAAATCGGCGATCACGCCGTCTTTGCCCACCAGGTGTGCGGCGCCCACCACCAGGAACGCCTGGTCTTTGGCTTTCAGATACTGCTCGGCCACATCCGCCATGTGCGGATTGCGATCGGTCAACAGCACCTTGGTGATTTCCGGCGGGCCGGAATCCTCCTTCAACGCGGCGGCCAGCCGGTCCGCATCTCCGCTCAGCCAGATCGCCTGTATCTCCTTGCCGTGCTCGATGGATTTGTTGGCCTGATCGATCGATGAGTCCAGGAACTTAGCTTGTATGTCGTCAGAAAAGCTGGAAAGCAAATTGAGCTGCCACTCGGCGGATTCGATTTCGACCACGTTTTTCTTCGTGTCGGCCTGCGCCGCCTTATCCAGAAAATACTTGTCGATGCCCAGGTTCGGGTCCATGCCCGCCTTGAGCATCGGGAGCGTGGCCGCCGTGATCGCCACCACCCACGGCTTCATCTTGGAGAGCGCCGCGGACGGCAACTGATACTTGTCGCAGAAGCTCTCGACCTTGGCGCGGATCTCCGGCGATACATGCGCCCACAGCGTGTCGTCACCGGGATACATGCCCTTCGACAACATCAGGGCGGTCATCTTCTGCATATCCAATTTGTTGAGGTCCACCTCGACAATCAACGTCTTGGCAGCGGCAAACGCGCCCTCAATTTCTTTCGGCAGAGGGTACATGTCGGTCGACCCGACATGAATCGACCCCAACAGATACAAGCTGTTGTTACCGCTGGTAGCCTTCCAAAGCAGCGCCTTCTTGGCAGCGGCCGGAGCATCCTGCGCGGACAACCGCGGAAGCGTGACTAGACAGGCCAGCAGGAGAGCGGCAAGGAGCCGTTGCTGTTTGCGCATATACAGCCTATGGTGACACAGTCACCATCTGGAGTTTGGACATTTTCGGGCATTGACAAAGGACGTCAAAAATGTTTCACTTGCCGTAGTGAAACGCAAGGACGCTGTACGGCGTCGCGACAAACTGGCCGCCAACCTTCCGACTGCTGAGCTGTTGCGCGGATCTTTGCTGAAACGCATAATCCGTCATAAATCGGGATGCCCCAAGTGTGATCGGGGCGAAGGCCATCCTGTTCT
>DASZMZ010000206.1:0-12389 GCA_035551455.1 Candidatus Sulfopaludibacter sp.
TACAAAGGCCGCCGCTTCTGGGGATAATTGCCGCGCACCTGCGTGACGGCCGCCATCGCCTGCTTGGGACGAGCGGCCCGCGCCACCGCGGCCTTCACGAAACGCCGCACAAAGGGCCGCTGCAGATCGGCATCCGACGCGATTCGAATGTGCCTGATCTGCCGCCCCGCGCCTTGCAGCAGCGCTTTGGGATCCGGCAGGTCGGCTCCGCGATTGAAGCCCAGGTTCACCCATTTCGCATACACGGCGATGTGGATGCAGGCATCGCTGGGACGTCCCGTGAAGCTGTAGCCGGAGGCCACCGCGTTGTAGGCGTCGTAGATCAATTCAGAGGAGCCCGCGGCTTCTTCCATGACCATTTGCCGCACCGACAGGGCTAGCGCGGTGATATTCGGCCCGTATGCCGACAAGAACCTGAGATGATCGGCGCTTGCTGGGGGAACAGCCATTTCCACAGTGTAAATGCAAATTAAGGACTCAGAAGAATAAAGGAAGCTGCTCATCGAAATCCGAGGCCCGCTGGATCTCCATCTGCCGGGCCTCATCCAACCGGCCCCAGCCTTCCAGGATCCACACCATCTCGCGCGCCGATTCGTCCAGCACCTGCTTATCGTCGAGATCGTGCGCCAGTTCGTTCCACCGCTGCATCAATTCGAAGCATTCGGCAAGTCGTCCGGCGTCTCGCGTCAACCGCCGGCCGGTGCGCGCCAACCGGCAGAGTTCCACCCAATCGCCCGACGCATCGGCGTGCTGGAGCGCGTCCTGCACTTCGCGAAGTTCGCTGGATGCCGGCGGACCCGCCTCCTCCACCAGCAGTGTGGAGCAGCGTCCGCCGAAGTTCAGGTCCTGGGCAACTAAGTGGGGCGCGTCCTCCAGAATCAACAGGAAGCGCCGCGGCGCGCAGAAGTCGGTCAGACGCTGAAGATTGGCATCCACTTCGCCCTCCAGCCTCAGACCCATTTGGCTGGCCAGTTCCCCGGTGAGCGCCGCCATGCTCCGCTCGCCGCATTCCAGGCGGAACATCTCGTCAAAGTCGTCGGAGTAGGCGCGCGCGAATTCGTAAGCCAGCGCGGCAGTGGACGCGGTGGCGGTGCCGGCCCGGTCGGCAATGGCAATTCCCAGATCCTCCAGGTAACCGGCATGGTCCAGGTCGCGAGGTTCATCGGGCGGCGTCCAGGAGGCGTGCAACTCGCGAATCCAGCGCTTCACCTCGCGCAGCCCCGCGCGGCGCACCCCTGCCAACTCGAAGCGTGGGAGCAGGACGGCGGGCGGCACGCAATCGTCGCAGCGCACAAAACCGATGCGCACACCCTCGTCCCTCGGTTCGTTCACCAGGGCATCTTCCCATTGCGCGCGAGCCCAGCGGGACGGCATGGAATTACGCGAGAACAGCACCAGCACCACGTCCGCGGTACGAGCGTCGCGGGCCTTGGAAATCAGGTCCTGGCCTTCGCGAATCTCGCCCTCGGCCAGTAGGACTTCGACGCCGGCGCCGCGCTCCAGAAATTCGGCGAGCGCCGCCGCCAGTGGACGGTCGGCAGCGGCGTAGCAGGGAAAAACGCTGGTGGGCCTCAGAGTTTGCACGCCAGAGTCAGACCGTCGCCAAGCGGTATCAGGCTCAGCACCACACGAGAATCGCCTTGCAGCTTGCGGTTGAAATCGCGAATGGCCTGCGTCTCGCCATCCTTCTCCGCCGGGTCAATCACCTTGCCGTCCCACAGAACATTGTCCACTGCAATCAGTCCGCCGGTGCGCAACAGCGTCAGCGCCCGGTCGTAATAATGCGGGTAGTTGGCCTTGTCCGCGTCAATGAAGGCGAAGTCGAAAGTGCCGGCATCGCCCGCCGCGAGCATGGCGTCCAAAGTCTCAATCGCAGGCCCCAAGCGCAGTTCCACGCGGTCCGTCACGCCGGCGTCCGCCCACGTCAGGCGCGCCCGCGAAGTATACTCTTCGCTCACATCGCAAGCGATCACTTTGCCGCCTGGGGGCAGCGCCAGCGCCACCCAGGTGGAACTGTACCCCATGAAGGTGCCCACCTCCAGAGTCTTGCGCGCGCCGGTCGCGCGGGCTAGCAGGTGCAGCAGTTGGCCCTGTTCGGGCGCGGTCTGCATGGAGGCGTGAGGATGGTCCGCGCTTTCTTCGCGCAATTTTCGCAGCGCCTCCGGTTCGCGCACGGTAATACTGCGCGCATAGGCGGAGAGGGCGTCGGTAAATTCAGTGTGAGTTCTGGACATGATACGGCGATCTAAAGTATTTTACCCTGCCACGAACATCGCCACCGCGGCTGCCGTCATCACCGCGGCCGCCAGCCAGCCCAGGCGGCGCAGCCACGGCGGATTGACGCGATCTCCCATCACCTTCGGGTCGCTGGTCAGCAGCACAATCAACACAATCAGTGGCGGCGCCAGGACGCCGTTCGCCACAGCCGACCAGAACAGCATCTTGACCGCATCCATCCCGGCAAAGTCCACCACTAGGCCCAACACCATGGCTGTTGCCAGCACGCCGTAGAACTTGCGCGCCAGGTGCGGCTTCAGTTCCAGCGACGCCTTCCACGCCATCGCCTCGGAAATGGCATACGCGCTCGACCCGGCCAGCACCGGCACGCCCAGCATGCCTGTACCGATCAGACCCAGCGTGAACAGCAGGTACGCGCCCTTCCCGGCCAGAGGACGCAGCGCCTCGGCCGCATCCCGCGCCGTCGCAATATGCGTGATTCCGTGGACGTGCAGAGTGGCTGCCGTGGTCAGAATGATAAAGAACATCACGAAATTCGAGAAGAACATGCCAGTCAGCACATCGTTGCGCGACCGCCGGAGTTCTTCATCAGTGGCCCCCTTACGCTGCTTCACGGAGGTCCGGCCCATGGCCCGCTCCTCTTCCACTTCCTCGGCAGCCTGCCAGAAGAACAGGTAGGGCGAGATGGTGGTGCCGAGGATCCCCACCAACACCGCCAGATAGTCTTTCGACCATTGAATGTCCGGCAGGAACGTGGCGTGCAGCACGTGGCCCCAATCGGGATGCACCACGAAGGCGGTCACCACGTAAGCGAACAGCACCAGCGTCAGCCACTTGAACGCGCGCGCGATGGCGCGGTAAGAGTTGAAGAAAAGCAGCAGTACAATCACGACGGTATAGATCGGGGTCCAGACCAGCGAGTTCACGCCGGTCATCATTTGCGTGGCTTCGGCCATGCCGCCCAGGTCCGCCGCGATGTTGATGGTGTTGGCTACCGTCAGGAGCAAGCAGGCGCCCCATAAGACCCACCGGGGATACCTGCGGCGCACCGTCGCCGACAGACCCCGGCCGGTCACCATGCCCAGGCGCGAGCACATCAGTTGAACGGAGACCATCAAGGGGAAGGAGAACAGCGCGGTCCACAGCGGGCCGTAACCGAATTGCGCTCCGGTCACTGAGTAGGTAGCAATTCCGGATGGGTCGTCATCGGCTGCCCCGCTGATCAGGCCGGGACCGAGCTGTGAAAAGAAGTCCTTCACGTGCTTTCTCAAGCAGAACGTACGCCAACGTGTGGTTCGACCCGAAGTCAGGATCCCAACAGGCCGCTCACGCAGTCTTGCCAAAAGTGCGCGATCATGCCCGGGCGCGTGGTGCGCCGCCACTTTGCCAGCAGGCCGAACATCGCCCCGTAGCAGGCAATCAGGACGGCCGACCGCCATCCCTGGTAGGCGTGGCCCGCGCCGAAAATCACGGCCGAAAGCAGAATGCCGGCCGCGCTGCTGCCGGTCAATCCGCCGAATTGCGGCTGCAGGTAGCCGCGAAACACGGCCTCTTCACAAATGCCGGCAGTGACGCAGAGAGCCACCCAGGCAGCCATTTCCAGAGGCGTGCGCGGCAGCATGAACTTCACATTGCGAGACAGCGAGGTAGCGCCGAGGAGGCGGCTGAGGACGACCAGAAGAATGCCGGAAACGATCCAAAATCCGGCCGCGATCAGCACATCGAAGACGATGCGTTTGGTGTTCGTCCACCGCGGACCCATCACGATGTTGGCCGGAGCGCCCCAAAGCACCAGGCCCAGCAGCGCCCACTCAAATACCGCCGTGGTCGCGTAAAGCGGGAGGCGCGGTGAATTGGCGATCGCCCGCAGATGGTCGGAATAGATTTTTCCCCAGCCCGTGATGCCGGCAATCGCCAGCAGGACCAGTACGGTATGCCAGACCGGAGCAATCCGCCGAGCGGAATGAGACGCCACACCAGCAGTGTACCAGCGTCATCCATAGGCTAATCGGCGCCTCGGCGGTTCAATTACGCTACGAACGCGTTGCGAGCCCCGTTGGGCAGCACCACTTCGTCGACCGCCTGCCGCACGCGCTCGAGCGATTGGGCGCCGTCCACGGTGCGGATGTTCTCCGGCCCGTACCAGTCCAGAATCGGACCGGTCAGGTCGCGATACGCGCGCAGACGGTCGCGAATCACGGACTCGGCGTCATCTTCGCGGGATACCAGCGGCGCGCCATCCATGTCGCAGCGGCCTTCCACTTGCGAAGGCTGCGACAACCGGTTGTAGATATGACCGCATTGACTGCACTGCCGCCGCGCCGTCAAGCGCGCAATCAGGACACTGTCTTCCACGTGCAGGTGAACCACCACGGGTGCAGGCAGTCCGCGCTGCCGCAGCAATTTGGAAAAATGCTGAGCTTGCGGCACCGTCCGCGGATATCCGTCCAACAGGAAACCCCCGGCGCAGTCCTCTTTTGTGATCCGATTGGCTACGATTCCATTGACGATTTCGTCATCCACCAGCCCACCCTTGGCCAGGATCGAACAGGCCATTTTCCCCAGGGCTGTGCCTGCCTTACACTCCGCGCGGAAAACTTCACCCGTGGAAATGGCAGGAATGTGGAGGCGCTCGGCCAGAAACGCGGCTTGTGTCCCCTTGCCGCAACCGGGCGGCCCGAACAGCAACAAAATCAAGATATCCTCCGGAAGCCAACTTGGCCGGGTAGCTATTATAGAACGGGGCCCGGTACAACGGAGGTGACTCACCCGTCACCTGTCTGAATAGCAGGCTAACCTCACTCAATACCCAAGTCAAGGCAGACAATCGGGGTCCGGGTTAGGGGCTTTACAGATTTTACCGTCGGGTTGCAGTTTCAGTACCTGTCCGCGCCAATCCACCGTATTCCCGGCCAGGCCGCCCACCCAGACCGCGAAGCCGAAAAGATCGCGCAGCGGGATCATCCAGAACCAGAGCGCGGCATTCCGATCGCCCAGAATTCCCGCGCCAATCCACACGCCGGCCGCCATGCGCAGACTCAGAGCCGCCGCCGCGGCCCACCACTGTCCTGCCGCGCACGCCACCAAAGCCCAAAGCGTGGCATGCGTCACCACATAGCCGTAGTAGCCCGAGGCCCGGGACGCCCGGATGGTCCGCGACCAGCGCAACTGGTGACGCCACACCTCGCCCCAGGTCCCCCCGCCCAGATTGGTCTCCACCACGGACGACGCGAACAGAATGCGGTACCCGCGCCGGCTGATGTGGTTGCCCAATTGGTAATCGTCGGCCAGATAGTCGCTGATCGCCTGGAATCCGCCGATCTCCCGCAGGGTCTCCGCCCGAAAAGCCATGGTAGAGCCCAGGGCGAACTCGGCGACCCCGAGCAAGCGCGCCACCAGCACGCTGGGAGCGAATTCGGTGGCGATGCCCAACGCCTCGGCGCGCGACGGCAACGAATCGGCCGCCGCCCGGTACAGGCACGTCACCAGCCCGATCTTGGGATCGGCGAGACCCGCCGCCACAGTCCTCAGATAGCCCGAATCCACCTTGATATCGCTATCGTTCACCAGCAGGACGGGGTGACGAGCCTCCACCGCCAGCGCCGCGAGCACCCCGGCTTTCACATTCGGCGCGCTCGTCGAAACCACATGCAGCGAGATCGCCAGCTTCGGAAAATCGCGCCGCAGCCGCTCGATATCCCCAATCGCCGGATCCTTGGGATGGCTCACGCCGAAGAGAATCTCGAATTCCGGGTAGTCCTGTTCGGCATGCGACCGGATGGCCTCGTAGAATCGCGGATCGCGTCCGTGTACCGGCTTCAGGATGGAAAGCGGGGGGGTGAATGGCGACGTGGCCGGCGGTTGGCGCCTGCTCCACGATGCCGCCGCAATCAGGGCGAGCAGAGAGTAGGCGGCCGCGGCCAGAGCGGGGAGCGCCAGCAGAATCACAGCGAGACCAGCACCACGCCGCAGATCACCAGCGATGCGCCCGTCCAGCGCAGCCAGTTGACCTGCTCCTTCAAAACGTACCGGGCCAGAATCGTCTCGGCCACATACGTCACCGCCGATACCGGCACCGCAAAGCTCAACTCCGTGAGCGTCAGCAGTTTCATGAAGGCGAAGAACGAGACCCCCATCATGGCAAACCCGCCGATCACGAAGCGATTGCGCACCAGCACCGTCAATGCCCGCCCGATCGCCGTCGGATGGAAGTCGGTGATCTCGCCGTGCCGCCGCATACCCATGGCCTGCAGCACTTCGCCGGCGGTAGTGGCCGCGGTCATAATCAGCACCACGATCCACTTCACGGGGCTACTCCCTGATGCGCCGGCAGTCGCTGCTCCGTCTGGGGAGCCGTGCCGCCGCTGACCAGCGCCACCCCGGCCACAATCAGAGCGATGCCCGCCCAGCGCGTGGACGTGATCTGCTCGTTCAACAGCAGTCTGCCCAGGAGCGCCACCAGCACATACCCAATGGACGTGACGGGCAGAACGTAGCTCAAGTCGGCCCAACTCAGCAGGGCCATGCGGGAGAGTTGCCAGACAATCAACAGGGCGACGCCGAGCGCCACCCAAGGTTGGAACAAGGTGGCGATGTAGCCCAGCGGTCCGCTGATGGGGGCCATCCCGGACATGCCGCGCTTCATGAAGAAATCGCCGAATACGTTGGTCAGTACGACCACGGTGGCGCAGACCCAGGTCTTCACGCGGAGCCGCGCGGATTCCCCGGTCATGCTAGTCGCCGGAGTGTGCGCCCACCGGCTTCGCCGCCTTGTGGTCGGCTACGAATTTCTTGCGCTTGCTGCGCAGAGCCATGTATTCCTTGGCCTCTTTGGTCAGCCGCCGGCGCTCATCGCCATTGAACACGGCCTTGCGCACGATGCGCCACACCACGCGCGGACGGAAGAAATACTCGCCGTAGAACTTCTCCACCCAGTCCACCAGTTCGCCGCGGTCCAGCCCCGGATAAATGATATTCGGAAGCTGATGGCCGGTCTCATCGGTCATCGAATCGATGGTGATGAGGTTGTTCTTTTTCACGTAGTCGTAGAACTCGGTGCCGGGATAGGGATGCGCGATGGAGACCTGAATCGTCTCCGTGTCCAGCTTCTTGGCGAAGTCGATCGTTTTGCGAATGCTGTCGCGCGTCTCGCCCGGCAGTCCGATGATGAAATCGCCGTGCACCACCAACCCCAGCTTCTTGCAGTTGGCCGTGAAGCGTTCGGCCATATCCACTGTGGCGCCCTTTTTGATGTTCTTCAGAATCTGCGGATCGCCCGATTCGTAGCCCACAATCAGCAGCCGGCATCCGGCTTCCTTCATGGCTCTCAGCGTCTCGTAATCGGTGGTGACGCGCGACGTGCAGCTCCAGGTGAAGTTGAGCGGCTTGAGCTTCTTGCACAGCTCGATGGTCCGTTCCTTGCGATAGTTGAAGGTGTCGTCATCGAAGAAGACTTCCTTCATCTGCGGGAACTGCTCCAGGGCGTAGCGCACTTCATTCGCCACATCGTCCGACGAGCGAAGCCGCCAGCGATGGCCGGAGTGCGTCTGCGGCCACAGGCAGAACGTGCACAGCGCCGGGCAACCGCGCGAAGTGTACAGCGAAACGAAGGGATTCAGCAGGAACGGAACGTTGTAGCGCGTAATGTCCAAGTCGCGCTTATAGACCTTGGTGACCCACGGCAGCTCGTCGAGATTCTCAATCGCCGGACCTTCGGGATTGTTGATGACGTGGCCGTTCTTGCGGTAGCTGACGCCGGGCAACTCATCCAGCGGCTTGCCCTTGGCGTAGTCCGCAATCTGATAATCGAACTCGCGGCGCACCACAAAATCGATGGCCTTGGTCCCCAGCAGCGTCTTGTCCGGCTCGGTGGTTACCGGCGGCCCTACAAAGGCCACCTGCAGCTTGGGGTTGACGTCCTTCATCATCTCCGCCATTTTGACGTCGACGTGGAAGCCGGGAGTGGAGGTGTACAGCACCAGGAGTTCGAACTGCTTGGCCATTTCCACCGTCTGTTCGATGGAGATCTTGTGCGGCGGGGCATCCACCACTTTGCTGTCCGGCAGCATGCCGGCGGGGTAGCAGAGCCACACCGGATACCAGTAGGATTCGATTTCGCGAGATGCCGGCCAGCGCGAACTCGCGCCACCGTCGAAACCTTCAAAAGAGGGCGGATTCAAAAACAGTGTTCTCATGTAATCTCCAACGACCTGGACCGCACACTACTGATTGTCGAGTTCTCCGACCGCGCTTTCGCCCAGCGAAAAATTGCTGAACGCCACTGTCAGTTCCGCTTCGCCCACCCCGATTGCCTGGAATTTCCATTGCTCTTCCCGAGTCAACGCCAGACCATCGCGAATTTCAAAGCTCCTGACAAAGGCTGTCTTTCTTACGAGTATGGATAATTTCTTGACCAGGGAGCCGCTTTCCCGCAGGGGTAGAAACGTCGCCGCATCGATCCATAACTCGCCCTGGAACATACCTTCCCGTTTTTTGATGGGGGAAACCTGGAAAAGATGCGCGTCGCGTCCGTCCACGGTGCGGCGGCCGGCATATTTGAACTTGTAATTCGCCGGAGTCACCGCCATCGCAGGCGTCTGCTCTTTGCGAGCTTCCGCCTCCGCCGTCAGGTACCGGAGGATCAACTGATTCCTGACCGTGCCGTCGCCTTCGAAATGACGCCGCTCGTAGCTGATCAATCCCAGCGGAGAAATCCGACGCAGCGCGTGAAACCGGCCCTGTTTTTGCAGCTTGGGAATATCGCCCCGAATGTCGATATCCATTGAGGCCGTTTTCAACAGCGCGGCCTGATGGTCGCGGGCAACCAGGTAGTTCTGAACAATGGCAGTCTCGTCGCCAGGTGATGCGAACAGGGAAACCGCGCAGAGTGACAGCAGGATGACACGGACCTTCAAATAGGAAACCCCAAATCTGGAATCAGGCTAAGAATTCTTTAGTTTACCAGGAACCAGCCCCCAGCGCCTGCCCTACTCGAAGAAGCCCGGACCCACGAGGATTATTTCACAACGGCTTACCTGTACGACTGAAGCGTCAATGCTCGATTGTGGAGTTGCTCCGCATCCGAGTACTTCCGCTCTTTGCGGCGCACGTCCGCCAATCGATTCAAAGTGGCAGCCATCTCGCTTCCCGGCTGGCTGGCGTAACTTTCCTGTAACACCAGCGCCTGGCTCAGCAGCGTATCCGCCTCGCCGTACTTTCCTTCCTGGTACCGCAGCCATCCCAAATTACTCACGGCCACCGCCTGCTGATACTGACAGCCCGCGCAGTTCGACAGAATCTGCACCGCGCGCACCATATTCCGATTGGCCAGCGCCAGTTTGTGATCGTCCATCAATGCCAGCCCTTCCTGACTCAGCACCGACGCATACCGCGGATGGTCGGGCGAAAGCACCTTCGCATAGATCGCCTCCGCCTTCGTGAACAGAGGAATGGCCCGGTCGGGCCGGTGCGAAAAGGCATGAATCTGCGCTACGTTCGCATAAGCCATCGCCGAATCCAGAGTCATCTCGCCACCGGCCGCGAGCGCCACTTGCAGGCCTTCCTCGGCCGGCGGTAGAGCCTCCGCCATGCGGTTCTCTCTCGCGTAGTAGCTCGACAGTCCCATTAAGGTGTCGGCCAGCTGCGTCGTCGCCGGATACAACTCCCGCTCGACCCCCAGCGCCTCGCGATACAGCGCGGCGGCCGTCTCCAACTCTCCCAAAATCATGTCCGCACCGGCCAGGAAATTCAGGTTGGATACGGTCCGCAAGTGGCGGTTTCCCAGCGCGCGCCGGCTCACCTCCAGCGACTTCGTCAGCAGCGAGGCACCCTGCCGCCACTTGCCCTGGCCGCACAGCGCCTCCGCCAGATTCATCATCACGACGGCCGTGTGGCCCTCGTACTGAGGCCCCATCTCTTGCCAGAGACGAATCGATTCCCCCAAATCGCGCTCGGCCTCCACGTAATCGAACCGCGCCGAGGCAGCCAGCCCCTTGTCGTTCCATTCGTCGGCCGGTACTTTCGCCTGCGCCGCCAGCACAGCGGCCCCGACCGCCGTCAGCATGCCAACTTGAATCCACTTCATGGCTGCATGGACGAATCGAGAGCGGCTTAGTCGCGTGATCAATCTGTAAACACTCGGGCGCGGTGTTACGCTTGGGGCATGCCGCGGTATCAGATCGAACGTGGAGGCCGCAACTCCGGCTCATCCGCAACTCGCATCACACTCATTGTTCTCCTGCTCGTGATTCTCTTCGGCGCCCGTTCGTTCGCCACTTACGCCATCGAAATCGAATGGTGGAAGGAACTCGGCCAGTTCAATACCTGGCTGAGCATGCTGGCTTACAGCGCTCTGCCGTTGGCCGCCGCCACCCTCCTGGCCTTCGCCGTACTTTGGATTGCGCACTCACGAGCGCTCCACTTCGCCCGAACCGCACTCGGCGAACACAAGCTGTATGCCCGAGTCTCCACCGCCGTTCTGCTCTTTGTGGGCTATCTGGTCGCCGCCGCCTCCATCGACACGTGGACCGTGGTCCGCTTCGCCGGCTCGCGCGGATTGCCGGCCGCCGCCACCGTCTGGCACGATTCCGTCTTCGGCAAGCCGCTCTCCTTCTACCTCTTCGACCTGCCGTTCTACAGTCTGCTGCGCGGCTACGTGCTGGCTCTGGTCATCGTCAGCATCCTGGTCTATTGGGTGGCGGCGCGCGCCTGGCAGTTGCGTTATAGTCTGCCCGACCTGCGCGAGGCCCGCGAAATCGATCCGGGCATCTTCAAGCTCGAAGGCGGACTCGAATCGCGCTTTCTTCGCGGCGCCTGCATCGTCCTCCTGCTCGCCATGGCCGTCCGCTTCTACCTCGGCCGCTTCGAAATGGTCTACAACGAACACGGCAGCTTTTTAGTTGGCGTCGACTATGTCGATCAGAACATCGGGTTGCCCATCCAGTGGCTCCTGGTTTTCGCCTCGCTGGCCGCTGCCGTCTTCGTAGGATTCGGCCGCTGGATGCTCGCCGCGGGTATGGCCATCGCCCTCGTGATCTCCTTCATCGTGCCGCCCGCCGTCTCCGCCCTCTACGTCAAGCCCAACGAGATCTCGCTCGAGCGTCCCTACATCGACGCCCACATCCACGCCACGCGCGCCGCCTTCGGACTCGAACAGAATGTGAAGGAAATCGAATTCAAAGCGCAGCCCGACGCACCCATCGATGTCGCGCAACATAAAGCCCTGCTGGATAACGTCCGCCTGTGGGACTGGCACGCCTTCCACGACACCATCACGCAGCGACAGGCCCTGCGCACGTATTACGTTTTTCACGATAGCGATGTGGACCGCTACACCATAGATGGCCAGTACAAGCAGGTGCTCCTATCGCCGCGCGAGTTGGATATTCGCCAGCTTCCCGATGCCCGCGCCAACTGGATCAATCCGGCCTTCATCTACACGCACGGCTACGGCCTGGTCCTCTCCGAAGTCAGCAAGATGACCTCCGACGGTCTGCCCGTCCTCACCATTCAGGACGCGCCGCCCAAGATCGATACGCCCAGCCTCAAACTGACGCGGCCCGAAATCTATTACGGCGAAGTGACCCACGAGCCCGTCTTCGTGAACACCGCCCAGCAGGAGTTCAACTATCCTTCGGGCGAGGACAATGTCCGCTCGCGCTACGAAGGCAAGGGCGGCTTCCCCATCTCGTCGTTCTTCATGCGCATGGCCGCCGCCATTCGCGAAAACGAACCCAACATCCTGCTCACGGATTATCTGAAGCCCAACAGCCGCATGATGCTCCGCCGCAAGGTGCGCGAGCGCCTCGAGGAACTCGCCGGCTTCCTGCAGTGGGATACCGATCCGTACATGGTGATCACCGACGCCGGCAAGCTGGTATGGATTGTCGATGGCTACACCACCAGCGACGCCCACCCCTACTCGCGCGCCGTCGATTTGCAGGATATGGGACGCGTCAACTACGTCCGCAATGCCGTCAAAGCCACCATCGATGCGTACGACGGTGAAACCCACCTCTACATCTTCGCGCCCGACGACCCCATCATCTCCGCCTACCAGCACCTCTTCCCCGAGCTCCTGCTCAACGCCTCGCAGATGCCCGCCGACTTGCGACGCCATGCCCGCTACCCCGAAACGCTCTTCCGCATCCAAT
>DASZMZ010000207.1:0-3593 GCA_035551455.1 Candidatus Sulfopaludibacter sp.
GCCTTCGGTCATCACGAAGCCGAAGTCCTCGGCCGGGATATCGGTCGCGTCCGAGTGGTCGTCGAGTGAACGCACCCAGCGTTCCAGCATGTAGGCGTTCAGGTTGTGCTCGCGCGCGTACCCGTCGCGGCGAGTGGAGGACAGCGCATGCGCCTCTTCGGCGGCCTTACGGTACTTCTCCATCTCGGCCGGCTGCCGGTAGTCTTCGCGAATGGCTTTGATGCGCTCATTGCGGTAGTTCTCCCGATCCTGGGCGCGCTGAGCAATGCGCGCCTCATACCAGGATGGCGCGCCGGCGTTCGCGGCAGGCGCAATGGTCTTCGCAAACCCCAGCAGTTGCGTGTTGGCGAACACGCCGTAAAGAGAGTAGTAATCGCGCGTGGGAATGGGGTCGTATTTGTGGTCGTGGCAACGCGCGCAGCTCACCGTCAACGCCAGCAGGCCTCGACTGACCACGTCGATTCGGTCGTCGACACGCTCCGGCAGTTCCGTCGCGCGATAGAGATCGTTGCCCAGCGTGATGAAACCCAGCGCCGCCAGGTCCTGTGGCCGATTGTGAAGATCCACCTGATCGGCCGCGAGTTGCAGCGTCACGAAGCGGTCGTAAGGGAGATCGCGATTGAACGCATCGATTACCCAGTCGCGATAGGTCACCGCAAGCGGGAACCGGATACCGAGCGTACCGGAATCCGCATAGCGCGCCAGATCCAGCCAGTGGCGGCCCCAGCGTTCTCCGAAATGAGGCGATGCCAGCAACCGGTCCACCTGGCGCTCGTACGCGTCAGCCCGGTGATCGTTTTCGAACGCCTGCACTTCCGCGTATGTCGGCGCAAGACCGATCAGATCGATCGAGAGCCGCCGCAGCAGAGTGCGCCGGTCGGCGGCGGGAGCGGGCTTGAGGTTTGCCGCTTCGAGTTTCGCCTGAATGAAGCGATCGATCGCGGTCGGCGCGGCCGAAGCATCGCGCACCGCCGGCGGAGTAGAGGCATGAAGCGGCTCCCACGCCCAGCGTTTCCGCGCGGCGGCAGGCGCCGCGGCCGATTCGGCGGGCCATGGCAGTCCTTTTTTGATCCATTGCTCGACCAGTGCGATCTGCTCCGCCGGAAGTTTGCCGGACGGAGGCATCTGCGGGCCTTCATAACGGATGGCCTGCATGATTCGGCTCGTGGCGGGGTCGCCGGCCACCGCCGCCGGTCCCGAGTCGCCACCCTTCAAAATCGCGGCTCGCGAATCCAGCGTCAGATTGCCGGGCGGGGAATTCCGCGAACTGGCATGGCATCCCAGACACTGTGACGTCAGCAGCGGACGGATCTTCGCCTCAAAGAAAGCGATGTCCTCGCTCGAGAACGTCTGCGCCTGAAGAACCGAGGCCGCAAGCGAAGCTGCCAGTACCGATCCCAGCTTCATGGCGAGGGACATGCCGTCATTATATGTGCGAAATATGTGCGAACTGCGGCGCTGATATACAATCTCCGGGCATGCGCGCCGCCATTCGTGTCGCCACAGCCGCCCTGCTCCTTGCCGCGTCAGTCCTCGCCCAGGGTGGCGGCGGCGTTCAGTTCCGGGATTACAAAGCGCCGTCGCCAACCTTCAACCCTCGCGCCGGTTGCCCGCAGCTCGTCGCCCTCACCGGCTACGATTTCTCGGTCTATTCCGCCGTTATCGTACCGGCTTCGGCCGTGATACCCGAACACTGCCGGGTGGACCTCCTCGTCCAGCCCGACATGAATATCGAAGTCAACCTCCCCACGCTCTGGAACGGACGCCTGTACATGTTCGGCAATGGCGGGTTTGCCGGCGAGTCGTTCGAAGCCGCGGGCCGCGCAGCCAACCGCGCCCATGGGCTCAGGGCCGGCTTTGTCACCGCGGCGACGGACACAGGCCACTCCGCCCGGCGCGAGCCCGGTGGAACCTTCGCCGTGAATCGCCAGAAGTTCATCGACTTCGGCTTTCGCTCCCTCCACGTCACCGCCGAAACCGCGAAGCGTCTCATCGCCGCGTATTACTCCCAGCCGCTCGCCAAAGCCTACTTTGATGGCTGTTCCACCGGCGGCCGCCAGGCTCTTATGCTTGCCCAGCGCTTCCCGGCGGATTTCAACGGCATCATTGCCGGAGCGCCGGCGCTCAATTACACCGTTTACCAAATGGCCCGCATCTACTGGAAACAGGGCCTCGCCGCCAATCCTTTCCCTGCGGCCAAACTCAACCTTCTGGCGAAGCGCGTCTACGAGCAATGCGACGCCAGAGACGGTCTCAAGGACGGTCTGATCGATAACCCGCTCGCCTGCGATTTCCGCCCGGCCCGCGACCTGCCCCGCTGCGAAGCCTCCAGCGACAATGCCGATTGCTTTACTGCGAATCAGATCGCCGCCCTCGATCGCCTGTACACCGACGTTCCCCGTCAGGGTAAACGCTACTTTCCTGGCTGGCCGGTCGGTTCGGAAGTCACGGGCCCCAATGGCCAAAGCGGCTGGCTCGGCCAGCAGATCGACACTGCCGCCGGCCAAAGCAACTGGAACGGTTATGCCAGCGGTTTCATCCGCTTCATCCTCGGCCCCGGCACGCCTCTCGCCAGCCTCAGCGACGCCGACGCGATTCAGAAATTCGAGATTGACAAGGACCATGAAAACCTCGACTTCGCCCGGCAGGTTCTTGATGCCACGGATCCCGATCTCACCGCCTTTCGCCAGCACGGCGGCAAGCTGCTGATGTATTTCGGCTGGGCCGACCCGCAACTCAATCCCCGCATGGGCCTTGAGTACTACGAGGCCGTCACCGCGAAGATGGGTTCGTCAACCCAGGAGTTCGCGCGCCTGTTCATGGTCCCGGGCATGTTCCACTGCGGCGGCGGCATCGGGACCAGCACCTTCGACACCGCCACGCCGCTGGTCGAGTGGGTCGAACGAGGAAAAGCGCCGGCGTCGATTGCCGCCGCGCGCGTGGTGAATGGCCAGACCGTGCGCACACGGCCGCTTTGCCCCTGGCCCGAAGTCGCCCGCTACAAAGGCTCCGGCAGCATCGACGACGCGGCGAATTTTAGCTGTCGCCGCCCTACACCAGAACCGTAAACGCCGTCTCCGTGCGCTCGACCGGCCGATACAACGTATCCCGCTCCACCGGTTCCCTGCCCGCGAGGCGAATCAGCCGCAGCAATTCCCCGCGCCTCATCGATTGCGATGTGGTCGCGCCGGCATCGTGGTAGATCTTCTCCTCCACCACCGTCCCATCCAGATCGTCGGCGCCGAACCGCAGCGCCACCTGCGCCACCTTCGGCGTCATCATGATCCAGTACGCCTTGATGTGAGGAATATTGTCCAGCATCAGCCGCGCCACGGCGATATTTTTCAGATCGTCGAAGCCGGTCGTCTTCGGCACGTGCGAAAGCGCGGTGTTGTCCGGGTGAAACGCCAGCGGGATAAAGGTGACGAATCCATTCGTCTCATCCTGCAGCTCACGCAGCTTCACCAGATGGTCCACCCGGTCTTCCTCGTTCTCGATGTGGCCGTAGAGCATCGTGCAGTTCGAATGCAGGCCCAGCTCGTGCGCCGTGCGCGCCGTCTCCAGCCATTCATCGCCCGTCAGCTTGTGGTCAC
>DASZMZ010000208.1:0-12793 GCA_035551455.1 Candidatus Sulfopaludibacter sp.
ACTCGTTCATGGCGTTCCTCCTCGGGTGATTGTCGTTCTAGACAAACCCAATCTACCCGAGTTCTGGAACGCTCACACTTTTGGTTGCGGCTATGCCGGGCTGTGCCTCCGCGCCTCCGCGGTGAGGGTGAATATGTTTTCCGGGGAGGAGGTTTTTCGACCCGGTCGGGCATGGGTCTGTGGCCCGCCTACTCGCACCGCAGAGCCGTCATCGGGTCGACTCGAATCGCTCGCCGCGCGGGAATGAAGCTCGCCAGGGCCGCCACCAGAACCAGAAAGCTGCCCAGCCCCAGGAACGTCGCGGGGTCGTAGAACGCTACCCCATACAGAACGTCTGTCGATCCCGGAAACACCAGCGTCGTGTGCAACAAACTGGAGATTCCCGCCGCGCCCGCGATGCCCGCCGCCATCCCCAGAATCACCGGTCGCAGACTCTGCAACACCACCGAGCGCAGCACTCCACCCGCGCTCGCGCCCAGAGCCATCCGGACGCCGATCTCTTTCACCCGCCGGCTCACCAGGTACGACATCACGCCGTAGATCCCCACGCCCGCCAGCACCAGCGCCAGCCCGGCCAGAATTGAGGACAGCGCAGCGCACAGGCCGGCTTGCGTTCTCTCTCGAAGCATCGGGCCGTCCTCCACGCTCGTCAGCCATAAGCTGGCCGGCATGTTCCGGTCCAGAGTCGCGACGCCGGCGCGAATCGCTTCCGCCGCGCGGCGCGGGTCGCCTTCGGCGCGGACCACGATCCCCGGAAAGTCCCCGGGCTTCGGAGTCAGGTAGACGTGCGCCGGATCCACGCGGGTCAGGTTGGCGAAGCGCACATCCTTCACCACGCCCACCACCTCAAAGCTCTTCATCGTGCCGCGAAAATCCAAGTCCAGATCGAAACGCTTGCCCAGAGCGTCCCCATCCTGCCAGAAACGGCGCGCGGCCGATTCGCTCACCACCGCCACAGCAGCGTTCGTGCGGACTTCCTGCGGCGTGAACCCACGGCCGCGCAAGAGCGGGATCCCCACCGTGGCCAGGTATCCTTCGTCCGCGTAACTGGCCAGGGTACGCCCTCTCAGTGGTTGAGTGGCGGCGCCGCGCGGTACCACGATGGGCGGAGTCCACGTGCCCATCATAGGAAAACTGCCCAGCGCGACGAACTTCAATTCAGGCCGCGTGCGCAGTTGGTTCACCACGCGCGCCCGTCCTTCGGCCGGCTTGCCGCCGAAATCCGCGGTCATCAGAAAGAGGCCCCGCGTCTCAAAGCCCGGGTCGGCGTCGTGAGACCGCAGAAGCCCGCGCAGCAGGAGTCCGGCCGTAATCAGCAGCAGCATGGAAATGGCCACCTGACCGCCCACCAGCAGGCCCCGAAGTCGCGACTTGGTGAGCTGGCGGCCGAACGACGAGCCCTCCTCCTTCAATGCCAGGCTCAGGTCGGGCCGGGTAAATTGCAGCGCCGGCGCGAGTCCGAAAAACAGGCCGGCCGCCAGCGAAAGAGCCATGGCGTAGCCGAACACGCGCGCGTCGACGCTCAGGTCTAACGTAAAGCCCGCCGCGGCCGCGGGCGTCCCTGTCAGCATACGACTCAGCGCCACACTGAGAAGACGGCTGCTCCACGTGGAAAGCACCAGCCCGGCCAGACCGCCGGCGAAGGAAAGCAGGAAGCTCTCAGTCAGCAGATGGCGGACCATGCGGCCCCGGCCCGCGCCGAGCGCCAGCCGCACGCCAATTTCTCTCTGCCGTCCGGCGCCCCGCGCCAGCATCATGTTGGCGATGTTCGCGCAAGCCACCAGCAGCACCAGACCCACCAGCATCATCACTCCGGCCACTACCGCCTTGAAGCGGATGTCCTCGGTATTTCCCATCAATGACGTGTGCTGCAAGGTCACCGCGGTAGTCCGGTCTTTCGCTTCGAACGTGCGACCGAACTGGCGGACCAGCAGGCTCGTTTCCGCCTCCGCGCGCGAAACCGGGACCGCGTCTTTCATTCGTCCCAGGATCTGGACCTGCATGTCCTTGCCTGCCAATTGCTCCCGCATGGATACGGGCGCCCAGAACTGCGTGATCGGGTCGTCCACGGCGGCGCTCCCAAAATTCTTCGCCGCCACTCCGATCACCGCATACCCCGTTCCGTTCATCTGAATCACGCGGCCCAGCACGCCCGGACTGCCTTCGAACCGCTGCTGCCAAAGAGCGTGGCTGATCACCATGACGGGATTGCCGCCCGGCGTACCGTCCTCTTCCGGCAGAAAAGTTCGCCCCAGTTCCGCCGCCACACCCAGACCCGAAAAATAGTTGGCCGTCACCAGTTGTCCCAACAGCTTCTCCGGTTCCGCTGTACCGTCCATTCGCGCCGCCACCCCGATACTCGCCGTGCCTGCCATGAGCGCCGAGAACACGGTGCCGTGCTCGCGCGCGTACTGGTATTCCGGCAGCGAGAAGTAGTATTGAATGGTGCCCGCGCTGCGGCTTTCGAACCAGCGCTCCAGTCGCACCACGCGGTCGGGGTAGGCCACCGGAAGCGGACGCAGCGCCACCGCGTTATAGGCGGTGAACAATGTCGTATTCACCCCCACGCCGAGCGCCAGCGTCAGAATCGCCAGCAGCGCAAAGCCGGGTGTGCGCCCAAGACTTCGCACCGCATGCCGCACATCCCGCGCTGCCTGTTCCAGCCACACGAAGGAGCGGGCGTCGCGATGCAGTTCCTTGGCCAGGTCCACTCCGCCGTAGGCTCGCCGCGCCGCCAATCGCGCCTCCGGGGCTGTCATGCCGCGGCGCGCGAAGTCTTCTTCCATCAGCGCCAGGTGGGCCGCCACTTCGCGCTCCAGTTCCCGTTCCGCGTGGCCGCGCCACAGCAATGCCGTACAACGTGCTAGAAAGCGCCGCATGGTTTATCCCTCCTGCGCCAGCAGTTTCTCCATCAGTCCCGAAAGCTGCCGCCACCGCTCCGTCTCTTCGCTGAGCGCCTTCTGCCCGGACCGCGTAATCGAGTAGAACTTGGCTTCACGATTACTCTCCGTGGTGCCCCACGCGCCTTTGATCCAACCCTGTTGCTCCAGCCTCACCAGCGCCGGGTAGAGCGTTCCCTGATTCAGATTGAGCAGATCTTCGGATACCTGCTGCAAGCGTGAGGCGATGCCGTACGCATGCTGCTTGCCCATTGTGGCCAGTGTCCGCAGGACGATCAGGTCCAGCGTGCCCTGCAACACCTGGATGCGCGATTTGTGTTCACTAGACATTCAAGTAGAACCAGTCTGCTCCCACTCCACTGGCTTGTCAAGTGGAATGTTTTGCCGCCTGGACCGGATAGAATCGAAGAATGCATATCCGGGTTCATCCCCGAGACAACGTGGCCATCATCGTCGACCCGGAGGGTTTGACGACGCCGCGCGAACGCATCCCGCAGTCGCACAAAATGGCTCTCGCCGACCTCGCCCCCGGCGAGCCCGTGCTGCGCTACGGCTCGGTGATCGGCTACGCCAATCGCGCCATTCCGGCCGGTTCCTGGGTGCGCGAGGAAATGCTGGACATGCCGGTGGCCCCTCCGCTGGATGAACTGCCTCTGGCCACCGCGGTCCCCGCGCCGCTGCCACCGCTCGAAGGCTACACCTTCGAGGGCTACCGCAATCCCGATGGCGGCACTGGCACGCGCAATGTCTTCGGCATCGCGACCACGGTCCAATGCGTCGCTCCCACCGTTGACTTCGCCGTGCGGCGCATCAAGACGGAGTTGCTGCCCCGTTTTCCAAACGTGGACGATGTCGTGGCCGTCACGCATTCCTATGGCTGCGGCGTGGCCATCGACGCGCCCGGCGCCGCCGTCCCCATCCGCACCCTGCAACACATCGCCACCCATGCCAACTTCGCCGGTCAGCCGCTCGTCGTGAGTCTCGGCTGCGAGAAACTGCAGCCGGCGCGCCTGTTTTCAAGCGATCTGCCGGTGCTGGAGAGCGGCAACGTGATTCGCCTCCAGGACGAGCGTGGCTTCGGTGAAATGGTGTCGGCCATTCTAGAAGCTGCCGAAAAACGTCTAGCCATCCTCGACCGCCGCCGCCGTCAGACCTGCCCCGCGTCGGACCTCGTAGTGGGCCTCCAATGCGGCGGCAGCGACGCCTTCAGCGGTGTCACCTGCAACCCCGCCGTCGGGTATGCCGCCGACCTATTGGTGCGCGCCGGCGCCACGGTCATGTTTTCCGAGGTCACCGAAGTGCGTGACGCCGTCCACCTCCTGACGCCGCGCGCCGCCACCCCGCAGATCGCCCGCGACCTGATTCGCGAGATGCGCTGGTACGACGAATACCTCGCCCGCGGTCAAGCCGATCGCAGCGCCAACACCACGCCCGGCAACAAACGCGGAGGCCTTGCCAACATCGTCGAAAAGGCGCTCGGCAGCGTGGCGAAAGCCGGTACTACCGCGCTCCAGTCGGTCGCCGGCCATGGCGAGAAGGTCACCGCAAAAGGCCTGGTCTTCGCCGCCACGCCGGCTAGCGATTTTATCTGCGGCACACAGCAACTCGCTTCCATGAATCTCCACGTGTTTACCACGGGGGAGGGAAGTCCCTACGGTCTGGCGCTCGTTCCCGTCGTCAAAGTCTCCTCGCGCACCGCCCTCGCCGAGAAGTGGCACGACCTGATCGACATCGATGCCGGCCGCATCGCCACCGGCCACGCCACGATTGAGGAGGTGGGCTGGCAGCTTTTCCGCTACATGCTCGAAGTCGCCGGAGGCAAGAAGACCTGGGCCGAGCATTGGGGCCTCGCCAATTCACTCTCGCCGTTCAATCCGGGTCCCGTCACGTAGTCATGCCTATGAAATGGTTTGGGCGGCCAGACGTTGTAGGCCTTGTCGCATAGTGTTGAGTTCCGGATCCGCCGTCTGCGCAAACCATGCCGGATGAAGGCGGAGAAAAGTGTCGACGATTTGAGGGTCGCGCCAACCCCGCTCCGTTTCATGTTTCAGAATGTTCAATGCGTCCTCGCAGGAGAAGACGGGTTTATAGGGACGCGCGTTCGTCAATGCGTCGTAGATATCGGCCACTTGAAGCACGCGCGCCAGCAGCGGAATCTGCTCGCCGCGCAGTCCATCCGGATAGCCCGACCCGTCCCAGCGTTCATGGTGATGCCGGATGATTGGCAGCACCGGCGCCAGCGACGGCATGTGCCGGCAGATGCTTTCCCCTTGCGCCGGGTGGCTGCGCATCTTGCACCACTCGGTTTCATTCAAGGCGCCCGCTTTCAACAGAATCGAATCCGGAATTCCTACCTTGCCAATATCGTGAAGATACCCACTGCGATACAGGATTTGAAGACTGGCATCCTCCAGCCCGAGAGCCACCCCCAAGCTCACGCTCAGGCAAGCCAGCCGTTCACTGTGACCTGCCGTGAACCCGTCCCTTTGATCCAGCGCTTCGGCAAGCGCATACAACGTGCGCGCGGACTCGTCCAGCGCGGACGCTTCTCTTGGCGAGTACAGGACGGCTTGCTGCGTACAATCCATGGTGCTACTGCATATATCGGCACAAAGGGAGGAAATCGGAGAGTACTACGTAAAAAGTTTTGCGCATCTCAGTTCCTCACCACCGTCAAACTCCGCCAACCGGAATTGCCCGCCGCGTCGTAAGCCCGAATCGTGATCGTATTGGTCCCCACCAGCAGCGGAATCGTCGCCGACCATGCCGTTGTTCCCGTAGCCGCACCCGAGCCGCCGGTCGATGTCCACTTGACGCAACTCACGCCCACGTTGTCTCTAGCCGTGCCGCTCACGACAATTGAGGCCGCCCCCGTGGAGACGATGGTGTACCCCGGCTGCACGATCACCAGCCCCGGCGACGTGGTATCGCTGGACGGAGACGGAGTGGGAGCACTCGGCGTAGTGGGGGCTGTGGGCGTTGTGGGCGCCGTGGGTGTCGCCGGCGCCGCGGGAACGGTCGAAGCCGTCCCCGCCGCGCCGTAAAGCTTCTGCACCGCCGCAATATCGTCGCTGCTCAGTCCCGCCGCCAGTTTGTAGTACGGGTACATCACCGTTCCCGGGATATCGGAATGGCCCAGTCCCAACGCATGTCCGGCCTCGTGCAGCGCCACCGAGAACAGGTCGATGCTGTTCCCCACGCCCCACGCTTCGATATCGTTCAGGTGTATGTCTCCCGCCACTGGCTCCGGATTCGGCGGCGCTGGGTAGAAGGTGTGCGCCAGGGTCGCCACCGACGTGAAGGGGTACGCATCCCCGTGAGGCCCGGTGGCAAACAGGATCTCCAATGTCCGGGCGGCCCCCGCCGAAACACCCGGTGTGAACGTCACATTCGCGTATCGCGCCCACTCGCTGAGCGCCCGCTCCACCTGGCTTCGCGCCACATTGGAATCCAGCTTTGCCGTGATGCTGTCGAAAATGTACTGCAGGGCCACTCGTCCCTGCCCATCCTTGGGCCAGCCCGCATCCGCCAGTGCGTAATCGGCCACCAGGCCCGATTCCGTCACCGGGCCGCCGCAGCCATAAACCCGCTTCCGCACCAGCAAGTCCTGCGCCGCCGGTACGATGTACGCCACCTCTTCGTGCCTGGCCAGCATTCCCAATGCATCATGCTTGCCCGTGAGCAACAGATGGCCGGGCAGGAGTCCCGGCGTTTCATTTAGAAGAAAACCCTCATCGCGGGCGATCCGCCGGGCCACCTCGCCATCCACATCCGGATGAAAGGTCACCAGATAGGTCCCCGAAGTCTCCTCCGCCAGCGCACTGCTCAGTTTTTCGGCGGTCTGCAGCGGACCCGCCCAGCGCACACCCAGCCCGCGCAGGTTGGCCGCCGCCGGAAGTCGGAGCATGAACGACGATTCGGGCACGTACCGCAGCACGCCGATGCCGCGCTTCGCCAGTTCGGCCCGCAGTTGCCCATCCGGACGGCGGTCGAATTGCACCAGCCAATACTTCCCGCCGCCCCGTTCCGGCATGCGGTAAGTCTCGCGGGCAGCGTCGATGGTTCGCGTTTTCAGCCGGATCGGCTGCCCGGCCGCCAGACCTTGCCACACCACTACCGCGGCCGCCACTCGGAAAAAGGACATTCACGCCTCAATTATTCTTCTCGAACAATTTGAGAGTTTCTTGAACTCGCGGCCACTAATAGAGGTAAAGACGCCTATGACACTCTGTCGCTGTGCCGCGGCCCTCCTCTTGTGGACGCCTATGGCGGGAGCCGCGTCCGCCCCCACCTACCGCATCGATACCGTGGCCGGCAGCTCCTTATTGGGCGATGGGGGACCCGCCGCGCTCGCCCAGATCGGCAACATTCAAGCCCTTGCGGCCGACCATCTGGGCAACATCTACCTCTCCGACACCGATCATCACCGCGTCCGCAAAGTGAGTGCCTCCGGGGTCATCACCACCCTCGCGGGCACGGGCAGCGCCGGCTTCAGCGGAGATGGCGGGGCCGCCACCGTGGCCCAGCTCAACTTCCCGTACGGCCTTGCCGTGGACCTCGCCGGCTACCTTTATATAGCGGACCTGGGAAACAACCGCGTCCGCCGCGTCAGCCCCGATGGGATGATCAGCACCTATGCGGGCGGCGGCGCGTCGGGTCCGGGTGACGGCGCTCCCGCTGTTGCCGCGCAACTCCTCTCGCCGCGCAATCTCGTGGTGGACGCCGCCGGCAATCTCTATATCGCGGAATTTGAAGGCCACCGCGTCCGCAAAGTTACCCCCGATGGGAAGATTTCTACCGTGGCCGGCACCGGGGTGGCCGGCTTTCGCGGTGAGGGGAGCCTCGCCTCCACCGCGCAATTGGCTTTCCCTGCCGGACTCGCCGTAGACCGCGCCGGCCTCCTCTATATTGCCGATTCGCAGAATCAGCGTGTCCGCAAAATCCTGTCGAGCGGCAGCATCGTCACCGTGCTCGGCGGCTCGGCCGCCACCGCGCTGCTCTCCCCGACCGCCGTCGCGGTGGACACGGCTGGCGACCTTTTCGCCGCCGACTCTACCGGGATCGTCCGCTGCCTGACGGCTGCCGGCGCATGGATCATCGTGGCTGGCACCGGCGCGCCCGGCTTTTCCGGCGATGGCGGACCGGCCCAATCTGCCATGCTTACCGCCCCCCGCGATCTGGCCGCCGATTTCTCAGGCAACCTGCTGATTGCCGACGGCGTCCGCGTGCGCCGCGTGGATGGCCGCGGCGATATTCAGACCGTGGCCGGCGACGCGTACTTGCACGCGGTGGGCGATGGCGCATCCGCCCTCAACGGAATGCTGCTCCTGCCGTCCGCCGTGGCGCTGGATTCGAACGGCAATCTCTACATCGCCGATACCGGCACCCAGCGCGTGCGCCTGGTCTCCCCCGGGGCCATTCTCGAGACCTTCGCCGGCACGGGCGCGGCGGGCTTCGATCGCGATCTGGTACCGGCGTCGCAGGCCGCCTTGAATTCGCCGATGGGCGTTGCCGCCGCCGCCGGGACGGTCTGGATCGCCGACACTTATAATCACCGCATTCGCAAGGTGTCCGGTGGCGCCATCTCCACGTTCGCAGGCACTGGAGTGAGCGGGACCGGCGCGGAGGGACTTCCGCCCCTGCAAACCCAACTGCGCGGACCGCACTCGGTCTGTCTCGATATGGGGGGCACCCTGTACATTGTGGACACGTCGAACCACCGGGTGCTGCGCGTGGCCGCCAGTGGAACCGTCACCACTGCCGCGGGCAACGGTGCGCCGGGGGATGCCGGCGATGGCGGCCAGGCCCGGCTCGCCCAGTTGAACCAGCCGAGCGCCTGCGCGGTGGATTCCTTAGGCAACCTCTTCATCGCCGATACGTTCAGCCATCGCATCCGCCGAGTCAACCCGGCCGGCGTCATTACCACCGTGGCAGGTACGGGCCAACCCGGCAGCGCCATGGATGAAACCGCGGCCACCGTCTCGCCGTTGAACACGCCGCGCGGCGTCGCTGTCGATGGAAACGCCAATCTCTACATCGCCGATAGCGCCAACAATCGCGTGCGCCAGGTGACGCCCGATGGCCAGATCCACACCATTGCAGGAATCGGGCTGCCGGGTTTTACGGGCGACGGCGGCGATGGCGCAGCCGCACGCATCTCGACGCCCCTGGGGCTTACCGTGGATGGCGCCGGAAACATCTACTTCGCTGATTCGCTGAATAATCGGATTCGCCGCCTGACGCCCTTGCCCGCCGCTCCTCCACCGGTTGCTCCCACCGCGGCCACGCTCGCCTTGGTGAGTTCCGGCAGCCTGGCGCAGGGTCCCATCGCACCCGGCGAGTTGGTGACCATCTATGGCAGCGGCATTGGACCGGAGACCGGAATCGCCGGAACGGTCGATTCGACGGGGCTGCTGGCGAATCTGCTGGGCGGCGCGGAAGTCCGCTTCGATGGTGTGCCCGCGCCGCTCTTCTATGCCCAGTCGGGGCAGATCAATGCGCAGGCTCCGTACTCGCTGGCCGGCGCCAATTCCACACATGTCGAGGTGCTCTACCAGAATCAGAGCGCCGGCTCGCTGGATCTGGCGGTGGCGGCCTCGGCTCCAGCGCTATTCCCCGCTGTGGTGAATCAGGATGGCAGTCTGAATTCGCAGGCGATGCCCGCGGCCCGCGGCACCGTGGTTACTCTTTATGCCACCGGAGAAGGACTTTCGAGCGGCGCCAACATCGCCGGCCAGCCTGCCGTTGCGCCCTATGGCACACCGGCCGCACCGGTCACCCTGGCGGTCGGAGGCGTTACCGCGCAACTCCTGTACGCTGGCCGCGCGCCTGCTTTTATCGGCCTGATGCAGATTAACGCCGTCGTTCCGGGTGGCTTCGTCCCCGCCGGTCCCGCCGCACTCACTCTTACAGTCGGGGCCGCGACGTCGCCACTGATTACGATCTGGTTGCAATAGGGCACGGCCTTAGCCGAAATAGTACCCTGGAATCTGCATGGCCGTAGCACTCACCATTGCCGGATCCGACCCCAGCGGAGGCGCCGGCATTCAGGCCGACCTCAAAACGTTCCACCAGTTCGGTGTCTACGGTGAGGCCGTCATCACGCTGGTCACCGTCCAGAACACCACCCGCGTCTCGCGCATTCAGGTGATGCCGCCCGACCTCGTGGTGCAGCAGATCGAGGCTGTGCTGGAAGACATCCCCCCGGCAGCCGCCAAGACCGGCGCTCTTGGGTCCGCCGAAGTGGTGCGGGCCGTTGCCGCCGTCGCGGCCGGCTTCGCTTTCCCACTCGTAGTCGACCCCGTCACCGTCAGCAAGCACGGACTCCCGCTCCTCCCTGACGATGCGCTGGAAGCCGTTCGCTGCGACTTGCTGCCTTGCGCGACTCTCCTCACGCCGAACATTCCCGAGGCCGAGGCTTTGGCAGGTATCTCCATCCGCACGCTCGAACACGCGCGGCATGCCGCGGCCGCAATCCTCCGCATGGGTCCGCGCGCCGTCCTCATCAAAGGGGGCCACCTGGACGGCGACGCCACCGACCTTCTTTGGGATGGCACCAGCTTTCGCGAATTTCGCGCGCCGCGTATCGACACGCAGCATACTCACGGCACTGGCTGCACCTATTCGGCCGCCATTGCCGCAGCCCTGGCGCGCGGCTTCGAACTACCGGATGCAGTGGGCCGCGCCAAGCGATTTATTCAGGAAGCTATTCGGACCAATCCCGGCCTCGGGCGCGGCTGCGGTCCTGTAAATCATCACGCCGAGGTGTTATGACGTTTCCCGAACTGCTGTTCGCCGCCATTCAGCGCTCCGAAATTCCGCTCCGCTTTGAACCCGGCGCCGAAGAGGCTGTCGCCATACCCGTGACCGAAATGCTGGAGGCCTGGATCACCAGTCATCTGCCCACTGCCGATTCCCGCGCCGAGTTCGATGCAGGTCGCCGCGCTCTTGCGTTGCAGTTGCTCAGCGAGTTGAACGGTTCGGTTGAATTGGCCCCCGGTCAGTTCGAATAACCGGAAATGTCGGCGTACACCAGGCCATTGCTGCTCTGGAAGGAGATGGCGCCGCACGTCTGACCGTCCACCGCGGGAAAGACAATCGGCGACGGGAACGTGAGTTGCAGAGTCTGGTTGCCTGGCACAATCGCCCGCACGCCCGCCCCAAATGCGGACACCGTGGTGTCCGCGCACTGCCCATACGTGCCGCCCGAGAGCACTGGTTGAAAGATGCGCACGCGCTGACAGCCGGAATCGTAGTTGGTCAGCGTGATGGATGTTACCGCGAACGTCCCCACTCCCGGACCGAACGTCTGAACGCCCGCTCCGCGATTCACAATCTCGCGGAAGAAGGGTTTCGCCGTGTTCACGATCATGACCGGTGTCACCGAACCACCCTTGGCCTGACTCTCGCGCGAGCGCATGAGCGGTCCGATCAGAAGCAGCCCCAGGAGAATTACGCCGCTGCAGGCGTTCCGTCTGGTGATAGTCACGATCCGGAGTGTAGCCGTTTCCCGGGAGTGCGCAACCACCTGTTCTACTAGCTGCGAGTTCGCTCGGGTACTAGGCTCATCCGGTAACCTCCGCACGCCGCCCTACGTCCTGTGGACAATGTTCTGGGTACTTGTCCTGGCCGGTGTGCTGGCCGCCGGACAACAAATTCCGCCCGATGATCCCGGTGTCGTGATCCGATCCACCACGAGCCTGGTCCAAGTCCGCGTCGTGGCTCAGGACTCGAAGGGCAAGTCCGTCACCTATCTTCGCCGCGAGGATTTCCAGGTATTCGACGATCGCAAAGCCCAGCCCGTGACCCTCTTCAAGCTCGATCAGGAGACCGGCACACGCCACGCTATTTTGCCGCCCACTGCGACCGATTCGACTGACGATGGCCCCGCGGCCGGCGGGTATTCCGTCCTGGTTCTGGACTGGGTCAACACCGAATACCCGGACCGTTACCGCGCCAAAGAACAGGCTATCCACATGCTGCAAACCTACCAGCCGCGGCAGCGCGTGGCCCTCTACCTGATCGACCGCGAGCCCCGCCTGCTCCACGAATTTACGTCAGACATGGCGGAACTCGTCGAAGTGCTCCAGAATCTCGATCTGACTTTCAGCGACATCGACGATGAGACTACGCCCGGCCGTTTCGACGCGCGTTATGCCGGTCGCGCCGGACGCGGCATGAGCGCGGAGGAGCAGTTCTTCTTCATGAACCGCCGCATCACGGACACCTTTCGCGCCTTCGAGAAGATTGCGGGCCGGCTGGCGCACGTGCCGGGGCGCAAGAGCCTCATCTGGCTATCCGATGCTTTTCCGTTGAGTACGAATGGAGTTTTCTATTACCCCGACTTCGAAAGAGTGGTCGCCCAGTTGAACCGCTCCGACGTGGCCGTTTACAGTGTGGACGCCCGCGGCCTATCGACCATCACCAGAAGCTACACGCCAACGATGGAGCAGTTCGCCGAACGCACGGGCGGTACGGCTTTCCACAGCCGCAACGATCTCGACGAGGGCATGCGGCTGGCACTGGAGGACCTCAACGTCAGCTACATGCTGGGCTTCCATGTGGGCGCCAACGCCGCGCTGGGTCCCCACGAGATCCGCGTCCGCATCAAGCGTCCGGGTATCAAGCTGCGCTACCGCGAATCCTACCAGCTAGCTGAGTCGCCGCAAGCGAAATAGTATCCTGTAAGTAATGACGAAGGTCCAAGTCCGCTTCCGCTTGCAGAAACCGCTCGACGACGCCATGCTGCAGCGCCTCTCCGACACCACCACACTCTACGGCATCCAGAAAATCAAGGTCGATCCGTCGTTGGACGGGCTGATGGTCGAGTACGACGCGAGCCGCCTTCGTCCCGCCGAAGTGGAATCGGCCCTGGCTGGCGCCGGAATCCCAGT
>DASZMZ010000209.1:0-3756 GCA_035551455.1 Candidatus Sulfopaludibacter sp.
CCCTCGAAACCCTCAGCCTCAACCTGGCGCAGATTATGCCTCTCGCGGCGATCGACATCGTCCACACCCACACCTGGTACGTGTCGATGGCTGGCTTTTTGACCAAAAAGCTCTTCAACATTCCGTTCGTCCTCACCACCCACAGCCTCGAACCGCTGCGCGCCTGGAAGGCGGAGCAGCTGGGCAGCGGCTACGCCATGAGCTCTTGGATCGAGCGCACCGCCGTCGACGACGCCGACGCCATCATCGCCGTCTCTGAAGGAACCCGCGAAGACATCCTCAAGGCTTATCCCACCGTCGATCCCGCGCGCATTCACGTCATCTACAACGGCATCGACCTTGACGAATACCAGAAGACCGCCGACACCTCGGCCTTGGTCAAATATGGTGTCGATCCGTCACGGCCCTATGTGCTCTTCGTCGGCCGCATCACCCGCCAGAAGGGGGTGACGCACCTGGTCGACGCCATCCGCCACATGCCCGCGGAAACCCAGATCGTTCTCTGCGCCGGCGCGCCCGATACGCCCGAAATTGCGGCCGAACTGCGCCACAAAGTCGAAGAGGTCCGTTCCATCAATCCCCACGTGGTTTGGATTGAGAAGATGGTCACCAAGCCCGAGGTCATCCAGCTCTACAGCAACTGCCGCGTCTTCTGCTGTCCGTCGGTCTACGAACCGTTCGGCATCATCAACCTTGAAGCCATGGCCTGCGGCGCCCCAGTCGTCGCCAGCGCCACCGGCGGCATTCTCGAAGTGGTCGTCGACAATCAGACGGGCTACCTCGTCGCCTTCGATCAGGACCCGGTCACCAAGTTCCCGTCCCATGCCGACAAGTTTGCCCGCGATCTTGCCATGAGAATCAATGAATTGATGGCTCACCCAGAACGCGCTCATCGCTTTGGGCTCGCCGGCCGCAGGCGTGTCGAGGAGAAGTTCGCCTGGTCGGCCATCGCCGATCAGACCATCGCCCTCTACCGCCGTCTCATCGATGACAAGGCCACATCGAAATAAGGGCCGCCTCAATTCTCGCCATGGGAGCGCGCCGAAATCACCCAAATCGCGGCGCCCGGCAAACGCCGAGCGCCGCCCTGCGCAACTCGATCCGCACGCACCGTTCGTTCCTGCGCGCCGTGGCAACTACTTGCTCAAGGCCTGCTTGTCTTCCGCCTGCGTGCGCGTGATGAACGCCGCCACGCGGTCGTGCAGCAGCTTCAGGCTTTCATCGCGCACATAGACCATGTGCCCCGACTCGTACCAGTCAAATTCAATGTTCTTGGCCAGCGACTGCGGAATGGGCAGATGCTTCTCCTCGTACTCCGCCGCAAAAAACGGGGTCGCCAGGTCATAGTAGCCGCCGTTCACCATCACCTTGAGGCGCGGATTGGTCTTCATCGCCTCCGCCAGGTCGGGAGCGACATTCAGGTTGATGGGATTGCCCTTGTGCACCAGGTTCCATTGGAAGGAGCCAAACAACGCCTCCGGCAAAAACGTCTGCCCCTCGCCATACTTCAGGACGCTGCGCACATAGTCGTTGAAGAGCGACACATAGGCCGACGAAATCGCCGAGCTCTGCGGGTCGTACTCCGCTCCCTCACTCAACGGATTCATCGTCGGCCCCGAAAACCGCGTATCCAGCCGTCACGTGGTCAGGTCCTTGTCTTCCTGCAAGGTCTTCTCAAACTCCCCGCCGTTCACGCGCAGGTTCGCCTTCAACACGTACGCCACCGGAAGCCCCGTGTAGTCGTGCAGCTTCTCCGCCGTGGCCTGCTTTTCCTCTGCCGTGATATCGGTGCCCTGCGCCAGGGCATGCGCATACGGCCCCATGGCGAACTCTTCCACCTCTTTCAGGAATGGCTCCAGCGCCGCCGGCTGCGTGGGCAGCTTCTTGTGGTACATCGCCGTCGCCGCATACGTGGGCAGCGCCAGCTCATACGTGATGTCCACGCCCGGATTCGAACTGGCCGCGTCGATATCGGTGGTGAAATTGAAGATCTGCGACAGCAGGATCACGCCGTTGATATCGATGCTCTTGCCATTCTCAAGATCGTCCGCCAGCACCGCCGAGCGCGTCGTCCCGTAGCTCTCCCCAAAGAGATACTTGGGCGAATTCCACCGGTTAAACCTGGTGATGAACCGCGCAATAAAGCGCGCAAACGCTTCTCCATCCTGATCCACGCCCCAAAAAGCCTTATCGGCGTCTTTGCCCATCAGCCGGCCAAAGCCCGTGCCCGGCATGTCGATGAACACCACATCGCTCACATCGAGCACCGTGTACGCGTTGTCCACCATCTTGTAAGGCGCCGCGGGCAGGTGCTGGTCCCCGCTCGTCACCACGTGCTTCGGCCCCAGTGAACCCATGTGCAGCCACACGGTGGAACTGCCCGGCCCGCCGTTGTAGAAGAACGTGATCGGCCGGTCCTCCGCCTTGGCGTCCTTCTTGAAATACGCTACATACGACATCCGTGCCGTCGGCGATGCGTCTTTGGGGTCCTTCGGTTCGGAGTTGGCCAGCTGGCTGCCCGGCTCCGGCTTGCCGTCCATGCCCAATTGCGCATCCTGGATGTCGGTCGCGCCCACCGTCAATGTGCCCACCACGGCGTTGTACAAAATGTGCTGGCCCCCGGCGTCCACTGACCCTTGCGTCGTTACCTCCTGCGGCGGCGCTTTCTCCGCAGGTTTATCCGTCTTGGCTGGGGTCTTTTCATCATCGGCACGGCTCAGAGCAGGGGAGAGAGTGGAGGCAGCCGCCAGAAACACGGCAAACAAAAAGGTATTGACACGCATGTGCGGATCTCCAGAAGTTGAATGCAGATTTTGAACAGAGAGGACAGCGATGGACAGCACGAAAGACCGGGGCACGAAAGACCAGTATAGGTCGCTTTCAGCCGCCGCGTGTCCAAATTTCTGTCCGCGCCGGCGCGCCTCACGCAACCACCGGCGGCCGCGATCCTACGCCATCGGTTCTTCACTCCAGGCGCAGATTCAATTTGGATACCACAGTGAAGCGCTCTGTCGCCCCCCGGCACTATCCATCGAAACGTACTTTCAGGACGAAGGGTAGGACAACCAGAATGGTCCAGCGCGATAACTTCACCCAGGGCCAGAAAGCCGCCACCTTTGCTGCCAGCGGCGACGAAGTGAAACTCCTCTGGCGCGACGAATTCAGGAACGCACCCGTGTTGCACTACATGTGCGCGCATTGCCGGTTCGTGCACAGCGACAAGTCTTTGTTTGAGGTCGATCACATCGTGTCGTGCCTTGAAGGCGGCTCCGCCAACCGCGAACGCCTGGACCGAATTGCCCGCCTGCAGGCCGAGGTGGCGCTTCCTCTCGACAGGCAGGATATCGGGGTTCTGATGTCCGCAAACCTGAACAACCAACTGCTTTGCCACGGCTGTAATCAAGGCAAGAAGAGCAAAGGAATGCGTCCCGATGAAATTCCTGCCGGGTGTGGCTTCGCCTACCGGCGCCACGACGACGACATGAATCCCGACCACATTGACGGCGGTGCACCCACCCCCGTCGGCTACGTTCTCCCCCGCTACCGCCGGCCTTAGCCCCGCCCCATCGACCTTTACAAGGCCCCGGGTGACGGACTCAAACCCCAATCAGAACGCCGGGTGCCCGATATCTGCGACGTCTTTCAGTCGCGGATGTGGGAAAGCACGAATCCCCTCATGCGCAAGCCCTACTTCTGCGGCTTGTCAAACGGCTGCTTGTCCGTGATCCGCGGCCGGTTCTCCGCCTGCAATTCCTT
>DASZMZ010000210.1:0-13818 GCA_035551455.1 Candidatus Sulfopaludibacter sp.
ACGACCGCGATTTTCAGTGTGGTCAATGCAGTGATTCTGCGTCCTCTGCCGTATGCCCAATCGGCGCGGCTGGTGCGCGTGTTCACCGAATTCCCCACCTTTCCCAACGGCGGACTGCGCCATTTCTGGATGTCCCCACCCGAGTATCTGGACGTGAAGCAGGAGAGCAAATCCTGGGATGCGCTGGAAGGCTGGGTGAATAGCGGCGTGAATCTTGCGGGCAGCGCCGAGCCTGTCCGGGCGCAAGCCACCTTCGTGACCGGCGGGATGCTTTCCATGTTGGGCGTGCAGCCTATGATGGGCCGCCTGCTATCCGCGGCCGACGACGTGCCGAATGCCCCGAATACCACGGTGCTTTCGTATGCCCTGTGGCAGCGCGCGTTCGGCGGCGACCGTTCCATTCTGGGCCGCGACATCCGTTTGAACGGCGGCTCCTGCGTGGTGGTGGGTGTGATGCCGCGAGGCTTTGCTTTTCCTCCCGGCGAAACCATTGCCAGCGAGATGTGGGCGCCTTTGCAGATTGACCCGGCCAAGCCCGGCGGCCGCGGCAGTCATTTTCTCTCCGTACTCGGCCGTCTGCGGCCGGGCGTGAGCTTGCAGCAAGCTACAGGGGAACTGCAGAGCTATGTGAAGAACAATGCCGTGCCGGCAGGCGCGGGACGCCACGGCTTCGACCCCAAGTTCCACCCCATCGTGCTGGCCGGCTTTCAGGATGAAGTGGTGAAGACCATTCGCCCGGCCATGTTGGTGCTGCTGGGAGCGGTGGGTTTTGTGCTTCTGATCGCGTGCGTGAATGTTGCCAATCTGCTGCTGGCTCGCGCCGAATCGCGGCGGCGGGAGATTGCGGTGCGCGCGGCCATCGGGGCCGGGTTGAGTAAACTCCTTCAGCAATTCGTGGTGGAGGGAGTGATGCTTTCGCTCACCGGCGCCCTCTTCGGAATGCTGCTGGCATTTGGCGGCCTACGCCTCCTGGTCGCCACCAACGCCGGCAGCATTCCGCGAGTCGACGAGATCGGCATCGACTGGCGGGTTCTGATTTTCACCCTGCTCCTCTCCGTGGCGACCGGGGTGGTTTTCGGACTGGCGCCGGTGATGCACATGCGCTTGGGGAAACTGCACGACACGTTGAAGACGGCGGCCGGCCGCACCACATCGTCGGGCGCCGCCAATCGCTTTCGCGCCGCGCTGGTCACCTCGGAACTGGCTCTCGCGCTGGTGCTGCTGATCGGCAGCGGCCTGATGATCAAGGCGTTCTGGAAGCTGCAGCAGGTGGACGCGGGCTTCAATCCCGATCATGTGCTCACCATGCGAGTCTCGCTGCCTCGGCGGTCGTACGCGACAGGGGCCACGGGCAATGGTTTCTGGACTTCATTCCTGGCGCGGGCCAACGCGCTGCCGGGAGTCACCTCCGCTTCGATGGCGACGGAACTTCCGCCGAAGCGGCAGATCGACGCGAACGATACGTCCATTGAAGGCTTCGTCCCGGTGCCGAATGGACCGTTGCAGAATGTGGATTACTGGAATTTTGTGAGTCCGCAGTACTTCGATGCGATTGGCGCGCGCCTGGTGGAGGGACGCTTCCTGTCGCAGAACGACGGCGCCGCGGCTCCCGCCGTGGTGGTGGTCAATCAGACCATGGCGCGTACGTTCTGGCCCAAGGAGAGCGCCATCGGCCATCGTGTGCGAATTGAAGGATCGAAGGGCGCCTGGCGTACGGTAGTGGGCGTGGTCGCGGATATCAAGAATGCAGGGCTGGACCGGCCGACAGGGACCGAGCTGTATATTCCCGTGCCGCAAAGCTCGACCATCGCGACCGACACGAACAGTTTCGTTTCGACTGCCTACCTGGTGATTCGAACGAAGGGCGACCCGATGTCGGAAGCTGGCGCCGTGCGCGCGCAAGTGCGCGATCTGGATGCCGCGCTGCCGGTGGCGAATGTGATGTCGATGGAAGACCTGATGTCGGCAGACCGGGCGCGTCCGCGATTTCTGACGCTGCTGCTGACGCTATTTTCGGCGGTGTCGCTCGCGCTCGCTGCTCTGGGAATCTACGGGGTGATCTCTTACCTGGTGGCGCAGAGGACCAATGAAATCGGCATCCGGATGGCGCTGGGCGCGCAGTCGGGCGACGTGCTGAAGCTGATCGGCGGTACGGGGCTGAAGCTCGCGGTGGCGGGAACGGCCGCGGGGGCCGTTGGAGCTTTGATTCTGACGCGCTTCCTGAGCGGACTGCTCTTCGGCGTGAGCTCGGTGGATCCGCTGACGTTTGTTGCCATGGCCGCAACGCTGGGAGCGGTGACCTTGCTGGCCTGCTATGTACCGGCGCGGCGCGCCAGCAAGGTGGATCCTTTGATCGCTCTGCGGTACGAGTAACGGCTAAAGCCTATCCGACCGGCTAGAACGTGAACTTCGTCCCCAGCTGGATATTGCGCGGGGGATAGGCGCCGGAGATGGTGCCGAAGCCGGTGCTGGTGACCGTGAGGGCCGGGGCTTGTAGATTGACGTTGTTCATGGCGTTGACGAAATCCGCGCGGAAGCGGATATTCGTTCTCTTGTCCTTGCCGAGGTAGAAGAACTTGGTGAGCGACAGATTGTACGTCTGCATTCCGGGACCCTCCACGTTGCCCGCGCCGGAGGTGCCCCACCGGGCTTGCGGCGCCGCGGCGAAGGCTGCCGGATTGATCCAGCCATTCACGCCGGGATTCGCCAGGACTGCGGGCCCGCCCACATAATCGGCCACGCGGTTCCCCAGGATGGCCGTGCTGCCGACCACCGTGTAATAGAAGCCCGTCTGCGCGTGCAGAATGCCGCTCAGCTGCCAGCCGCCGATGGGCGCGCGCAAGTAGCGCGATTGGCCCTTCAATTCCGGCAGGTACCAGATGAAGGTGCCGAAGAAGACGTGGCGTACGTCGATGGACGAGCCGGCATTACCGGAGAAGGCCGGACCGTACATGGACTTCACGTTGTAATAGTTCAGATCGTTTTCCGTGTCCGACATGGAATCCGACAGGTTCTTGGACCACGTGTAGCCCACCGTGAAAAGCATCCTGCCGGCGCGCCGCGACGCCTTGCTCTGCAAGCCGTGATAGTTCGACGTCCCTTCGCTCAGGAACTGCTGAATGGTGGAGTAGCCGGGGAACGGCCGGATGGAGTTTTCGTTGGTGGTGGATGCGACGCCGGACAGGGTGGACCAGGTGGGTTGATTGATGTCGGGCTCGATGATCAGGTGGCGGCCCAGGCTGCCTACGTAACTGACTTCGGCGAACAGGTGCATGGGCAGTTCGCGTTGGATGGTGAAGCTGAATTGCTCCGAGTACGGAGTCTTCACGTCAGGGCTGAGCGATTGAATGGTGCCCCACGGTGCACTCACCGCGGCGCCGCCGGCGATGTTGGACAGATTGCCGTAGTTGTAGGCCGTGCTGCCGACGTACGGAGGATTGTTCAGCGCGGGGAACGTGTTGTTGCCCTGCATGCGGTCGGAGAAGATTCCGAAGCCGCCGCGGATCACCGTCTTGGCGTCCAGCGCAAAAGCGAAGCCGACTCGCGGCTCCCAGGCCGATTGTCCGGGATACATGCCGCGCGGCGCGCCGGTGGGCACGGCCTGCACTGCAGGACTGTTGGCGTTGGGGACCAGGTATGCGAGGCTGGGCACCACGCCGTTGCCGACGCGTTGCAGTCCGTTGTAGATATTGCCGGAGCCGGCGACCACCAGGCCGCTGGAATTCACGGTAACGGCCTGCGCGCGGTTATAGAGCGAGGGCACGAACATCGCCAGATTGTCGGCGGCCGAGTACATGGCGGACATGTACTCGTAGCGCATACCCAGGTTGATGGTGAGGCGTCGCGAGACCTTCCACGAATCATCCACAAAGCCGCCCGGTTCGGTGTAGCGGTAGCGGCCTTGCGGATCGTAAGCGGCCTCGGTATACGTCTGGAAATTGCCCAGCAGCATGTCGGATAGCGAGTACCCGGTAGTGTTGGGATTGCCGGTGGTGTTGAAGACGAGGCTGCCATCGTAAGGCGACCGGCCGTTCTGGTCTTTCCGATTTCGGAAGATGGAGAAGCCGGCGCGAAGAGTGTGCGCGCCGCGGCTGAGCGAAACGGTGTCGCCGGCTTCGATCTGCGTGGTGGGGGAAGTGAGGGTCTGGTCGGGACCCTTCCACTGTTCGAAGTTCTGCACGTTCACGTCGGGGATGCCCGAGGAGAAAGGACCCACCGAGTTGTAGACCCGCTGGAAGCCGAAGCCGTACGTGCTGCGCTGCCAGGAATCGCCCAGATTCTGATATCGCTGCCCGTTCCAACTGGAACCGATGTGAGCTTCGTTGACGACGGTGGGCGTGATCACGAAAGTCTCCGAGAGCGAAATGCTCTTGGCGGGACGATTGCGATTTTCGGCGACCACCGGAATGTAGGACGCCGAATTCGCCGTACCTGGACCATACGCCAGATAGATCGTATTGTTGTCGTCGATGAAGCGCGAATACAGCGCGTGCTTGTCGTTGATGCGGTAATCGGCGCGGATCAGGTCTTCGCGATAGTTCAGCGGATTCGGCAGTTCGTAGGTGGCATTGTTGGCCACCGGAGTATCGGTGAAGTTCGCGGTGAGGCCGGTGACGTATTTGTAGATGTTGCCCAGCGCGCGGCCATCGGTCGTGATCAGGTTGGCGGGAATGATGTTGCCGGGGTAAGGCGTCTTGGTACCCGGCTGGTTGATGGTTTTTCCGCTGCCCACAAAGTTGCCTTGCAGCTCCAGCGTGGTGGGCAGCGAAACGCGCACGGGCGCCGCCTGCTGGCGCAGCCGCTTCCACTCCTCGCCCACGAAGAAGAACAGCTTGTTCTTTTTGATGGGGCCGCCCACGTCATAACCGAAATCGTTGTACCGAAGCTGGGTATTGCTGGTGGCGAAGATATTGCGCGCGTCCAGCGCATCGTTGCGAAAATACTCGAAGGCCGCGCCGTGGAACTGATTGGTGCCGTTCCTGGTGATGATGTTGAAGGCCACTCCGGAGGAACGGCCATACTCGGCGGAGAAGTTGGAGGTCTGAATCTTGACTTCCTGGGTGAAATCCGGGCTGACGTTATTGATCAGGCTGCCGTTGGAGCCATTGTCCAGATTGCCCAGCCCATCCACAGTCATGTTGTTGGAATTGGTGCGGTGGCCATTCACGGACTGGTTGGTGGCCGAGAGCGAGGTCATGACGCTGAACTGATCGGGATTAGTGATCAGCGCTCCGGGTACCAGGGTCAGCAGCTCCATGTAGTTGCGGCCGTTCAAGGCCAGATTGTCCACCTGCTCTTTATCGATGACGTGCGCCACTTCGCCGGAGACCGTGTTCAAGGCGTCCGATGCCGCCACCACCTCGACGGATTGCGTGGTGTCGCCGACTTCGAGTTTGAAATCCGCCGTCACGCGGCCATCGGAGACCAAGAAGGCGCCGCTCTGTTGGGCGCGCTTGAAGCCGGGATGGTCCACTGAAATGGTGTAGGGTCCGATGGGCAGATTCTCCGCCACATAGAAGCCCTTGTCGTCGGTCTTTTCGGTGCGCGTGGCCTGTGTATCGTTGTTGGTGACGACGACCTTCGCGCCGCCGACGGATGCTCCGGTGGCGTCAATGACGGTGCCCGATATCCGGCCGAACATGGTCTGGGCGGAGACCATCACCGGAAACGTCAATAAAAAAGCTGCCAGAAGACAGACAGAGATACGACTACGACTGAGTAGCACGGCGAACTTCCTCCCGAAGCGGTACTGCAAACGTTTCCGATGCTATCATCCAGCTTTTTGGCTGTCAAGGGCCGAAATTATGATTAACAATTCGACTCCGGGGCTGTTGACAAGCCATTTGCAAGGGTTCTATAGTTGGAAACGTTTGCGATAACTGATGGCTATCACGATCAAAGACGTGGCGCGTGAATCGGGTGTCAACATGTCCACCGTATCTCGCGCGCTCAACAACGGCTACGGTGTAAATCCGGAGACGCGCGACCTGGTGCTGGCCGTCGCCAACCGCCTGAATTACCGGCCCAACCGCGTGGCGCGTGGTCTAGTCACGGGCCGTACTCACTCGCTGGCACTGATTGTCAGCGACATTCGCAATCCCTTCTTCGCCGATGTAGCTCGCGGCGCGGCCGATGCGGCTCGTGGGGAAAGCTGCGACCTGGTGCTTTGCAACAGCGATCTCGACCCGGTCCGCCAGATGGACTACGTCCGGTCGCTGCTGGAGAAGCGCGTGGACGGCATTCTGATGAATTCCGTGGCGGCGCTCAGTCCTGAGGAGCAGAAGCAACTGGCGGAGTGCGGGGTGCCCATCGTACTGTTGAACCGGTCTGCCGCCAGTCGGGCCTTCTCGACGGTGTCGGCCGATAACGAGGCGGGCGGGGCACTGGCGGCGCAGCATCTGCTGGACCTGGGACATCGCAACATCGCACACCTCACCGGACCGCGCCAGCATGGCAACCTGAGCGACCGGACACGCGGCTTCACGCAGACGCTGCTGGGAGCGCCGCAGCCGGTGACGCCGGTGGTGCTGCACGGCGCATTCGATTTTGGAGGCGGGCGCGAGTTGACGGCGCGGCTGCTGGAGCAGCATCCCGAGATCACCGCCATCTTCGCCGCCAATGACGTGATGGCGTTCGGAGCCGTGCGCGCGGTGCTCGACCGGGGCCTGCGCATCCCCGACGATCTGTCGTTGATCGGCTTTGACAACATCGAATTCTCCAGCATCATCCAGCCGCCGCTCACCACCGTTCATCAGCCCAAATACGAGATGGGACAGGCGGCCGTGGAGATTCTGCTGCGCCTGGGGCGCGATAAAACCAGGCGGACTCCGGAAAGCCGGATCCTGGGCGTGGAACTGATCGAGAGACAATCTTGCCGGAGGCGATCGTGAATTTCAGTCGAAGGGAATTGCTGCAATCGGCGGGATTCTTGCTGGTCGGATCGGAGAGCGCCGGATCGGCAGAGGCGGCGGCGGGCGGGGCTTACGATTGGATTCGCAACACGCGGACGCTGATCGCCGAGGCCTACAATCCGCCCTTCTATCCTTCGCTCGATTACGAGCCTACTAGGGCAGTGAAGATTGCGCGCGAGTTGAATGCCGATTCCATGCGCTATCCGGCGGCGTCGTATTACGCGTACTTCCCCACCAAGTCGGGGTATCCCGTGCATCCCGAATTGAAGACGGACATCATGCGGCAGACGGTGGATCAGTGCCGGCAGGCCGGCCTGAAGACCGTAGCGTACGTGCCGCTGAATCATCCGTTCATGCATGCGGCGTCGAAGGATCCGCGATTTTCCGGCTGGAACAAGAAGTTCGCCGACGGCCGGCCGATGACCACGGAGCATTACGGTTATGCCGAGTATTTTGAGGGCTGCCTGAATTCGCCGGTTCGCGACATGATCAAATCGCTGGTGCGCGAAGTGCTGGTGGAGTATCCGTTCGACGTGATGTACTTCGACGGACCATACCAGGGCATGCAGAATGCCAAGAACTACTGCCACTGCACGTATTGCGAGGCCGCCTATCGGCAGAAGTTCGGCAAGCCCGTGCCGAATCAGGAAGAGAAGCTGAGCCGCGAGGACGAAGTGCAGTACACCACCTGGATGGCCAACGATGTGGTGATTGCGTTTCTGCGCGAGATTCGAGAGATGATCCGGCAGACGCGCGACGTGCCGGTGCTGTTCAACGATACGTCGCTGCTCAGTCGCCGCGAGTGGCGCAATCGAGCCATTCCCGTGGTGGATGGTTTCATGTTCGAAGCGGCGGAGACGCCGGAGGACAAGCTCTTCAACATGCAGTTGGGTCAATCCACGGGTAAGGTCACGTGGACCTATGTGGGCACGCACACGCAGTACAATCGCGAGCATTTGAAGGACGACCGGGTGCGCGGCTGGTTCAGCTATCCGGTGGAAAGTCAGGAGCTGCTGCTGGACGGAGCCACCGCGCTGGCCTCCGGTGTGGGCCTCGTCTATTGGGGGCTGCCGCGTTTCTTCTATCAGCCCGAGGGTCCGCTGGCATACGAGAGTGGCCGCTACGTCAAAGAGATCTTCGATTTTCAGCAGAAGCACGACGCCTTGCTGCGCAGCGTGCGGAGCCGTCCGCAGGCGGGAGTGCTGGTCGGCGCGCAGACTGTCGATTGGTACACCGGCAAGCATTTCGTGGGCAAGGCATACGAGAATGCGGCACACGGCGCGTACCAGGTCATGAAGGCCAACGGCTTCGAATCCGAGCCGTTCCTGGACTGGCAGATGTCGGCAGAGGTGCTTGGGCGCTACCAGATGATTTACGCGCCGAACGCGGCGTGTCTGAGCGATGCGCAGTGCGGCATGCTGTCGGAGTATGTGCGCGGCGGCGGGAAACTGCTGGCGACGCATCTCACGTCGGTGGCGAATGAGTACGGCAAAGTGCGCAAGAACTTCGGACTCGCCGAGTTATTCGGCGCGGAATTCGTAGACGCCGAGCCGGTAGAGATTCCGGATCTTTACCTGAAGCTGCCGGGCGGCGAATTGATTCCGCAAGATCCGCAGGTGATGCGGTTCCGCGCCGCGGGCGGCGAGGTGGTGGCCGAGACGCTGGATCGCGGACGCCGCGCCAATCTGGGTCCGGCGATTGTGCGGCGGGCGGTCGGGAAGGGAAGCGTCATCTACATCGGCTCCAGTCTGGAAGCCGTGTATGAGGAGACTCGCATGAAGCGGCTGCGTAGTTTCCTCGGATCGCTGATTGAGCCGTGGCTCTCGCCGGGCCGGTCGTATGAGATTGAATATCAGTCGGGAGTCACTCCCCATTTCATGGCGGGGCGCGACGTGCTGCTGCTGCACCTGCTGGCCGATACCGGAAATAAGAGCAAGCATCTGCGGGAGCGCGAAGAGTTCCTGCCGGTGATGGACGTGAAGGTGCGGATCCGTGTTCCTCAGGGCCGCACGGTGCGCTCGGTTTCGCTGCTGCGCGGCGGCAAGGCGCTCTCGCCGTCGGTCAGCGGCGGCTGGCTGGATGTGACTGTGCCGCGCGTGTTGATTCACGAAGCAGTGCGAGTGGATCTGGCGTGAGTCCCGCGCCCTGCACGGTTTCGTCCCGGCGATGGCTGATGATCTCGCTCGCCTTCTGGGCGACGGTGATCAATTATCTGGACCGGCAGACGCTCTCCGTGGCGGCGCCCGTGCTGCGCGATCAGTTTCACATGAGCAACACGGAGTACTCGCGTGTGTTGTTTGGATTTCTGCTGGCTTACACGATTATGAACGGCGTCTCCGGGCCGCTGATCGATAAGCTGGGTACGCGGCTCGGGTACGGTCTGTGCATCGCCTGGTGGTCGGCGGCGGCATTTCTGCATGCTTTCGCGCGTGGCGCGATGAGCCTCGGCGCTTTCCGTTTTCTGCTGGGGATCGGCGAGGCAGGGAATTGGCCGGGCGGTGTGAAGGTGGTGGCCGAGTGGTTTCCCGAGAAGGAACGGGCGCTGGCTTCGGGCATCTTCAATAGCGGCTCGGCGGTGGGCGCGATTCTGGCGCCGCCCATCGTCGTGTTCATCATGGCGAGATTGGGCTGGCCGGCGGCGTTCGCTATGGTGGGCGTTACGGGCTTCATCTGGTTGCTCTTCTGGTGGCCCATCTATCGCACGCCGGTAGTGACTGGCGCGCGGCAGGCAGCAACTCCGGCGCGCATTCCCGTGAGACAGTTACTGCGGTCGCGCTTCGTCCTGGCGTTTACGTTCTCCAAGATCTTCCTCGACCCGGTCTGGTACTTCTACATTTTCTGGTTTCCCGAGTATTTGAAGCGAGCCCGCCATTTCGATATGGCGTCCATCGGCGCATACTCGTGGATCCCTTTCGCAGTGGCAGGCGTCGGCAATTTTGCAGGCGGTTTGCTGTCGTCGTTTCTACTACGGCGGGGATTGTCGGTGACCGTCGCGAGGAAGCTGGCGGTCACCGTGTTTGCGGCGCTGATGCTCTCGGCGATTCCGGCCGTGCTGGCGCGGGAGGCATGGGTCTCCATCGCCTTCGTTTCGGTCGCCATGTTCGGCTACACCGGCGCTCTTGCCAACATGCTCTCCATTCCCGCCGATGTCTTCCCAGGCAATGCCGTGGCGTCCGTTTACGGACTGGCAAGCATGGGCTCCGGCTTCGGCGGGATGCTCTTCACGTTGATTACCGGCTGGGTGGTGGACCACTACTCGTACACGCCCGCGTTTATCGGGTTTGGTATTCTGCCGCTGGTTTGTGCGCTGATTCTGTGGACTCTCGCCGGGCCGCTGGTTGGTACGACCCCGGCACCGCGCGGAACGCAATAGCGACGCGATTCCAGCCGTTGATCGCGACCACGGCCATGGTGAGATTCACCATCTCGATCTCGCTGAAGTGGCTGCTGACCCGGGCATACACCTCGTCGGGGACGTGAGTGGCGGAGACCAGAGTGACGGCTTCGGTCCACTCGAGTGCGGCGCGTTCGCGGTCCGTGAAAAACGGCGTCTCCTTCCAGGCGTTTAGCGCATACAGCCGCTGTTCCGTTTCACCGTGGGCGCGCGCCTCCTTCGAGTGCATGTCCAGACAGTAGGCGCAGCCATTGATTTGGGAAGCGCGCATTTTCACAAGCTCGATGAGCGAGTGTTCCAGGCCGGAGTTCTGTACGTATTGTTCCAGCCCCGCCATGGCTTGATAAGCGCCCTTCGGCGCGACCTTGAGATAATCAATTCTAGATTCCATTCTGTTTTTCTCCTCTCTACAAATGCTGACGAGGAGGGGTTCGATTTCGTGACAAGCGTGCCTACAATCGATCTGTTTGAGAGAGAGCGGCGTCGTCTGTTTACGCTGGCTTACGGATTTCTGGGCAGCCGTGCTGAAGCGGAGGACGTAGTGCAGGAGGCCTGGTTGCGTTGGCGATTGCCGAAACAGCAGGATGTCCGTGAACCCGCGGCTTGGCTCAGCACGGTGACGGCGCGCCTGGCACTGGACCATTTGCGCGCCGCGCGCGTGAAGCGCGAGACATATCCCGGAGTCTGGCTGCCGGAGCCGGTGGTAGAGGCGCCATCCGCGGAGGAGTCCCTGCTGGAGAAGAGTGAACTGAGCATGGCGCTGCTCTTTCTGCTGGAACGGCTCGGGGCCGAAGAGCGTGCGGCTTTCGTGCTGCGCGAGGTGTTCGACTACTCGTACCGCGACGTGGGCCAGATGTTGGGAAAGAGCGAGGCGACGTGCCGTCAAATCGTGAAGCGCGGCAAGGCCAAACTGCATGAAGACCAACCGGCGCGCCATCCGGTGGATCGCGCGGAGGTGGAAGGCGTGCTCGGCGGTTTTCTGGATGCTCTGGGCGCCGGCGACGAAGAGCGATTGCTTCAGGTACTGGCGCCGGACGCGGTGCTGTATGGCGATGGCGGCGGCAAGGCTCAGTCGATTGTCAATCCGCTAACCGGATCTGAGCGCATCGTGCGATTTCTGGTGGGGCTGAGCAGGAAGTATCCCGGAGAGTTTTCGTATCGGCAGGCTGATGTGAACGGCGCTCCGGCGCTGGTGGTCTTTCACGGCGAGAAGTTGCTGCTGGTGGCTAGTTACGCCGTGGAAAATGGCCGCATTACGCGCATCTTCCACGTACTGAATCCAGACAAGCTGCGGGTAGGATAGGCTTCAGCCTGTCCTACTAGCCTGCCACTCTTTCGATCGCTTCGGGGCCGCAAATCTCTGCCACCTGCGCTTTGAATTCCCGATCGGGACGGACCTTCGCGGTAACGTCGAGGAGAACGGAAAAATCGCGCGGCGCTTCCAGACGCAAGCGCACTTGCGTCGAACCGGGCTTGCGGCGGAAGAGCTCTTCCAGCGCTTGCGCCTTATCGGCCGTGCCGTTGCGGCCCAGCCAGACCCGGATGGAAATCACCGACGGCATATCGATGCGGGCATTATCCAGCGCGACGATATCCTGCACCGAAACTTTGGGTGACGTATTTTCTTCCGGCAAGACCAGGGCGCGCACCATCACGGCCTGATCTTCGATCACCTGCGACGCCAGCCGTTCATAGCTGGTGGCGAAACAGAGCGCTTCCACCGACCCCTGCGTGTCTTCGAGAGTCATGGTGGCCCACGGTTTGCCTTCCTTGTTCCGTTTGCGCGCAACGCCGGTGATGACGCCGCACAGAGTCACTTCCACGCCCTTGGCCAGACCGTCGAGATTGGACGTATCGTGCGTGGCCAACTCGGCGACCTTGTCGCCATAGCGATCCAACGGGTGGCCGGTCACCCAGAAACCCAGCAGCTCTTTTTCAGCCGCGAGCTTTTCTTTGTCCGCCCACTCCGGCAGATTCGGCAGCGGCATTTCGTGAGGCTCTTCGGCCATCACTTCGCCGAACAGCCCCTCCTGCCCGCTTTCCTTATCGCGCCAGGCGCGCTGCGCGGCCTCCATAGCGCCTTCCACGGCGGCGAACTTCTGCGAGCGAAAGCCCGTGAGTGAGTCCATCGCTCCGGCGCGGATGAGGCTTTCGATCATCCGCCGGTTGATGGCGCCGGCGCCCACTTTCTCGCAAAACTCATGCAGCGAACTGAATGCGCCCGACTGCTCGCGGGCCACTCCGATCGCTTCCACGGCGGACTGTCCCACGTTCTTGATCGCGCCGAGTCCGAAGCGGATAGCCTCGCCATCGGGCGTGAAACTCCATTCGCTGTGATTCACATCCGCCGGCAGAATCTTGATGCCCATTTCGCGGCATTCGTTGATGTACTTCACCACCTTCAGCGTGTTGCCGGTTTCCGAAGTGAGCAGCGCCGCCATGAAATCGATGGGGTAGTGCGCCTTCAGGTACGCCGTGACGAATGCCAGGTAGGCATAGGCCGCCGAGTGCGATTTGTTGAAGCCGTAGCCGGCGAACTGCTCCATCAAATCGAAAATCTTTTCGATCTTTTTGGGCGCATGGCCGCGCTCGACGGCTCCTTTGATGAACCGCTCGCGCTGGGCCGCCATTTCTTCGATTTTCTTCTTACCCATGGCGCGGCGCAGCAGGTCGGCGTCGCCTAGCGAATAGCCCGCCAGGCGGTTGGAGATCTGCATCACCTGTTCCTGATAAACGATGACGCCGTAAGTCTCTTCGAGCAGTTCCTTCAACTCCGGCAGATCGTACTTCACTTCGCGGCGGCCCCATTTGCGCTCAATGAAATCGTCCACCATGCCGCCTTGTATGGGGCCGGGGCGATAGAGGGCGTTAAGGGCGGTCAGATCCTCCAGGCGGCTGGGGCGATAGCGGCGAAGAATGTCGCGCATGCCGCTCGATTCGAACTGGAACACGCCGCTGGTAATACCCTTGCAGAAGACCTCGTACGTTGCGGGATCGTCAAGCGGCAAGTCCTCGGGGACGATCTTGTCGCCGTGACGCTTTTCGATCAGCCGCAGCGCGTCCTGAATCAGGGTGAGCGTGGTGAGGCCCAGAAAATCCATCTTCAGGAGTTGGAGCTTGTCGAGGCCGTTCATATCGAACTGCGTCACAATTTCGTCGCGGTTCGTCTTATAAAGCGGCACCAGCTCTTTCAGCGGTTGCGGTGAAATCACCACGCCGGCGGCATGGACGGAGCAGTTTCGCGCCAGGCCTTCGAGCCGTGAAGCGACCTTCAACACATCGTCGGCGCGAGGATCCTTCCTGGCCGCCTCAGCGAAGCCGGGTTCGATTTTCATCGCCTCTTCAAGCGAAATATCGAGAACGTTGGGCACCATCTTGGTGAGGCGCTCCACGTCCGCGAAGGGCATTTCGAGCGCGCGGCCCACATCTTTAATCGCCGAGCGCGCGCCCAGCGTATTGAAAGTGATGATTTGCGCAACCTGCTCACGGCCATACTTCTGGGTGACGTAGCGA
>DASZMZ010000211.1:0-6230 GCA_035551455.1 Candidatus Sulfopaludibacter sp.
CGGTTTAGTAAACGTCAGATCTCAAGCCAGACTGCCCGGGTCGCGGACGATCTACTAGAAATCGAGCGGGATCACATCCGCATATAGCGAGTTTCTCGTCAACGTGACGTCGGACATGTCAAGTTCTGGATGCGCGTTAGCCGCCCGGACCCCTTTGCCCTGGCCTCCAGGTCGATATCCTGAGCTTCGCAGGAGATCCTGCACGACGTCGCTGTTGCCGCCGGCGTGACTCGTGATGAAGGCCCGGCAAGGTCTGCCAGAACCTGCAGCCCGCGCGGTATGGTCGCCCGCTATTCGTAGCGCAAAGCAGCCATGGGATCGGTTCGCGCGGCGCAGCGCGCCGGGACAAGCGCGGCCACGACAGTTCCCGTCAGCACCAGAGCCATGCTCGTCGCGACGGTTGCCAGATCCGTGACCTTGGCGCCGTAAAGCAGCGTGGAGAGGAGCCGCCCGGCTGCCAACGAGGCTGGCAGTCCGACGGCCGCGCCGATCAGCACGACCAGCGCCGACTCCCGCAGAATCATCCCTAGTACCCTACCGCGGACAGCGCCCAGCGCCATGCGGATGCCGATTTCACCCGTACGCTGCGCCACCGTAATGGTCATAATGCCGTACAGGCCGACCGCCGCCATCAGCAGCGCGAGTGCGCCGAAGAAACTCGCCACGACCGCCAGCAGACGCTCGCGGGCCAACGTGCCGTCGATCAGCGTGGTCTCGGTGGTGACCCGGCGCAGGGTGAAATCGGGACTCGCGGCAGCCGCCTCGTGCCGCAGTGCAGCGGTCAGCGACCCGGCATCGCGGCGGGCCCTCAGAACCACCGACAGGCTCGGCGAAGGGTGCGGCCAGGTGTATGGCAGGTAGACGACACGCGGCGGCGGATTGCGCAGGTTCTCGAAGCGGATATCCCGCACCACTCCGATGACTTTGATCCAGCGCGGCCGGTTGTCTTCGAAATTGCTGAACATGCGCCCCACGGGATGATCCGCGTGGAAGAACTGCCGTGCGAGCGATTGGCTGATCACCGCCACCGGCGGCGAGGCGGGATCGAAATCGCGCGGCGCGAAATCGCGGCCCTCGAGCAGCGGAATTCCGGAAGTTGTGAAAAATCCAGGTGAGGCGGAGAAGAACACGCAGCCGCCATTCCTCTGGTCGGGCGGGCTGCCGGGAAGGCGCAGCATGCCGTTGCCAAAAGCACCGTTGAACGCGCTGCCGGAAGCCAGGCTGACGGATTCCACGCCGGGAAGGGCCGCGACGCGGCGCAGCAGATCGCCCCAGGCGAGCGCCAGGCGCTGTGCGCGGTCCGCGCCGCGGAACTGGATGTCGGCCACTACGATGTTCCGGCTCTCGAAGCCGGGGTCCAGGGTCGAGAGATTGACCAACGTGCGCACAAATAAGGTCGCGCCCGTCACCAGGACGGTCGACAGCGCCACCTGAATGGCCACCAGGATCTTGCCCAAACGCGCCCCGCCGGCGGATCGCGACCTGCCGCTCCCGAGCGCGGCGCACGGTGCAACCGCGGACGAATGCCACGCCGGAACGATGCCGAAGAGCAGCGCGGTGACCAACGAAACCGCGGCGGTGAACGCCAGGACGCGGAGATCGGTTTCGCCGGGCAAGTGGATCGAGAGGCCCGAGGGCGTGAGCCGGCTGGCCAGCACGGGAGCAGTCCAATGCGCCAGCACGAGTCCCGCGAGCGCGGCCGCGGCGGCAATGGGTAGCCCTTCGCAAAGGACTTGGCGCGACAGGCGCCATCGGCTGGCGCCCAGCGAAAGACGCACTGCCATTTCGTGCCAGCGCGCGGTGCGGCGCGCTTCGAACAGCGTCGCGACGGTGGTGCAGGCCAGCAAGAGGATCAGAGCCACCAGCCCGAACACGATCCACAGCGGAGCGGCATTGCCGCCGCGAAGCGGCGAGATGCCGTTGGCCGCGGAGACCAGCCGGAGCTGCAATTTCAGAATACGGTCGATCAAGGGCTGCGGAGTGCCGGGCGGTGCGTGACCTACCATCCTGATCATGTGTTGGCTGAAGACGGCCTGCATCGGTCCGAAGGCTTGCTCGTTCGTCGCGCCGGGGAAAAGCCGGCCAATCAGCCGCAGGCTCCGCGAGCGCGGCGGCTGAGCGCCCAGTGTGGTCCAGACATCCGTGAACGTACCGGTTTCGATGCCAGAAAATGCCGGCTCCGCCACCCCGACAATCACGTAGACGGCGCTACCGATGCGCAGCGAGCGGCCGAGGACGTGCGGGTCGCGATCCAGGCGGCGCGTCCAGAATCCGTAGCTGAGAATGGCGGCGGCGCTATCGCCCGCCGGCGTGAACGCGCGGCCGATGGCCGGCTCGACCCCCAGCGCCTCGAAGTAATTGGGCGATACCGACGTACGCCGCACGGGTTCCTCGGGCGCGCCTTCGAGGGCGGCTTGGGCCTCGCGCGATTCGGTCTCCGCCGCCAGTTGCGCGAAGCGCGCGGCGGGATCGCGGAATTCGGCATAGTCAGCCGCGGCGAAAAGTTCGCTGTATTGCTGCAATCCCGGGCCATCGGGCTGCAGAACCTGAAAAAGGCTCTGCGGCTCACGCACGGGGAGCCCCCGCAGCAGGAGCGCATCGGCGATGCGGAATACCGCCGTGTTGACCCCGATGCCGAGAGCCAGCGTCGCGACCACCGCCGCGGCGAATACCGGTTCGCGACCGAAGACGCGCCAGCCATAGACGAGATCGCCTCCGAGCCCGGCGAACGAGAGGAAACCGCGAGCCTCGCGGCACTGCTCCTGGATGCGCGCCGCACGCCCCAAAGCGTGGATGGCGGCCTGGCGAGCCTGTTCGGGTGGGATACCGGTGTCCAGGTTCTGCTGTGTCTGCCGGTCCAGATGATACTGCAACTCCTCGTCCAGTTCCCGATCAAGGCGGCGGCGCTTGAGCAGCGTGCGAAGGCGCAGACGCAAAATATCGAGCGCGCGCATCAGACCGCCCTCACCACCAGTCGAATGGCAGCCGAGAGGCGCTCCCACTGGTGCAGTTCTTCGCCCAGCCGTTTGCGGCCGGCGCGCGTCAGCGAATAGAAACGCGCGCGGCGGCGGTTTTCCGAATCGCCCCAGCGCGCGCGGATCCAGCCCTGCTGCTCCAGGCGATGCAGCGCGGGGTAAAGCGATCCCTGCTGCACCTGGAGCACGTCTTTCGAGATCTGCTGGATGCGCTGGCCGACGGCCCAGCCGTGCATCTCTCCCAGCGAAAGGGTTTTCAGAACGAGCAGGTCCAGAGTGCCCTGCACCAGGTCGGTTGGTCGCGCCACGAGCCGATTTTCTCCTAGATAATCTGCAAGAAGTTTACCGCCGCTCTTGTAGATGGTCAAGGAGAACCACGGGAACTTTCCCTGGCGCTTTGGAGTCCAAAAAACATGGCGCAGGCCGGCATCTTCCGCGAGTTGGTGTGGCATTTCTTCGGGCGCTTCTTCGACAAGGAATCGCTCTCGCCCCAAGGCGAGCCGGAAGCCGGGGTGATCCAGATATTGGGAATTCTCGCGCCGCCCGGCGGTTTCGTGGCGCTGCTCATGTCGGTTTTCAACCCGGAACGCTGGGACCTGGTGGGCCTGCGCTTTCTCTTCATCTGCTATTCCATGGCGGCCATGGGCGTGGTGATGGTGTTCGAATGGGATGCACTGTTTCCGGATAAGCGCGATTACCAGATACTGACGCCTCTGCCCCTGCGCGTGTCCATGTTGTTCGCGGCCAGGCTGGCCGCGCTGGGGATTTTTCTGGCGCTGTTCCTGGCAGCGGTCTGTTCCTTCGGGGTGCTGTTGTGGCCGGGGGTGGAGAGCCGCGGTGGCAGCTATGTTTCGGTCGCCGGCACGCACCTGACCGTGATGGTCGCGGCCGGGTTGTTCGCGGCCCTGGCGATCGGCGCCATCAAGGGCCTCCTGGTCACGATCTTCCGCGGCGCCTGGTATTGGCGGGTCTCGGTCTGTACACAGACTTTGATCATGACGCTGCTGATCATGCTGCTCTGTCTCTCGCCGATGATGGGATCGGCCGTGCCCCGGTTGTGCCGCGCCCGGAGCCCGTTCCTGCGGTGCTTTCCGGCGTTCTGGTTCGCCGGGCTGTACGAGCAGTGGCGGCCCGCCGTGCCGGGCGTGGCGGGCGAAGAGGCCCTCCGCGGATTGGCGCCTCTCGCGGGCCTCGCCATCGGAATCGCGGCGGCGGTGTTCGCCCTTACGTTTCTGCCGGGATACCGGAGCCATGCCCGCCGCGCACTGGAAGCGCCGGAGCCCCATCCCCAAGGTCCGGGACGGGCGGCGCGGGCATGGGCCGTCGGCGTTGGCCGCCTGCTTCGCGATCCGGTCGAGATCGGCGTATTCCATTTCATCGGCGAGACCCTAGTCCGCAGCCTCAAGCACCGCCTGTTCCTGGCCACATACGGAGGCTTCGGCGCGGCGCTGGTCGTCCTCATGATCGCCTCCGGCGGAAGCTCGCTCCGCGTTCCCCTGATGCTCTCGTTTATCCTCATCTCGGGATTGCGCGCAGCTTTCAATTTCCCGTCGGACCTACGGGCCAACTGGGCGTTTCAGGTCAGCGAGAGCAGCCCCGTAGCGGCCTACGTGCGCGCCACGCGGATGTGGGTGATGCTGTGCGCCATTGTGCCGCTGTTTCTGGCGCTGGCGGCGATCGAGGCGGCGCGCGCGCCCTGGACGGCCGCGGCCTTCCACTTCGCTTTCGGCGTCGCTGTCTCGATCATGCTTATGGAGGTGATGTTTCTGGGGTTCCACAAGGTCCCGTTTACCTGCTCGCACATTCCGGGAAAAGTGAACCTGGTGTTTCTCGGAGTGCTGTATTGTTTCGGCTTCACCTTTTACAGCGGTTGGATGGAAGCGGTGGAGATTTTTCTGAGGACCACCCCCGCGGCCGCGGCGCTCTTCTTTCCCGCGTTGGCCGCCGGATGGGCGGCGCTCGGCCGCGCACGCCGCGAGATGCAGGGCTGCGAGGCGGTGGATTACGAAGACGACGGCAATCCCGCCGTCCGGACTTTGGGGTTGACGGGCCAATAGGGGGGACGCATGCTCGAGATTCGAGGGCTGAGTAAGCATTACCGCAACGTGCCGGTGGTCAACGACGTGAGCTTTGCCGTGCGCCCCGGCGAGGTGACCGGGTACCTGGGGCCGAACGGGTCGGGCAAATCGACGACCGTGAAAATCCTGACCGCGCTCATCGAACCGAGCCGCGGACAGGTGCTCCTGGACGGCCGGAATATCCGCGACGACCTGATGGGCTTTCGCCGCCGCCTGGGTTACGTACCCGAAGAGGCCATTCTCTACGGCTACCTGACGGGACTCGAGTACCTGCAGTTGATGGGCCGCCTGCGCGGCATGCCCGTCGAGGTAGTGGACCGGCGGGCCAACGACCTGCTCAAGCTGTTCTCCCTCCATCCACACCGCCACGTGCCCATCGCCAATTACTCCAAGGGCATGAAGCAGCGGGTGCTGATTTCGGCGGCCCTGGTGCACGATCCCGATGTGCTGATTTTGGACGAGCCGCTTTCGGGAATCGATGTGAGTTCCGCTACCCTGTTCAAGCACCTGCTTACCGAACTCGCGCGCCGCGGAAAGATGATTCTCTACATCTCGCACGTGCTCGAGGTAGTGGAGCGCGTGTGCGCGCGGGTGGTGATCATTTATCGCGGCCGCATTATGGCTGACGACTCGGTGGAAAACCTGCGCAAGCTGATGAACGTGCCGTCGCTGGAAGAGATTTTCGGCCAACTGGTGGAGCAGCGCGACCTGGAAGGCGTGGCCCGCGATATCGTGGGCGCCATCCGCCGTTAGATTGACGACGCGTCACCTCAATGCGGAAGGTAACCGTTGAGTGTATAGTCGCCGTTCCGCTTTTTTGGAGCCGGCGTTCATCGAAGCGGAATGTGCGTTATACGTCAAGTTGGTCGCCGCTGGCTTCGCTCGCTCCGGGTTGCTTCGTGTAGAATCGGTTGGCGTCAGAACTTTCTTTCGGCGCCCTGGAGCCAGGTCCTGAACAATCCCACAATCTTGCGGGATGTTGCTGAAAGCGACCTCCCCATCATTTTCGAGCACCACAAAGATCCGGAGGGGAGCCGCATGGCCGCCTTCGTTTCGCGCGATCCGTCCGACCGGGACGCATTCCTCACGCATTGGAGGCGAATTCTTTCCGATCCCAGCGTAATGACGAAGTCCATCCTCTGGAATGGCCAAGTCGTGGGCACAGTGGGGATTTTTG
>DASZMZ010000212.1:0-3912 GCA_035551455.1 Candidatus Sulfopaludibacter sp.
CCGCCCCCTCCGCGTCGCTACCCTCCTCGCCGGAGAAGTCCTCGGCTGGTCGTCCCTCACCAGCCAGACCGCCAAACAGTTCCAGGCCCGAGCCCTCGAATCAGTCCAAGCCTTCGCCTTCGATGGCGCCCGTCTCCGCCACCTCTGCGATGAGGACTTCGCCTTCGGCTACCATTTCATGCGCGCCGTCCTCAGCGTCATGTCGGAGCGTCTCCACGCCACCCGCGTCCAATTGGTCGATATCTACAGCCCCTTAACCGTATGACCGCCCATACCACCATTCCCACCGTCACCGCCGGCCAGGCGCTCGAAGCCGTCCAGTCCGGTCACCGGGTCTACATCCACAACGGCTGCTCCGAGCCGCTCGACCTCGTGCTCGCCCTCACCCGCCGCAGCCCCGAGGTGCGCGACGTCGAAGTCCTCCACATGGCCACCATGGGCATCGCCCCGTACGCCGCGCCCGAGCACGCCGGACACTTCCGCCACAGCGCCCTCTTCATCGCCGGAAACGTGCGCCAGGCCGTCCGGGAAGGCCGCGCCGATTACACTCCCATCTTCCTCAGTGAGATCGAAGGCCTCTTCGAATCCGGCGCCCTGCCCATCGACGTCTGCCTGCTCCAGTGCTCCCCGCCCGATGCCTACGGCTACATGTCGCTCGGCCCCAGTGTCGATGTCTCCCGCACCGCCGCCCTCTGCGCCCGCCGCGTCATCGTGGAGATCAACCCCCGCGTCCCGCGCACCCACGGCGATACCTTCCTCCACGTCAGCAAAGTCCACGCCTTCGTCGAGACCGATCATCCCCTGGTCGATTACCCCATGCCGCAGGTCACCGATGATCACCGCGCCATCGGCCGCCGCATCGCCAACCTGATCCCCGATGGCGCCACGCTCCAGACCGGCATCGGCGGCATCCCCGAAGCCACCCTCCAGTTCCTCGGCAACCATCGCAATCTGGGTTTCCACAGCGAGATGATCCCCGAAGGCGTGCTCGAGCTCATCGAATCCGGCGTCATGGCCACCAACCGCCGACTCGTCGCCGGCTTCGCCCTCGGCAGCAAGCGCCTCTTCGATTTCATGCACGATAACCCGCTCTTCGAACTCCACCCCACTGCCTACGCCAACGATCCCTTCCGCATCGCGCAGAACGAACGCATGGTGGCCATCAACTCGGCCATTGAGGTCGATCTCACCGGTCAGGTATGTTCGGATTCCATGGGCCGCGCGCCCTACAGCGGCATCGGGGGACAGATCGATTTCCTGCGCGGCGCGGCCCGCTCAAAGGGCGGCCTGCCCATCATCGCCCTGCCCTCGACGGCCAAAGGCGGCACCGTCTCCCGCATTGTTCCCATACTCCAGCCGGGAGCCGGAGTCGTTACTTCGCGCGGCGATGTCCACTACGTCATCACCGAGCAGGGCGTCGCTTACTTACACGGAAAGACCTTGCGCCAGCGCGCCGAGGCCCTCATCCGTATCGCTCATCCCAAGTTTCAGGCCGGGCTTCAAGCCGAGCTTACAAATCAATATCCCTTTTCGGCGGTGTAAGGTCGGGATTCTCTTTCGCTCTCTTGAACAATTCGTCGAACTTCTTCTCCAGCACTTTGCCGTGGCTCTTCTCGGCCTCAAACTGCTTCTGGAAGAGTTCCTCGCGGCGCGCGCCCGCGCCCTTCAGCTTGGCCACTTCGGCCGCCAGATCTTCGATGAGAGGCGGCCTCTCCGGTACCGTATGCGCAATCACCGCGGTCGTCTCCGGATCCACCTTCAGCACCGCTTTGCAACAGGGGCATACCACATCGAACATGCCTTGGGCCATGTCTCTATCTTAACCGCGCAGCACCGTCTCGCGTAGCGCATTGCACAAGAGGAACACCGCGCACTCCTCCAGCACCTGGTCGTACCGCCAGCCGGCAAACTCGTCGCACACCGGTTCGCCGCCTTCGGCCAGCAGGCCCCGCGTCTTGCGGAACTTCTCGTGAAATGGCAGACCGTGCGCCATTTCGGTCCGCAATTGGTACAGGTCCTCGGTGACGTCGCCCACCGTATGAACCGGCCGCCGGTAGCCTTCCGCCGGCGGAAAAATGTGGGCCGCCGGGCCCAGCAATTCGCAAAGCCGCTCGCTGAAGCGCGCGATGCCGCCGCTGCGCGTCAGGCCGTCCAGCCCTGTCGCCCATAACAGGATCCGTATGTGCCGGTCCGGCGCGGCCAGGCCCTGCTCCAGCAGCCAGACCGGAATCTGCAGCCGCAGAATGGGCTTCTGAAACACTTCGCGCATCCCATCGAGCAGCGCCGGAACCTGCTCCCCGAACTCAGCCGGAACCGCTGCCACGCGTCCCCACACCGAAGGGATGAAGGCCAGCCGCTTCTGCGTGGTCTCCAGTTCGAGACCCTCGCCCGTCCTGCGATACAGCAGGTACACATTGGGAGCCCCGGCCGGCGCCAGAATCTGCACCGCGTACTGCGCGTGCATCGCCAATTTGAAGGCCGCTTCCAGCCTTCTCCGGTGCCGGATGTTATCCGCCGGATGAGGATTGTCGAACTCGTAACACAGCCACCAACTGTCCTTGGCGGCTTCATCCACGTCGTGGTGCTCCAGCAAAGTCGCGGAGTACTGCAGCGCCTGCCGTTCCTTCGGCCGCAGTTGCCGGATGCCGATCTCATCGGTGATCTTTTGCTCGTTTCCGCGCCAGTTTGGCAGCGGACTGACTAATAAGAACTCTTGCACCGCGCACTAGAATATCGCACCATGGAGATAATTGTGACGATGATGCTGCGTCCTGTACTTACGGCGGCAACCCTGCTGCTCTGCGCCGGGGCGTCCAGCCCCTTCGATACCCGGCTTGGCCCCGAGCGCCAAATTGTCCACGCCCTCAATCGCCTCACCTTCGGTCCCGGTCCCGGTGACGTGGAAGAGGTCCGCCGCATCGGTCTCGATAAGTGGATCGACCTCCAGTTACACCCCGACCGGATTCCGGACAATCCCGTGCTCGCCGAGAAGCTGAAGCCGCTCGAGACCTTACACATGGATGCCGCCGATATCATCGAGCGCTACTACCCCTTGCGCTCGGCCAACGCCATCCGCTTCGTACCCCTTACCGACCTCCTCACGCAGGAGCAGATGCGCAAGACCCTCAACGGCACCGCCGAAGAGCGCCGCGCCTCCCTCCTCGCCCTGCCGCCGGAGAAGCGCGAACAGGTGCTCGCCATCGTCCAGGCCAGTGTCCTGGAAGGCCTTCCGGAACTCCAGGAAGAAGCCAAAATGGCGCGTGAGAAACAGCAGGAAGATCGCAATAAAGAGATGCGCAAAATGCGTCCGCCCCTCAGCGAACTGCTCGAGCCTCCCCAGATCCAGATCGCCGTCCGCGGCACGCGCGCCCAGCGCCTCGAACTCTTCGCTTCGCTCGACCCCGCCAAGCGCCAGCAGGTGGCCTACTCCCTTCCGCCCGCCGCCCTCGGCGATTTCCCCGAGATGCGCCGCGCCGCCGCCGTCTCGCGCAATTCCCGCCAGGTCCCCGTTTCCGATCTCCGCGAAGCCAAGCTCTTCCGCGCCGTCTACTCCAATCGCCAGCTCGAAGAGGTCCTGACCGATTTCTGGTTCAACCACTTCAACGTCTTCGAGGGCAAAGGTCCGCAGGAGCAGTCCACGCTCGCCGCCTATGAGCGGGACGCCATCCGCCCGCACGTCCTGGGACACTTCAAGGACCTGCTCCTGGCCACCGCCCGCCACCCCGCCATGCTCCACTACCTCGACAACTGGGAATCCATGTCCGGCGACTTTCTACAGGTCGGCCCCTTCGCTCCCGGACCCGGCGGCAATCCCTCCTTCCTCGCGCGCCAGGCCCACGGCCTCAATGAGAATTACGGCCGCGAAGTCATGGAACTCCACACGCTCGGCGTCAACGGCGGCTATACCCAGGA
>DASZMZ010000213.1:0-31628 GCA_035551455.1 Candidatus Sulfopaludibacter sp.
TGATCCATTCCAGGATTCTCCTATCGAGTCCGGGGTTACCGATACTAAGTCCGCCGTAGGCCACAACAAAAGGATTTCCCTTATTGGCCGCAGTATACAGTGTTGGACCGACTAGCGTGCCGAAGCGCTTTTCGTCAATAACTACAAGTTTGCTGAGCTCTCGCATCGCGGATAGATCGCCGGCCCACGAGATAGAAGACGCAGCGAGTGCGATGAACGAGTCCGGATTCACGTTCTTGTCGATGAAGCAGTCCCTTGGGTTTGAGGACTTCAGGATCTGCTCAATTCTTTTTTCGATAATGGGCAGCACCAGGGAGCCACGCGTCATAATGAGAAGACCCATGCGGTCGTGCTCTTCCACTCCCAGCCCTCGATCAAGGCGTGTATTCACATAGGCCTCTATGTCCGAATCGCCCATGTGGCTCACGCGGTCCGGGAGTGATTGGACGTGCGTGGGCTGCTGCGTATACCCAGTAGTTGCCAACATGCCTACGAAACTCATTTGTAAGAGTATTCTAGTTTGCATTGATTTTCCGAATGATCAGCGAATTCTCCGTGCCATCCAACCGCCAGCCATTGTTGGTCACGCGATAGAGCCGGAGCATTTTGCACCCAGTTTCCGGTCGTGAAATCGCGATGGGTCACGGACCCGACAATTGCGGTGAAGTTGGCACTGACATTTCGGCAGACGAGGCGGCACTGATCGCTGCTCACCAGCACGGAATTCGGATGTTGTTTGAGAAAAGCGGACTGCGGGCCGTCGGATTGACTAAGAATTTGGGTCGGAGAATCACCCTATTGAGCTGCTGCTGTTGACGCAAGGAGTGCGGCTAAGGCAATCGCTCCCCGGATGACGACGGATCTGTCTCTGTTCAGAAGGCATCTTACATCAGAGCGCATGTGCAGTTCGACCTCCTTGTATCTCCGCAATGGCCGCAATGGACAATGTACTGGCTCAACCAGGAATGAGCAGGCTCTATCGTACGGCTGGTATTTTCTTCGCGCATTGACCGAGTGACATCGGAATGCCGTGGATCGGCACGTGGCCGCCTAGTGTGGCCCATCAACTCACAGCGCTTCGGAAGAGCAAGCTCAATCTTAGACGTGTCTATTTCAGATGTCAATATCCATTTTTGACAAATAGTTATAGATGGATTCGTTGTTATTTTAATCGATAGTTGTTGCGTGACCGTTGAAAGTATTAGCAGACCCTACCCAGATAGGATTTCTAAATGAGAGGAATACGCAGTAACTAACCCGTATTATTCAATTAAGTCATCGGATATCACCACAACTCTGTGTGGACCTGTAGAGGCAGTCCGGAGAATATGATGCGCTAATGCCGCACGAAATGCGTTAACTCCCCCCGCGGTCGACCGTGGCAGAATGAACCCGTTGCCAGCCTGAGTCCGAGCTTCTCCTGCCCTTCAACGCGCATCCTCTTGTCTGGAAACTGGGTCCTCCTCCAGCCCGTTCACAACCAGATTAATATTTCAAAGCAAAGGCTTTACGAGGCTGGCCTCGAACCCAAGCCCGGTGCAGCCAAACGAACCCAAGCCGCGCACACCGCGAATGTAGTAATGTTCAAAAAAGATGATCAAACCCCATTTCAGTTTGGCGGTATTGGCGCTGCTGTGTTCGGCAGGCGCCGAGGCCCGCGTCCATCGGATCGTGATCGAGCATCGGGAATCGCCGGCTTACGGCGGCCGATCGTTCGGGGCGGCGGGACAGTTCGAGACTTTGAGCGGGCGTTTCTACGGCGAACTCGACCCTAAGGATCCGCACAACGCGATCATTCAGGACCTGCAGTTGGCGCCGCGAAACAGCCGCGGCATGGTGGAGTATTCGGCCACATTTGCGCTTTCGAGGCCGATCGATGGGTCTAAGGCTAGCGGCGTTTTGTTCTACACGGTGCCGAATCGCGGGAACGGCGAGCCCAACGGATCCGCGGAAGGCCACATCAGCCTGGTGAGCGGGTGGCAGGGCGATGTGATGGCCGCAGCGAACAAGCAGACCATCACCGTGCCGGTGGCGTCGCGGGCCGATGGATCGCCGCTGACCGGGCCCGTCATCGAGCGGCTCATCGATATCCCAGCGAATACCAGCACCATGGATCTGCGGACCACGGCGTACGTGGGCCTGGCGTATCAGCGTCCCGTGACGCTCGATACCAGCAAGGCCAGTCTGACGCGCAGAGCCTCTAGCGGCGCGGTTCCGGTGCGCATGGCGAGTGCGGACTGGGCATTCGCCGACTGCACCTCCAAACCTTTTCCCGGCACGCCGGACCCGGCCCGGCTTTGCGTGAAGGGGGGCTTTGACACGGCGTCGGAATACGTCGTGGTCTACACCGCGAAGGATCCGCTGGTGTTGGGCATCGGCTACGCCGCCACGCGCGATCTGAATTCCTTCCTGCGGTACGCGGAAAAGGACGATACCGGCACTGCCAATCCGGTAGCCGGGCGGGTGAAATGGGCGCTGAGCCGCGGCAGTTCGCAATCCGGCAACTTCATTCGCAGCTATCTACACCTGGGCTTCAACCAGGATGAAGCCGGCCGCATCGTTTGGGACGGTGTGAATCCGCACATTGCGGCCCGGCAGTTGGCGTTGAATTTCCGCTTTGCGGTGGGCGGCGGCGCTGCCGGAGTGAATGAACCGGGCAGCGAAGGGGTCCTCTGGTGGAGCGACTATCCGGACACGGCGCGCCAGCGGCCCACGGCGGGACTGCTCGACCGGTGCCGCGCCACGGGTACGTGTCCCAAAATTGTCGAGACTTTCGGCGCGCTGGAGTTCTGGTATCTGCGCGAATCTCCCAACCTGGTGGGCACCGATGCGAAGCGGGACATCCCGCTGCCGGCGAATGTCCGCCGCTATTTCTTCCCGGGCACGTCTCATGGGGGCGGTGGGGGCGGCTTTACCACGGCAACTCCAGCCCCACCGCGTGGCTGCGTGTTGCCCGCCAATCCCAACCCCGAGAGCGACACCATGCGGGCGCTCATCGTGGCTCTGGTGAATTGGGTGACCAAGGGTGTGGAGCCGCCGGCCAGCCGCTATCCGCGTCTGCAGGAGGGCCAACTGGCAGCCGCTACCAAGGCCGCCATCGGATTCCCCCATATTCCAGGCGCGCCTTCACCAGACGGTCTGGTGAATCCGGTGTTCGACTACGATTTCGGCCCGGACTTCCGCTACAACGATGTGAGCGGCGTCATCTCCAAGCAACCGCCGGCGATCCGGCAGGTTCTGCCTACCCTGGTTCCGAAGGTGGACGCAGACGGGTCGGATATCGGCGGCGTTCCCTCGGTACTGCGGCAGGCACCGCTGGGCAGCTATCTGGGATGGAACGTGACGGCGGGAGGCTTCGACAAAGGCCGTATCTGCGCGTTGAGCGGCGGCTATATTCCGTTTGCCAAAACCAAGGCGGAACGACAGGCCGCCGGCGATCCGCGGCTGTCGCTGGAAGAACGCTACGGGAGCCACCAGGCTTACGTGGATGCGGTGAAAAATGCCGCGGAGAAGGCAGTGGCTGAGCGCTTCCTCCTCCGCGATGATGCCGACCGGCTGATTCGACAGGCGGCCGCGAGCAACGTATTACAGTAGCGGCTATTTGGGCTGTGGGGCGACGCGGAGGTAGGGCTTCAGGGTCTTCCAGCCATCGGGGAACATCGCTTTGGCTTCTTCGTCGGAGACCGCCGGCGGGATGATGATGTCGTCGCCATTCTTCCAATTCACCGGCGTGGCCACTTTGAGCCTGGCGGTGAGTTGCATGGAATCGAGGACGCGGAGCACTTCATCGAAATTGCGGCCGGTGCTCATGGGATAGATCAGCATCAGCTTGATCTTCTTGTCGGGACCGATCATGAACACGGTACGGACGGTGGCGTTGGTGGCGGCGGTGCGGCCTTCGGAGGTATCGCCGGCATCGGCCGCGAGCATGCCGTAAAGTTTGGCAATCTTCAATTCGGGGTCGCCAATCATGGGGTAATTCACTTTGTGGCCTTGCGTCTCCTCGATGTCCGCGGCCCACTTTCCGTGATTGGCGACCGGATCGACACTCAGACCGATGATCTTGGTGTTCCTCTTGGCGAACTCAGGCTCTAAGCCGGCCATGTAGCCCAACTCGGTGGTGCATACCGGAGTGAAATCTTTAGGGTGCGAAAAAAGGACGGCCCAACCGTCGCCGATCCATTCGTGAAAATGGATGGTCCCCTGCGTGGTTTCAGCCGTAAAATCAGGCGCAGTGTCATTGATTCGTAAAGACATATCGCGGTCTCCTTGGATGCACGATTGTACGCTACCGAAACAAGGCCATTCAACTCTGGAATCGAATTTGAGAAGCTGTTAATAGTGAAATTCATCCTCTTCGCAGCCATTGTGTTCGCCGCCGCGTGCGGCAGCAAACAGACTCCCGAGAAGAAAGCCGCGGAAGCGCCCAAAGCGGTGGAATACTTCCATGTCGACGCGGCAACGGCCGGGACGGTCAGCGGCAAGGTGGAGTTCCGCGGGACCAGGCCAGAGCGGAAGCTCATCGTCATGGATTCCGACGCGACGTGCCAGGCTGCTCATGCCGGACATCCGGTGTACGACGATTCGATTGCGATCGGGAAAGGCGGCGGGCTGGCCAACGCGTTCGTCTACATTCAGACCGGCATGGAGGGCCGCAAGTTCGAACTGCCTGAGGGATCCGTGCTCCTCAATCAGCACGGCTGTCTGTTTGAGCCGCGCGTGCTGGGCATGCGCGCCGGGCAAATGCTGGACGTGAAGAACAGCGACACGGTGTCGCACAACGTGCACCCGAAGCCAACGAACAATTACGATTGGAACCAGCAGCAGTCGCCGGGCTCTCCCGATTTGCAGCACAAGTTTCCGCGCGCGGACGTGATGATTCCGGTGAAGTGCAACGTCCACTCGTGGATGCGCGCGTACATCGGGGTGGTGGATCATCCCTACTTCGCGGTAACGGGGCCGGACGGGAGTTTTGAACTGAAGAATGTTCCGCCCGGCGATTACACGCTGGCCGTCTGGCAGGAGAAGTTGGGGGAACAAAAACAGACAGTCCACCTTGCCCCGTCCGGGACCGCCGCTGTAAACTTCACGTATCAATGACCCTCATCTCGAAGTTCGCGCTGCCCGTCTCGAAGTTCGCGCTGCTGATCCCGATCGCGCTGCTGGCCGGCTGCGGTCCATCCGGCCCTTCGTATCACGTCTACATCAGCAACGAATCGTCGGGCGACCTGACCATCATCGACCCGGTGAAAATGGAGGCGCTGGCGACGGTGCCGATCGGCAAACGGGCTCGCGGCATTCATCCGAGTCCCGATGGCAAGCTGCTGTATATCGCTTTGAGCGGCTCGCCGCTGGCGCCTCCGGGCGTGGATGAGAGCACGCTGCCGCCGCCCGACAAGAGCGCGGACGGGATCGGGGTATTCGATATCGGGCAGAACAAACTGACGCGCAAGATTCCGGGCGGGTCCGACCCGGAGCAGTTCGCGGTGGGGAAGGACGGCACGCTTTTTATCTCCAACGAAGATGCGTCGGGCGTGAGCTTCGTGGATCCGGTGAAGGGCGAGTTGTTGCACACGATTCCGACTGGCGCGGAGCCGGAAGGGGTGAGCCTGACGCCGGACGGCAAACAGATCTACGCCACGTCGGAAGAGGAAGGCACGGTCACGGTGATCGATATCGCGACAGCGAAGGCGCTGAAGACGATTAAGGTGGGCCGGCGTCCGCGCAACGTGTCGTTCCTGCCGGATGGCTCGCGCGCTTTCGTTACGAATGAAAACGATGGCACGCTGACGGTGGTGGACACCGCCAAAATGGAAGCCATGCACGATGTCCCGTTGGGGGAGGGGCTGAAGCCGATGGGACAGGCGATGACCCGCGACGGCTCGCGCCTGTACATTAGCACGGGCCGCGGCAAACAGGTGGTGGTATTCGAGCCGTCGACGGAGAAAATTCTGGCCACGTTTGAAGTGGGGCAGCGTCCGTGGGGCATCGCGCTTTCGCCGGACGAGAAACTGCTCTTCACGGCGAATGGTCCTTCCAACGATGTGTCGATTGTGGACGTGGCCACGCATGCGGTGATCAAGAAGATCAAGGCGGGCAACCGGCCGTGGGGCGTGGTGGTGTTGGGCAAGTAGGTTTTGCATGGTACTACCAGTTCATGTAGCTATTCGCGGCTGAAAAACCGATGCTATACTGCTCTCGGCGCGCATGGAAAGAGCACCAGAAATCAGGCCGCAGACAGCCGAAGAAATCTTCCTGGCAGCCGCTTCCCTTCCCGACGCTTCCCGCGCCGGCTTCCTGAATCAGGCTTGCGGCGATAATCGCGGTCTGCGGGAGGACGTGGAGTCGATGCTGGCATTCGACTGCTCGGCCAGCCGCGACCTGGGAGCGATGATTGGGAAAGCGGCAGCCTCGCTGGTCCACGTGGAATCGCATATCGGGCGGCGCTTCGGACCGTATATCGCCACTTCGCTGCTAGGCACCGGGGGAATGGGCGCGGTATATCTGGCGGTCCGCGCGGACGATCAGATTCAAAAGCAGGTCGCCATCAAGCTGATGAAGGGTGGCGCGGATAGCGCGTCCCTGGTGGAACGCTTCCGGTACGAGCGCCAGATTCTGTCGACGCTCGACCATCCGTACATCGCCAAACTGCTGGACGCGGGTACTACCGAGAGCGGTCTGCCCTATTTCGTGATGGAGCACATTCAGGGGCTGCCGATCGACCGGTATTGCGATGAATCCAAGCTCTCGGTGGAAGACCGCTGCGAGCTTTTCCGCAAGGTCTGCGAGGCGGTGGCATACGCCCACCGCAACCTGGTGATCCATCGCGATTTGAAGCCCAGCAACATTCTGGTAACCGCGGACGGCACGCCGAAGCTGCTCGATTTCGGCATCGCGAAGATTCTGACGCCCGGCGCGGTGACCCAAACGATTGTCGGCGACACGGGGGCGATGCTCGCACTCACGCCGGATTACGCCAGTCCCGAGCAGGTTCGCGGCGAGGCCGTCAACACGTCCACCGACGTATATTCGCTGGGCGCCGTGCTCTTTGAGTTACTCACGGGCGCCAAGCCGCATGGCATCACCACTTACACGCCGCTCGAAATCGAGCGGTCGGTATGTGAACGCGAGGTCCGCAAACCCAGCGAAGTTGCCGCCGACGGCGTGCGTCAGGAGCTCACCGGCGACCTGGATACGATCGTGCTGATGGCTGTCCGCAAGGAGCCGCAGCGGCGGTACCAATCGGTGGAGCAGCTCAGCGAAGATCTGCGCCGCTATGCCGCGGGCCTGCCCGTGATGGCGCAAGACGACAAGCTGGCGTATCGCATGGGGAAGTTCTGGCGGCGCCACCGGCTGGGTGTGATCGCGGCTGCGCTGGCCGCCGCGGGACTCATCGGCGGGGCCGCCGCGGCGTCGTGGGAGGCACGGCGCGCGCACATTCAACAGAGGCTGGCCGAGCAGCGGCTTTCGCAGATCGCCGCGCTGGCCAACACCACGCTCATCGACATCCACGTGGAGTTGGAGCGATTGCAGGGCGCGACGGACGCCCGCAAGAAAATGGTGGAGGCCACGCTGGTTTACCTGGACAGCCTGTCGCGCAGCAGCGGCGGCGATTCCGGAATTCTCGACGTGCTCGCGTCAGCGTACATGCGCATGGGCGATGTGCAGGGCTTGCCGGACCATCCCAATCTCGGCGACACCAAGGGTGCGGAGGCCAGTTACCGGAAGGCTCTGTCGGTGGCGCAACAGGGGTTGGCGCTCCATCCGGGTCAGGTGGCTCTGCTCGGCAGCGTGGTTGACATCGAAGAGCGCCTCGGCTCCATTTACACCCAGATGGGACAGACGGCCGCTGGGCTGGAACACGAAAGGGCCGCGCTGGCCGCCGCGGAAAAACGCGTGAAGCTCGACCCGAAGTCGCTCGAATCGCAGAATCTGCTGGGCAGCGCGCACCTGGAGGTGGCTTACCGGCTGGCCACGTCGAAGCCGGACGAGGCGCTGGTGCAGGCGCAGGCGGCGCTCGCCATTTGCCAACCCCTGGCGGCGGCGCATCCCGAGGATCCGCTGCTGAGCGAGCGCATCTCCGATATCCACAGCATGCTGGGGCGCGTTTATTATCAGACCGGGCAGATGGAACAGGCGCTAGAGGAGTACAAGCAATCGGCGGCGCTGCGCGCGCGACTGGTGGGTCTGCGGCCCAATGACCGGATGGCGCGACGCGAACTGATGCTGGCCGACGCACATATCGCCAGCACGCTGCGCGGCCCGTGGAGCGAGAATCTGGGCAGGCCTGCCGAGGCTTTGGTGTATCTCGGGAAGGCCGTCGAGATCGCGGAAGCTCTTGCTGCCAATAGTCCGCAGGATCGGCTGGCGCAGCACGACCTGGCGAATGCGCTGCTGCGCCAGGGGCTGATCGCGACTTCTCCGGCTGGATATGCGGCATCGCTGCAATCGCTGCGGCACGCGGCCGCGATCGTGGAAGGCCTGGCCGCTCACGATTCGGCGGATAAGCAGAATAGCAACGACCTGGCGAGCATCTACGAGAGCATCGGCAAGCGTCTGATGGATATGGGTCGTCATAGTGAAGCGATCGCCGCGTATCGCAAATCGTTCGCGATCGCGCAACCGCTCGCCGCGCACGACCCCAACAATCCCATTCCGCAGGTCCAGGTACTGGCGTCTGCTCACGGGCTGGCGATGGCATTAGCGGCGGTAGGAGATCGGGCAGGGGCGCTGGCGCCGAGTGAGTTCGCGGTCGGACTAGCGGATCGATTGGTCAGCGGAGGCATGACTACTCCCCGCATGAGGATTTACAAGGTCCGCACGCGCCGCTGGCTCGGGGACATTTACCGCACGCTGAATGACTCGCAGCATGCCCGCGCGGCCTACACTGCGGGGATGGAAGAATGCCAGAAGCTTGCTCCCGGTAAAGACAGCGGCGAAGAGCTGAAGGCTATCCAGTCGAGCCTGAAAGAAATTGCTTTTTCAAACCACTAGTACCTATCCGGAAAGTTAACTGCAAAAAGGTACGAAGTAACCCGCACTTACTAGTGAGGGTAATTTACAGATGCTGAGATTTCGGGGGAAACCCGTAGTGCGTCTGGCCGCTGCCGCTTTTGTGGCGACCGGCCTTCTACAGGCGCAGAGTATTGTCATCTCGCCGACCAATCCGCAAGTCGGATTAGGCGCCACCAAACAGTTTACGGCCACCGTTACCGGATTGATGAACAACAGTGTCACCTGGTATGCGGGCGGAGTGGCCGGGGGTAATACCACGGCCGGCACGATCGATGGCACGGGACTCTACCACGCTCCTGCCAGTATGCCGGGTCAAAATCCCGTGCAGATCACCGCGCTGGGTTCCGACACGAAGACGCTGGGCGCCACTTATGTCCTGCTTCTGAATGCCGGTCCAACCATCACCAGCGCTACTCCGAATCCCCTGCCGGTGGGCAGTTACAACATGACGGTGAAAGGCTCCGGGTTTATCGCCGGGGCGCGCATCTTCAACGCGGGCGTGCAACTGGTGAGTACGTTCGTCGACGCGAACACGATTACGGGCAGCGGTTATCAGGGCTCGGCCACCAGCACAACGATCTGGGTGATGAACCCCAGCGCGACACCGAGTAACGTGCTCACGATTCCGGTAAGCGGCACTTCTTCGGGCGGCGGTGGAAGCGGCGGCGGCGGGGGGAGCAGTCAGCCTCTCACCGTAGTGCCTGCGACTGTGGCCGTCGTGCTCGGCGCCACGCAGCAGTTCACGGCGGGCGGGGCCACGGCCTGGGCAGCAACGGCAGGCAGCATCACCAACGCGGGTCTGTATACGGCGCCCGCGGTGATGCCGGCGTCGCCAACGGCCACGATCACGGCCAGCGGACCCGGCGGACAAGGCACCGCCACGGTGACTCTGATCAGTAATATTCCGCCGGTGATTCAGTCACTAAGTGCACCGTCGCTGCCTTTGGGCGTCTTCAGCGCGACGATCACGGGAAGCGGCTTCATCGCGCAATCCGCGGCCAGCCTGAATGGATCGGCGATGGTTACCAGCTTCGTGAATGGCACGACTCTCAACGTCACTGGCTTCGCAAGCGGCGGCGGAATGCAGAATATTACGGTGGCGAACGGCGCCATTGTGTCTCAGCCGTTCTCCGTTCAGGTGGGCGTACCGAATCCCTTGCTCACCGCGTCGGCGGCGCGACGGTTCCTGGAACAGGCCGCCTTCGGACCCACTCCCGCCGATGCAGCGCACTTGCAAAGCATTGGAATTCCGGCGTGGCTCACCGAACAGTTCAACATGGGCATAGTCTCTAACTTTAATGGCTTGGGGAGTCAGGGAGGTATGTCGGTCCGCTTCCTGTCGAACGCGACGAACAATCCCGATCAGCTTCGTCAGCGCGTGTCACTGGCCTTGGCCAATATGCTGGTGACGTCGATCAACAAGGTGATCTGGAATAGCACGATGATTCCGTATCAGCAGATGCTGGCGGCCGATGCGTTCACCAATTACCGGCAGATTCTGGGCGATGTCACGCTCAGTCCGGCGATGGGCCAGTATCTCGATATGGCCAATAATGCGAAGGCCAACCCCGGGGCTGGCACGGTAGCCAACGAAAATTATGCGCGCGAGTCGATGCAGTTATTCTGCATCGGCGATATTCTGCTGAACCCCGACGGCACGCCGCAGAAGGATGTGGACGGACTCTTTATCCCGTCGTACAACCAGTTCACGGTCACCGAATTCGCCCGCGTGTTCACCGGTTGGACCTATGCGCCGGTGTCGGGCAACCCTTCGTGGGGAGCTTTCATCAACCCTAGTGCGCCGATGGTCGCCATTTCGCAGATGCACGACATGGGCGCCAAAACGCTGCTCAACGGCTACGTGTCGCCGGCCAATATCACGCCTCTCCAGGATTTGAACAACGCCCTGGACAACATGTTCAACCATCCCAATACGCCGCCGTTTATCAGCATGCAGTTGATTCAGCACCTGGTGATGAGCAATCCGAGTCCGGCTTACGTGAAGCGCGTTGCGGACGTCTTCACGGATAACGGGTCTGGCGTGCGCGGCGATATGAAAGCCGTGATCGCGGCGATCCTCACCGATGCCGAAGCACGCGCCAACGATGCCGGGGGCAATGACCTGTCGTCAGGGGGCCATCTGCAGGAGCCGGCATTGTTCCTGCCCGGAATTGTGCGCGCCTTCGGCGGAGTGATGGGCGTAGCGAACTATTACAACATCGACATGATCAACATGGGTGAGGATCTGTATGACTCGCCCAGCGTCTTCAATTTCTTCGCGCCCAGCTATCTGGTTCCCGGGACCAGCCTGACCGGGGGTGAGTTCCAGATTTATACGTCTAACAACGCGATCAACCGCGCCAACGTGGTGGCCGCCCTATTCGGCGCGTACTCGAATCCGATTCAGACGTATGGACCTACAACGGTGGACCTCACGGCTTACGTGCCGCTGTCCGGTTCTCCGAACACGCTCACTGACGCGCTCGATCTGACTCTGACGCACGGCACCATGCCGGCGGCGATGAAGCAGACCATCTCTACGGCGATTCTGACGGATAACCTGGGAAGCTTACATCGCGTGCAGACGGGGATCTTTTTAATTTTGACATCGGGATATTACAACGTCTGGCACTAGAAGCCAGCAGAGGAACAAGGAGGACAAACATATGCTGATTCGTTCCAGACGAGACTTTTTCAAAGACGCGGTCCGCTCCGTGACCGCGCTGGGCGCCCTGGGCGCCATGTCGAAATTCGGCGAGATGAATGCACTGGCGCAAGCCCAGGGCACCGGCTACCGGGCCATGGTCTGCATTTTCCTCAACGGCGGCAATGACGGCCACAACATGGTGATTCCGATCAACACGCTGCAACAGGACAATACGCTCTATGCCAAAGCGCGCGCCGGCCTGGCGCTCAATCCGCTGAGTCTGCCGAACATTTATGACGGCAACGACATTTACGGTTTGCATCCCAAGCTGACGGAAATCGCGGGACTGTACGCCGCGGGCAATGCCGCGGTGGTGGCCAATGTCGGCATGCTGGTGAAGCCCTTCGTGGACCGCAACGATTATCTGCATGCCAGTAGCGCCAACCTGCCCAACGCGCTGTTTTCCCACTCGGATCAATCTACGCAGTGGCAGACTGCGATTCCGAGCGGGCTGGGCAATACCGGATGGGGCGGACGCATGGCCGATAACGCGCAGACGGCGAATTCCGCCGCCGTCTTCCCTTCCGTCACGGCCACCACAGGATGCCAACTCTTCTGCACCGGTTCGCAGACGTTTCCCACGACCGTTCCGGTGGGCGGAGATTCGCTGCTCAACGGCACCAGCGGCAGCCCTCCGCGGTCTAACGGCGTGCAGACGCTGCTGAAATTCGATAATGGCATGCAGTTGGTGCAGGCGGCCAACGGAATCCTGGGCCGCGGCGTGGGCTACTCAAACACGCTCAACGCGTTGCTGGCGCAGGCCAACGTTCCCACGGTCTTCCCTGCCGGCAACCTGCTGGGCGCGCAGTTACAGACCGTCGCCAGGATGATCAGCATTCGTAAGCAGCTCGGCATCACGCGGCAGATCTTTTTCTGCAGCCTGGGCGGGTTCGACACTCACGGCGGCCAGTTGCCCGTGCAGGACAACCTGATGCAGCAACTCAGCCAGGCTGTGGCCGCGTTCTACCAATCCACCAAAGATCTGGCGGTAGACCAGTTAGTGACCACGTTTACGGCCTCTGAATTCGGCCGCACTCTCACGCCGAATGGGAATCTGGGAACGGACCACGCCTGGGGCAGCCATCATTTTGTGATTGGAACCGGACAGAATAGCGGCGGACTGCTGAAAGGCGGCAAGTTCTACGGCCAGTTCCCACTGCTGGCTTTGGGCGGCGCCAACGACGCCAATACGAGAGGCACGCTGATTCCCACCACTTCCGTGGATCAATACGCCTGGACCATGGCCCAGTGGTTCGGAGTCGACCCAGGCAGCATCGGAACGGTCTTCCCGAATATCAGCCACTTCCCCAATCAGAATATGGGCTTCCTGGGGTAGCGCACCGGGGTAGCTGCAGTTCTACAGCAAATGTCCCATGCGTTCGCGCTTGGTGCGCAGATACGCTTCGCGGGTGTCTACGATGTCGGCCAGACAAGGCACCCGCTCACTTACCTGAACTCCGGCCTTCTCCACCGCATCGACTTTTTCCGGATTGTTGGATAACAGCCGGACCGCTTTCAATCCGAAATACTGCAGGATCGCGCCAGGCAGCGCGTAGCTGCGGAGATCCGAATCGAAGCCGAGGCGCTCATTAGCTTCCACCGTGTCGGCCCCCTGATCCTGTAGCTCGTAAGCCCGCAGCTTATTGAGGAGGCCGATGCCGCGGCCTTCCTGATGCTCGTAAATCAGCAGACCGCGTCCCTCTTCGGCGATGCTCTTCAGGGCGATTTCCAGTTGCGCGCGACAATCGCAGCGCAGGCTGTGAAACACATCGCCGGTGAGGCATTGCGAGTGAATCCGCACCAGTGGCGCCTGCTCACCGGTCAGGTCGCCCATCTTCAAAACGACAGCTTCCTCCACCCGGCCGCCGTTGCCATTGGAGACATTGGCGTCGAATCCGTAGATGCGGAACAGTCCGAATTGCGTTGGAAAATCCGCCTCAGCCACTTTTCGCAGCTGTAGCGCAGAGGAATTGTTCATGTAAAACTATTGGGAACCTTACTCCTTTTATTATAATGGCTTCCGGCACTAAATGCTCGAAAGCTACTTTTCGCTGCTGGTCAAACTCGGCGTAGTGGCTTCGATCGCCAGCATTTTGGCGCGGTCGAATCACTTTAAATCCATGCTGATGCGGGAGAGCCGCACACTCAATCAACGGCTGGCGCTGGCGTTTGTGGTGTCCTCCGTCTTCGCCGTCAGCGTGGCTGTCCGCGTGGCCAGTCCGCACTATTATGCGGCCGACCTGGGTTTGGAAGGCAGCCTGCTCGCCGGCATCCTGGGCGGGTATGTGACGGGGTTGGTGTCGGGCATTCTGATCTCTCTGCCGGCGATGTTCATTGGGGGCGAGCACCTCACCATGCCGCTCCTCGCGAGCATTGGCGTATTGGGCGGCCTGCTGCGCGACCTGGCCAGCGACCCGGAAGATATCTGGCGGTTTTCGCCCTTTCCAGACCTCAATATCGTACGTTTCTTCCGGGAGAGCCGGAACCACCGGCGCACCGCATTTCATCTCCTGTTCGGGGCCGGAATTCTGTTCGCCGAGTTCCTGCGTTATCAACTGAGCCATTTTAAACACGTGCGCAAAGAGATCTTCTTTCTCGCCGACAATTGGGGATTCGAGCCGACGGCGCTATCGATTGTCGCTCTCTTTGCCACGACATTATTCGCCGTCATTATTCCGCTGAAGATCTGGAACAATACGCGCAATGAGAAGAAGCTGGAAGAGCAGAGTCGGCTGCTGGTGGAAGCACGTCTGGCCGCGCTGACCAGTCAGATCAATCCGCACTTTCTGTTCAATACGTTAAATTCGGTATCTTCGCTCATTCGCACCGATCCCAACCAGGCCAGGGTGATGGTCGTCAAACTCTCGAAGGTGCTGCGCCGGCTGCTGCGCAAGCACGAAAATTTTAGTGCGATGCGCGACGAGATGAGCTTCATTGAAGACTATCTGGCTATCGAAGTAGTGCGATTCGGCGCTAAACTGCGCTTCGAAAAGGACATTGCCGACGATACGCTGGATATGTTGGTACCCAGCATGATGCTGCAACCGCTGGTGGAGAATTCCATTAAGCACGGCCTGAGTAATAAAGTGGAAGGCGGCACGATCCGCATTCAATGCCGGCGAAAGGGTACGCACTTGCACCTCATTGTGCAGGACGATGGAGTAGGGATTCCCGAGGAAAAACTAGCCACCCTGCTGGACCGCGGAATCGGCGTCAGTAATGTGAATGAACGTCTCAAAGTGCTGTTCGGCAACGATTATCGTATGTGGATCGACAGCCACGAGGGCAAGGGCACCATCATCCAGATTGAGGTGCCCGAATTGCAAAGCACTCTGGCGGCGGTATCGTAAGCAAGGCAACGATCAGAGGATAGAAGGAGATACTTTTGACCAGACTGGAAGAGTCCGTAAGCGCGTGGCCCATTAACGGGTTGCCCTCGACACTGGCGGATCGCACACGCCGTGTTTACGATCGGCTGGCGGCGGTTTATCCGATGTCCACCATGCTGTTCCATTCGCGCGCTCACCGGTGCGCGCTGGGCGCCTCAGGCATTCGGGATGGGATGCAGGTGCTCGAGGTGGCCACGGGCAGCGGCGAAATGTTCCGTCGCCTGGTCCGGGCCAATTCCAAAGGGTCAACCGTGGGCGTGGACCTTTCCCCGAATATGGCCGCGCGCACACAGCGGTCCGCTCGCCAGAAGTTTCCTCAGGCCATCGCTCATTGCCAGGCGGTAGACGCGCGCCATATGCCGTTTCGCGATGAAAGTTTCGATGCGATCTTCTGCTGTTATTTGCTGGAACTGCTTTCCGGCGAGGACATCGTTTGCACCCTGCGGGAATTCCGCCGCATCCTGCGCGACCGCGGCAATCTGACGCTCGTGCTGATTGGACAGAACACTCCAATCTTCAATGCTGTCTACAAAGTTTTGGGGAGGGTAGCTCCCGCGTTCTGGGGCCGTCAGGTGGAGAGTCGCGTGCCGGACCTGATCGAGTCGTCGCGCTTCGAGATCCTGCAGGATCGCATGGTCCGCCAGACGTTCTATCCCTCGCGGGTGCTGGTGGCGCGCAAGTAACGGCTACTGCTTGACGAACTTGTAGGTCTCCGGCTTGTGTCCCGGAGGCGCGATGTACACCACTTCCATGCTGAGGCTCTTGCCGTCCTCGGACGGCTTCATCTTTTTCTGGGTCACGAAATCGTTGCCGTGGCGCTGCTCCATCATGACCAGAATCGGGCCGTTGTACCAGAAGGAGACTTGAGTGGCCAGGCCGTTCTCCTTCACTTTGCAGCCCTGCCCATCGGTGTTGCAGGCTATGTCTACCTTCACTTCTTTGCCGTTGGATTCGGTAGTGTCTTCGGAGATCTGCACGGCGTCAGTCTTCTGATCGATGGAAAGCGTCTCAGTTTTTACGCGGCTTGCATCGCTGTGGGCGGCGTCGAGCACCCATTTGCCGCTGAGGTCGGGCCGGTCGGCCGCGAGGGCGGTCAAGACGACGATGGCCGAGAGAAAGGCGAATTTTCGCATGACATCCTCCTGATGTTCTATCGTCAGTTTAAGACGGCGGGGGCGAGTGCAACCTACTGCGTATTCCTTACAATCAAAGCTGGATGCGACTCACACAACTCTTCGATTTAACGGGCCGGGTGGCCCTGATCACCGGCGGATCGCGCGGCCTGGGCGAGGAGATCGCGCTCGGCTTGGGCGAGGCAGGAGCGTCGCTCATGCTGCTGGCGCGGCGCGAACCCGGCCTCATCGAGACGGTGGAACGCCTGCGCGCGCAAGGATTGCGCTGCGAGTACGCGGTCTGCGATGTGGCCGATGCCGCGGCGGTGAGAGCTGCGGTGGAGAGGACGCTCGCGGAGTTTGGCCAGATCGACGTGTTGGTCAATAATGCGGGCATCTCGTGGGGCGCTCCGGCCGAGGAAATGCCTCTGGAGAAATGGCAGGCCGTGATGGACGTGAACGTCACCGGAGCTTTCCTGTTCTCGCAGAGTGTGGCGCGGCATATGATGGAACGCGGGCGCGGGTCCATTCTGAATGTGGCGTCGATCGCCGGACTCCGGGCCATGCCCGCCGGACTGCCGGCCGCCGGCTACGTGGCGTCGAAAGGCGCGCTGATCGCGCTGACGCGCGAACTCGCCGCCAAATGGGGACAGTATGGAATTCGCGTGAACGCCATTGCGCCGGGCTTCTTTCCATCGCGGATGACGGAAAAGGTGCTGGAGCGAATGCAGTCGGGTATCGAGCGCGAGATTCCGCTGGGGCGCATCGGACGCGCCGGTGAATTGAAGGGCGCAGCCGTATTTCTGGTGTCGGACGCGGCGGCGTATATCACCGGGCAAACTCTGGCGATCGACGGTGGCACAACAGCCACGTAGTAACAGTTAAAATTGAAGTTCAGCGTGCGGATTACTATCTCGAAAGAGAATTACCTCAAGGCGATCGCCGAGGCGGAATCGGAGGGTGAAACGGTCAAGGCCGTGACCCTCACCCGCTGGCTGCATGTTTCAGCGCCCGCGGTGACCATGGCCGTGAAGCGCTTGAAGCGCGACGGGTTGATTCGCGTGGGAGCGGATGGCACGGTGACGCTGACCGGCGCGGGGCGCGAAATTGCCGTGCGGCTGCTCAACCGGCACCATCTGATCGAACGGATGCTCACCGAGATTTTCGGCCTGGAATGGTACAAGGTGCACGATGAGGCCGAGCAAATGGAGCATGCCGTGTCCGCCGATTTCGAGCGCAAACTCTCGGAAAAGCTCGGCGCCGGCGGTGTGTGTCCGCACGGAAACATGGTGGGGATGGATTCGCCGCACGATCGGCGCCTGCGGGGGCTCAAGCCTTTGGAAGAGGCACACGGCAGCGAACGGCTCACCGTGGTGAGTGTGTTCGAGCGCGACCGTCGCCTGCTCGAATTTCTGGACGGGGAAGGGATCCGGCCGGGCGTGAGCTTCGATGTCCTGTCGGCGGGAGAATCTTTGGAACTGGAGGCCGGGGGGCGGGCGGTGAAAATCGACCGGGCGATCGCGGCCAAGATCTGGGTAAGGTGAAGGGGTCGCAACTACCGGTCAGCCAGTCCCGGTATTCGTGCGGACAGAATTGGCTCAATTCGCCGCTTGACAACCCGCCACCCTGTGGTTAACAGGACTGAACGTAACTTGTTGAAAGCACCGGCTCCAAAGCTATGATTCTTCGCTTTTGTCGAGAATCTCCAGCTTGAATTGCCACCCTTCAAAGGTCATCAGCAGGCGGCCGAAATTGTCCCACGTGATTTCCCGGCCATCGATGACAAGGAGCGGCACCCGACCATCCTCGTCCTCGTCCCATTGAATCCTCCCGCGGACAACCTGGTCGGCTACCTGCAAACCGAGGTTGCCGTGCTTGAGATGCTTCGTTGACAAAGCCCGGCGGATCTTCTCGACCAAGTGTCCGAATAGAGTGAGCAGATCCTCTTCAGGGTCGCCGATAATCTGAAACTGATAGCCGGCCGGTTCACCATCGCGAAGTTCGAAAGCACTCAGCGCCACACCGGGCAGGAACAGATGAGTACGAAAGTGAAAGGCGTGCGCCTGTCCTTCGCAGTCGACCATGCGAACTGGCTCGAAGTTCAGATGCTCAAATTTGTCCAGGCCGCCCAGTTTTGCAGACTCAGCATTGAAACACTGCCCGCACAATATCCGGTAACCGCTCTCGATCGACCCAAGATTAACGATGTCGTAGTTCGGTGCGATCCGGCGGCAGTTGCTGCACTGTGTTCCTTCGGTTTTCTTGCGATCGGACCGGAGGCGCGCTTTCATGTGGTCACATCCCCCAAGGCTGGCCACTCGAAATTCTCCTTGAGTCCCCGGAGATACACGCGAAGGACAAATTGCTCCGCTTCATTCCGATTCTCGGCCGTCAGCGGGTAACCAAGGGTGGCGAGGATCTCATCCGGTCTGAAGTCGGCAACACCATCGGAATCGACATAAATTCCGATTGCTATTCGCTGCCATCCTTTTGTTGGACTGCCCACCATTTTCCCCTTCATGAACCATAGCAGCCTGCCTGCATTAGAGTGCAGTGAAACGATCAAGGGTCGCCTTCATCAACGCCGCAGAGCACCGGAAACTCGTTCTCCTGAGTCGGTCAATGGCCGAAGGAAGGTCAACCATTCCGCGGGCCGCGCCTTCGCCCAGAACGCCGAGTGTGCCCGTAATCCGCATGCCGCGTTGAGCGGCGATGCGGCGCGCCGATTTTTCGTCCAGCAGGATCAGCTCCGCGCTGATCGACTCTGCCAAAAGAATCGCGGCCTGCTCACCAACCTGAAGTTTCTCCAAGCCTGCTGTATTGCAAATCGGATTCTCCTGGACGGAAAGCCACTCCGGGAGATTGGCCGCCCAGGCGCGGACTGCTTCCGGAGCGTCCTCGTGGAGCAACTCCGTAATGACGGCAGATGGGACCACTACCTGAGTGAAAAGCTTTCCAAGAAGATCGAACTCGTCTATGAGGATCAGGTAGCAGAGCGGCGACGTGTCCGCGACCGCGATCATTGCGGGGATGCGTCGCGAATCGCGGCGATGTCCCGCTCGAGATCATCCGTCGTGTAATCGTGGTACGCTTCGGCGCGCCGCAGGAAGGATTCCGTCTCCCAACGCGAACGCAGCCCTAGCATCTGCTGGACCTGTGCCGGAGTGATCGTGCCCGACCGATACGCCTCGACGGCGACAGCCTCCAGCACGGCCCTCGATACATCGCCCGCCCGGCCCGCAAGCACCCGCCCGATATCGTCCGGGATTTCGATCGCGACGTTCACAACGTGCTCCTCTCTATACTCTACCTGAAACCTGCGGTTCGAGGTCCTCTGCGGCCTCTGCGCCGGATTGGAGTTCAATCTTCTCAAGGCCAACTGCTGACAGTCACGGCCGTTTCGATAACGCCGGAAATCACCAGAACACCCTTGCATTGCTCAAGGCCTTCCGTCGAACGGCATCGGGAGTACCGAAACATGAGCGATCCCGCCGGCGGGTGTGGGTACTCAGAAGCGTTGGCACTTCCCACAATAAGCCAAAGAGCAGCAGCACGGTAAGTGCTCGATGGCGCGGCCCGGCGTCCGCGTGCGCCGGAGAGCCAGGATGTTCTGAACCTCATGATAGACGGATTGCTCGATCAGTCCCGCATGGCAGCCGTCACGAAATCCGTAACCATCGACCACTGAACCGGCGTAGACGTAATTCGTGAGAGTGGAAGAGAACCTGGGCTATCCAAGTACGCCCGCGCCTCCGCAATTCTTGTGGCCGTCATCTCCCTCTCGAACTCCGGGAATGAGGCGAGCACGCTCAACATCAAATTGTCGATGGCGGTCACGCAGAGCGTTGGTGCGGCGACGACGTCAATCTGTTATCTGCTGCTGAGGAAGCTTGGGATGGGGTCTGCCCCCGTTTTTGGCGTAGAGCCGGTGAATTGGCGTCCCCAAGGGGATTCGAACCCCTGTTATCGCCGTGAAAGGGCGGTGTCCTAGGCCAGGCTAGACGATGGGGACGTGCTGACCGGAAGAAAAGTGAACTCTTCTACTGTAGCTGTCCGGACACCCGACCGTCAACCTGCCTGCCCGGCAAAGCCTCGCCGCGCAGGACGTCTCGGAGTCACCAGCGCGGCCGTAATCCCTTGCAGGGGCAGCACTTGATCGACGGCGGAGAGGGCGATAGCCTGGCGGGGCATGCCGAAAACTACGCAGGTGGCCTCGTTCTGAGCGATAGTATATGCGCCAGTTTGACGCATCTTGAGCATTCCCTGGGCTCCATCGGAGCCCATCCCCGTCAGAATCACGCCGGTGGCCGATGCTCCGGCGGCTTCGGCAACAGAACTGAATAGCACATCCACCGAAGGCCTCTGGTAACAAACTCGAGGCCCCGTTTTTACGTTGACCGAGTACCGGCCGCCGCTTTTTCGAAGCAGCATGTGCAGATCGCCCGGCGCGACCAAGGCGAGTCCCGGACGCACCAGGTCGCCATCCACGGCCTCCTTTACGTCGATCGCGCAAATATCGTTCAGCCGGCCGGCAAAAGCGCGGGAAAACTCGGCGGGGATGTGCTGCGTGATGACGATTCCAGGTGACGATGCCGGCAGACCCTTCAGTACGGCCGCAATCGCTTCTGTGCCGCCCGTGGAAGCTCCGATTGCAATGATGCTGTCCGGCGATGGCGGCGGCTGGTTTCCGAAACGAGCCCCCACAGCGGCAGGCAAGACGGGTGCCGGGGCTCGTACCCGGGAATTGGCCGCCGCTCGCACTTTATCTGCCAGAGACTTGCGCAGTTCGCCCACCGAATAGGGACCGCCCGGCTTGGCCATCACTTCGACCGCCCCGATTTCCAAAGCTTCCAGGGCGATCCGGCACGATGGCTGGGCGAGGGAACTGATCACGACCACTGGCATAGGATGGAAGTGCATCAGCTTTTTGAGAAAAGTGAGCCCGTCCATGCGTGGCATTTCGATGTCTAGCGTAAGCACATCGGGCAGGAGCGCAAGGATCTTGTCCCGCGCAATATAGGGATCAGGCGCACTGCCGACGACTTCCAAATCCGGTTCGCCGGCCAGCGCATCGGCGAGAATTTTCCGCACGATGGCGGAGTCGTCCACAATCAGGACGCGTGTCTTTTTGCCGATGAGCATTCTGGAATCTCCGTGTTCACCCAGACTGTAAGGCTGCCTTCCCCGGTGTCCACGGAGTGGCTGGCGGCGCTTCCGCTCTCCTGAGATGCCGGATTCGAGAACTCGATATCCTCGATGAGTTGTGGCGCGCCAATCCGAAATGCCGCAGTGCAGGCCACGCGGCTCAGGAACGAACCGCAGATCATATTCGCCAGTTCGCAAATCACTTCGCCCACCTGATTCCCCGTCAATTCGCTCTCTTCGAGGCCCAGAAAGTCGGCGCTGATCGATCGCGCCATAGCTGCCGTGACGCGCATCCGGAGTGAGCCAGCCGCTTCTCCGCCGAAGGCAAGACGCACCATCACGCCATCTTGCGACTCCACTGTGTTATCGCCCAAAGCTGCCAACGATCGGATGAAGAACATCTTCTCGAGCACTTCCTCGATGGATTGTTGCAGAAGGGCTTGCAGGTTTTCAGTCATCGATGGCCCCCAGTGTGCGCTCCAGTTCGGCCCGGAGATCTTCCGGCGCGAATGGTTTGGTGACGTAGCCGCGGGCGCCCAAGGAGCGCAGGCGTTCCATACGGTTGTCCGTGGCGTCGGTGGAAATGACAATGGCCGGTATAGAGCAGAGGATCGGGTCGGCCGCCAGATTGCGAAGCAGATTTTCACCATCCATCACCGGCATGTTGATATCCGTCAGAATCGCGTCCACCCACTCCCGGCGCAGAATTTGCAGCGCTTCCTCACCCTGGGATGCTTCGACACACAGGGATGCGTCAAACCCGGACAGATCGATCACCCGACGGACGAAGGATCGCATCGCGGGCGAATCGTCCACAATCAAGATGCGGTATGACAAGAATTCTCTCCTTTGAGTGGCGCGCCCCTGGTGAGTTCGCGTCGCTCTCCACCTTCGTGAAGCCAGACGCGTCCCGACCCGATCTCCAGACGAACCGTTCGCGACTTCATGCCTCCAATCGCCTCACCCTGCAATAGAATCCCGGCCTTCCACAGGATCCGGCGCATGGCCTGATAGTTGCGTTTGCCGATTTCGAAGATGTTTTTGGGATCCATCATTTGCGCCGCGCCGATCGCCTGCACTACCAGGCGGCGCTTGGAGGCTCCCTGCTCACAGACAGCCGCCAGCAATAACGGGATACCAGTGTCGGCGAACATATATGGATTGGTGCGGCCGCGCGCTGAATCGATCGTGGAATCGGGCAGCATAAAGTGCAGCAGCCCTCCCACTCCGCTTCCCGGATCGTGGACTGTCAGCCCGATGCACGAGCCCAGGGCGTAAGTCGCCAGGACCTGGCCGGGCACTTTGCCAATCCGGCAATCCGCAATACCGACTACGATTTCGTCCACGCGCCACCCCGCTTCCCGGGCTTCCGGTAGACCGCAGGCCGTAAGTACTCCAGCGTGTGGCTAACCCTGGAGAGGCTCTCGGCGTGTCCCACAAAAAGATAACCTCCCGGTTCCAGACACTCGGCCAGCTTCTGTACAACCTTTTGCTGGGCTTGCTGGTCAAAGTAGATCATGACATTCCTGCAGAAAATGACGCTGAACTGCCGGGGCCAGGAGAAATGCTCGATCAGATTGACTCTCCGAAAAGCCGCTTTCCCGCGTAATTCCGGAGTGGTTTGGTAGCTGACGGGGGGCTTACCCTGGGCGACGAAGTAGCGGCTCAGCCAGCGCGCTGGGAGGCCCTTGCACCTCTCCGCCGCATAGACGCCCTGCGATGCCGCGCGAAGCGCCTTGCCGGAGATGTCGCTAGCCGAGATCCGAATGCGCCGGGAAGGCAGCGCTTCACTGAGGATGCATGCCAGAGTCCACACTTCTTCGCCGGTGGAGCACGCGGCGCTCCAGATCTCCGCGTCGTCCCGCAGCGCCAGCGATGGCAGAATCTGTTCACGCAGAAAGTCGAAATGGTCCGATTCGCGGAGAAAGGATGTGTGATTGGTCGCCAGCGCATCGATCATGGTGGCCAGCGATTCACCTGTCCGGTCGTCCAGCACGTGACGGAAATAATCCCGGAAGGAGTGAAAGTTTCCGCTGCGCAGGAGGTGGCGCAGGCGGGAAGAGACCAGTTCTTCCTTCCCGGCTTTCAGGTCAAGTCCGAAAGAGCGATAGGCCAGTTGACGGATTTCCTCGAATTCGTGCGCGGCCAGGGGCCGGACATCGTCTGCAGCCCAATCAATGACAGGCTTCACTGGTTCGATCCTTGAAAAGCCGCTCCAGGTCCAGAATCAGGCCGACCCGGCCGTCTCCCAAAATTGCGCCGCCAGCAATTCCCGACACGTTCTTGAAAGTTTCTCCCAGGCTCTTAATCACAACCTCCTGTTTTCCGATCAGTTCATCCACCAACATGCAGAAGCGGTCACCCTCGGCCTCAGCCACAATCAGCACCGACTCGAATGGGTTCTCGGAACGAGGCTTCATATTAAACTTCTGGTACAGACGGAACACCGGAAGCAGGGCATTCCGCACCAGAGCCATTTCACCGCGCTGCTGAACGGTCCAGAGCGTCTGCTCCGTAGGGCGGAACATCTCCCGCACCGCGAAAAGGGGAACGATGAAGCGCTCCGCGCCGACCCCCACCACCAGTCCATCGATAATCGCCAGGGTTAGCGGCAATTTGAGCAGGAAGGTGGATCCGACACCCGGCTGAGACTGGATCTCGATGCGCCCGCGGAGTTTCTCGATGTGGCGGCGCACGACATCCATGCCAACGCCCCGTCCGGAAACGTTGGTTACCTGGGCGGCGGTGCTGAAGCCGGGCTCAAAGATCAGGTTGTAGATTTCGGTGTCCGTGCGCCCTTCGCCCGATTCGAGCAGGCCTCGCTGAATGGCCTTTTCCAGTATCTTCTCGCGATTCAGGCCGCGCCCGTCGTCGGTGATTTCGATGACCACCTGCCCGGCCTGATGCTGCGCCCGGAGAACAAACTTCGCCGTGGCAGATTTTCCCAGGCGGGTCCGCTCGCCCGATGGCTCAATGCCGTGGTCGACGGCGTTCCGCACCATGTGCATCAGAGGATCGGCCAACTCTTCCACAATGGTGCGGTCCAATTCGATATCATCGCCCTCGCTCTGCATCTCGACCTGCTTGCCGAACTGCCGGGATAGATCCCGAACCAGGCGCGCCATTCTGCGAAACAACGGGCCGATAGGAACGAGCCGCATTGCCATCGCCGTCTTCTGCAGGTCCGCGGTGATGCGCATCAATTGAGCCATGTTGCGCTGCAACCGCTGACTCTTGATCGCCTTGAGATCCGGATCGTGCCGCACCAGGGATTCGGCAATCACCATCTCGCCTGCCATATCGACCAGGTAATCCAGCTTTGCAGTGTTCACCTTAACCGACATGGCTTCGACGTGCCGTTCAGCGCGGGCGGGGTCGGCCTGAATCGCCGGCTGATCTTCCGCCGGCCCGTGTGGCGCCTTTGCGCCGTGAGCGGGCGTGGTTTCCACGGCGCAAGCCAGCGCTGCCAAATTAGCGGTCGAAGACTGGTCCTCTTTGGGGTCTGCCGTCAGCGCCCGGATGCGCAATAGCAAAGCTTCGTCGGCGCGTGGGGCTTGTGTAGGCTGATCGCGCAGCGCCAGTTCCAAATGTTCCATCCACCGCCGCAGCCGGTCCGCGCTCTCCAGGATGACGTCAATCGCTTGAGGAGTGACGGTCAATTTGCCGCTGCGAGCTCGCTCCAGTACCGCTTCCACTTCATGTGCCAGCTTCTGGATGTCCCACAATTCCAGAAAACCAGCCAGCCCTTTCATGGTGTGGAATCCACGAAACACGGAGTTTAGGGCTTCGGAGTCGCACGGATCTCGCTCCAGAGTAAGAAGCTGGTTTTCAATTCTTGCAAGATGCTCGGTGCTCTCCAGGACGAAGTCGGACAACAACTCGGGATCGTGGGCGAGCGAATCCGTCCGGCTCCCCGGGGGAACAGGTGCTTCCGTGGCGGACTCCATGGCTTTCTGTAGAAGCTGAACGCCCTGCTGCAGATGTTGAGCCACCCGGTCTGCATCGACTGGCTGGCCGTCCAAGCCGGATAAAGCGGCTATTAGATTAACCGCTGTCTCCGCAACCGCAATGGCATTTTGCCGTACCGCATTCTCGCGGATATCGTCCAGCGCGGAGATCCAATCGGCGAGGCCCGGACCGCTGGACGACGCCGGATCCTCTACCACCAGCCGGAGGGCCAGGTTTTCAACTTGTTGAAGCAGGTCGTTGGTGAGTTGCAAGATGGTCCCCCTCAGGCTCCGAATTCGTTGTCGTCGAGCGGAAAGCCCGGCCGCCGCTTTTTGACGCGGACAGGAACGGGCGCTTCGGAATGGTGCGCCTGGACCGCAGCCACCAGCGCCGCCAGGCCTTCGTTATTACCGGAGGGCCGCTTGCCGGCGCCGCCACACGTCTCATGGGCTGTAGAGATCTGCCCGATACCGTGAGATTGTTCCTGGCTGGATTCGGTGACCTGTCCCAGATTGGCGCCGCCCTCTCTGGACTTATTGATCGATGCTTCGATCAACAGGCCAGTCTCGCGGGCTGCCTGGGCACTACGCTGCGCCAGATTGCGGACCTCGTCGGCTACCGCGGCAAACCCATCAGTTTCACCGGCACGGGCCGGCTCGACGGCTGCATTCAGCGCCAGGATATTGGCTTGGAATGCGATCTCGTCAATCACCCGAAGGATCCGGGAGATCTTCTCACTGGAACCGTTGATTTCTTTCATGGATTTAGCCATCTCTTCCAAAACTGAACGAGCATCGCATGCCTGGTTCCGATCAGTTCATGATTGCGTTCAAACCGCGGAACTCCTGGGCAGACAGTACTTTGTCGATGTCGAGGAGAATCTTCACCTTCCCCTTCACTTTCGCCATGCCGAGGAGGTACTGGCCGGAGATTTCCTCACCGAAATCCGGTGTATCTTCGATTTCCGTGCCGGTCAGGTTCAAAACCTCCGAGACGCCGTCCACGACAATGCCCATCAACACCGTGGAAGACTCGCCCTGCACCTGAGTCACGATGATGCAGGTTCGCTGGGTGTATTCGGCGGCCGGCAAAGAGAACTTGAGGCGAAGGTCGATCACGGGGACAACCTTGCCCCTGAGGTTGATCACCCCTTTGACGTGACAAGGCGTTTGGGGCACCGCAGTGATCTCCTGCAGCCCCATGATTTCGCGAACCTTCAGGACGCGAATTCCGAATTCTTCATTCGCCAGATGAAACGTCAGGTACTTGCCGGCCCGCGCGTCGATCTGCGCGGCTGGCGGTTCGGCTACGGAAACCATGGTAGGTGGCATCAATCTTTCTCCAATTCGATTAAACTTCGAGGGCACAGCTTGTTCCGACCGCGTGCAAGACGGCGTGTCCGGACTTATCGGTCGGCGCCAGGCAAAGCTTGATCACCAGGGCCTCGCCTTCCCACTGAAAACGGACCACGATCCATTCCGTGCTTCCCGCGCTTTTGGCCTTAAAGTTCCGGCCAAAGACGACCGTAGGAATGCTCAAACCGAGTGGGCCTAATTGGGATTCCAAATCGGTCTTTACGCTGCCGATTACCATATTGGTGAGTTCGGCAACGGCATCCAGGACCTCTTCGTCCACTGCCGTGCTCTCCGTCATGAGCATCTGAGCGCAGACACGGCAGGCCAGGGTGGGAGAGCAACTGATGCTGCCCGTCCCCGCCCACGAACCGGCGACGCCGATGAAGGACACAACGCCGTCGTTGGACGCCGGAGTGCCGTTTTCAAGGTAGAATTCCCCCTCGCCGAGTTCCACGCCCAACATGGTGGAAAAGACGCTGGCGGCGGACTGGCGGATCGATTCGACAATGTGCTCTTGCAGGTTCATAGCGGCAGTGCCGGCTCCAGAATTCCAGCCAGCTTCTCCTTGATTTGATCGGCGGTGAACGGTTTGCGGACATAACCGGCGGCGCCTAGCTTGACGGCCTCTCCCACCTTGGTTTCGCCGCCTTCGGTAGTAATCATCACCACCGGGATACGCTGCCACTCGGCCGACGCCTTCATGGCGGCGAGCAGTTGCAGCCCATCCATTTTCGGCATGTTGATATCTGTCAGAACCAACTGAATGCCCTGCTGGCTCTTGAGCTGTTCGAGCGCCTCTTGGCCGTCGCCAGCTTCATGCACCGAGCGGATTGCCATGCCGGTCTGGCGCAGGACGCGCTGCAAAATCTTTCGAATCGCAGCGGAATCATCCACAACTAATACGTCCGATTCCATTCGACTCCTTACAAGACATTTATCGGAGGAATCGGAATTTTCATTAGGGCTGAGGATGAATAATCCGGCCCTTCTAAAGTTTCCGGCGGGATCGGCCGATGTTATTAGCAGGAGCCCGAGGCTTGAACCGTCAGCTTTCACAGCAGGAAATCGACGCCGTCTTTCAGAACCGGCAAGACCACAAGCGGGAGACGCCCGCCGTCAAGTTCGATTTTCGCCGGCCGGACCGCATCTCCAAGTCGCAAGTCCGCGCCATTCACCTGCTGCACGACACCTTCGTGCGCAATCTCGTGTCGAGCCTCTCCGCCTACCTGCGCTCTTACCTGACGGTAAACCTGGTCAGCGTGGAGCAACTCTCTTATGCGGAGTTCCTGGATGGACTGCCTTCACCGACCTGTATGGTGTCTCTAGGGCTTAGCCCCTACGACGGGAATGGAGTACTGGAGCTAAATCCGTCGCTGGTTTTTCCGATCCTGGAAATGCTGCTGGGGGGAACCGGCAAATCTTCCAGTTCCATTCAGCGGGACATCACCGAGATCGAACAGAAGCTGCTGGACGGGCTCTTCCGCATCATTCTCCACGATCTGCGGGAGGCGTGGAAGGGCGTCACGGAAGTCGACTTCACCATCGATTCGATGGAAACCGAGCCGCAGTTGCTGCACATTCTGGCGCCCAACGAAGCAGTTGTCTCCATCGGCGTGGAAGTGCGAATCGGTGAGACCGTCGGCATGATGAATATTGCCATGCCCTCGATTGTCATTAAGATGATGCGGCAGAAGTTCGACCAGCAATGGTCGGTACGCAAGACTCACGCCAGCCAGGCCGAACAGACTCGCGTCTACAGACTCCTGCGGGAGGCCACGCTCACCCTGGAAGCGCGCATGGAAGGCCAAACCCTGAGTGTGAGGGACTTCCTGGGCCTGTCGGAAGGACATCTGCTCACCTTCGACTTTCCGGTCGACCGGCCCATCGATCTTCTAGTGAATGGCAACCACAAGTATTCCGGGCAAGTCGTGACCACCGGCAGGAAGAGAGCCTGTGTGATCGAGAAGGTCCGGTTGGTGCCGTCTCAGGGCAAGATGAGCGAGGACGGGACAGGGGGAGGCTCCGGTGCCGCAGGGTAGAAGCGCGTCAGGAAATCCACGAAGGCTCGGCCGCGTCTCCGCCCGTTGTTGCGGTCGACTTCGAGACGCTGCAGGAACACCAGCAGGCCCAGCACATCGGCATCCCGCGTCTTCGACATGCCAAAACGCTTTTTCTCCTCCTCGCGATGTTGGGCCGCGGCTTGCTGAACGGCCGCGTAAATATTGGCGGCCAGTGGGTTGGCAGGGATACTTTCGTAGTACACGCCGCTTTGCAGTGTACGGTAGGTGCGGACCAAAGCTTCCAGCGCTTCCCGCACATCAAAATCGACCGCGCCGGGCGTGTTCACCGCCGCGTCCCCCACCATTTGTCCCAGGAAATACAGCATTTCCTGGTTCGCCTCCAGAAAATTCTCGCTGACCCGGATGTCGCGATTCGGAACCTGTTCGATGCCAATCGCTTCCGTCTTCTCGTGGCGGCGCGAATCGCGCAGATACTCGCAATCCAGGGGACACGAGACCGTCACTTCGCGCTCAGTGCCGCAGCAGATGGTACAAATATCGCCGCGAACTCCCGGGCAGAAGCGCCGCGGACGCCGGATTTCGCAAATTGCGCAGACCATTCCCTTAGTATAGAAGGTAGGGGAAAAACGGAACGGATGAGCAGGACGCACCTATTCTTCAAAGTGGAATTGGAACATGACGCCGGAGAGAATCCGGAGCGGAGGGGCGAGGAAATCTGCCGCCTCATTCAGAGAGTATACGGAGTGCGCTTCGCCGAACTGGCCAGCGTGACGCAGGTAGAAGATTAGCTGCGGTGTCTTAACCGGCAGACCGGCCCAGCATCTGCTCGTAGGTGCGGCGGAAGAAGCCATCGGTCATTCCCGCTATGTAATCGCAGACGACCCGATGAGCAGCCTCCGACTCCGTTTGCTGCCAGTAATTCTCCGGCAACTTCGCAGGATCGTCGAGGAAGAAGTGAAAGAGTTCCTCGGTCATCGCCATGGAGCGCTGCCGGTCTTCGTTCAAAGCTGGCGATGCGTATACGGTCTGGTACAGATAGCGCTTGAGTTGGCGGCTGGTTTCGGCCGTTTCCACCGTGAATTGCGCCAGCCGGCCTGGAAAAGCGCGGACCGCGTCGGCATTAGCTACCGCGGACCTTTGGGCGGCCGTCACGGTGCCTTCAATCAGACCGGAGACCAGTGTGTCCACTAATTGGCGAAGCGCTTCGTGAAAGCGCTCGCGTTCGGTGGCGCCGGGGAATTGTGTTTCCACAGCCTCATGGATCGCGCGGTACTGGGGAACGCAGGCAGCGATATCTTCCGCCGACACCATGCCAGCGGAAAAGGCATCGTCCAGGTCGGCGGTATTGTAGGCGATTTCATCGGCCAGATCGATCAACTGCGCTTCGAGGGGGGGCCGCAGACCGGGCAGGTAGGCATCCACTTCTGGACGTTCACCGGGAGCATAGTCGCGGGAATGCTTGACGATACCCTCGCGGACTTCGAACGTCAGGTTCAATCCAGCGAAACGCGCGTAGCGCTGCTCGAAGCTCTCCACGATGCGCAGGGCATGCAGATTGTGATCGAAGCGTTCGCCGAACAGGCTCATCTGGCGATTGAGGGCCTCCTCGCCGGCATGGGCGAAGGGCGGGTGGCCGATATCGTGGGCTAAAGCCAGCGCTTCCGTGAGGTATTCATCGAGCTCCAGCGCCCCGGCCAGCGTCCGGGCTATCTGCGCGACTTCGATGGTGTGCGTGAGACGATTTCTGAAGTGATCCGAGAGCCCCGGCGTGAAGACCTGTGTCTTGGCCTCCAGCCGGCGAAAAGCGCGTGAGTGGACAATCCGGTCGCGGTCCCGCTGAAAGCTATTGCGGTAAGGATGCTCGGGTTCAGGATATCGCCGACCCCGGCTCTGTGCCACCGGAAATCGCAGCCGCGCCAGCATGGGGACGCCGCGTCTACTGCGTCGGGAGTTCGCCGTAAAGCGAGAGGGCGACCTGACCGACCGAGCCGCCCTGCGTGCGCAGCGGATCCAACAGTTTGCGCGCCTCGGTGGGATTGCTCTTCAGCAGGTAGCGAGCCAGCATGATCTGCGCCTGCTCTTTGGAAACGAACAGGGTCGGGTGCGCCATCAAATCGCGCAGCATGGCCTCGCCTTGCGATGTGCGGCCATCGGCGAAGTAGATCTGGGCCAGCGACAGTTTAGCCAAAGAGGCGTACTTCTCGTCGCCTTTCTGGACTACCGACTGGAAGCTCTTCTCCGCTTCGGCCAATTTGCCCTGGTCGCTCTGAATGGAGCCCAGGTAGTACTCGGCGATCTCGCCTTCGGTGCTGCCCGCGTATTTATTGTGCAGCGCCGTGAAGACTTTCACGGTTTCCTGGTCTTTGGCTTCCTGCGTGGGAAACGAGGTCCCGCCATTCGGATTCGCGCCCACGGGCGCTTCCTGTACCTGGATGGCCTGGCTCAGTGCCTGTTCCCGGGCGGCATGCTGGTTCCGCGAATACCAAAAGTATCCGAGAATCAGCAGGATCACGACCGCAGCCGCGCCGCCGTAGCGAATGATTTCCTGGCGGTGCTCTTCGAAGAAGACCGCTGTGTGTTCGACTTCGAGGGCGAAGTTGTCCGTCTTTAACTCTTTGCGCGTAATTCTAGCCACGAAAACCTCAGATGTAGTAGAAACCTATATCGTAGCATGGCCGGCGGCTATTCAGTCCGCCACCCCGCTCCTGCTATCCTGATGGCCTATGTACCTGAAGATTCTCGCCCACCCCGTTTTCACAACTTTGAACTTCCATATGCCCATGATTGTGGACTTGTCGCACCCGCTCATCATGCTGCAGGGCGAAAACGGAGCCGGGAAATCCACCCTGCTCCACTCCATTTATTACGCCCTCCGCGGTGAAAAAGTGGAAAGTTACGTCTACCGTCTCGAGGCCGGCGAGGTCAAGTTTCCACAG
>DASZMZ010000214.1:0-23391 GCA_035551455.1 Candidatus Sulfopaludibacter sp.
AGTTACTGCACGACCGTTAGAGCCGTCCTCCTGGCGCTTTCCGCCGCCGCTCTCTGCCCCGCTCAGGACATCGACGCCCTCGTGGAGCGCGCCCGCAAGGAATTCGACGTCCCCGGCATCGCCGTCGCCGTCGTCAAAGACGGCAAGGTCGTCCTCGAAAAAGGCTACGGCGTCCGGCGCATCGGCCAACCCGCGCCAGTCACTCCCAATTCACTCTTCCGCATCGCGTCCAACACCAAGGCCTTCACTTCCGCCGCCCTCGGCATCCTGGTCGACGAGGGCAAGATCCACTGGGACGACCGCGTCGTCAACCTGATGCCCGGCTTCCAGATGTTCGATTCCTACATCACTCACGAGATGACCGTGACGGACCTTCTGGTGCACCGTAGCGGCCTGGGACTGGGTGAGGGCGACCTGATGTTCTTTCCGCCCACCGACTTGACGCGCGAGCAGATTCTCCAGCGTCTGCGCTTTCTCAAACCCGCAGCCAGTTTTCGCGGCGCCTATGCCTACGACAATCTGCTGTATCTGGTGGCCGGCCAATTGATTCCCGCAGTCACCGGCACAACGTGGGACGATTTCGTGCGGCAGCGCATCTTCGCTCCCGTCGGTATGACTCACTCGGCCACCAGCACGGACGCCCTGTTGCGCGGTACCGACGTGGCCATTCCGCACGCCAAAGTGAACGGCAAGCTCGAGCCTCTGGAGCATGAGAACGTCGACAACAACGCTCCAGCCGGATCCATCGTCTCCTGCGTGAGTGACCTGGCTAAGTGGGTCACTGTCCAGTTGAATCACGGCAAGCTCCCCGGTGGCGGCCGTCTCTTCAGCGAAGCCCAATCGAAGATGATGTGGACCGGCCAGACCATCCTTCCGATTCACGATACCGTCGCCGGCCTGCGCCCGAACTTTTACGAATACGGGCTCGGCTGGTTCCTGCGCGATTACCGCGGTAAGCGCGTCGTGTTCCACACCGGAGTTCTGGCGGGATACGTTTCGCGCGTCCTCATGGTGCCGGATTTGAATCTCGGCGTGATCATCCTCACCAATCAGGAAGAAGAGGGCGCGCACTCGGCCATCGCGTGGAGCATCGTGGATCACTACCTCGGCGCGCCCGCCACCGATTGGACCAAGGCCTTTGCCGACCTGTCGAAAAAGGAGGCCGCCGAGGCCGCCGCCGAAGTTGCCAAAGCCGGCGGCAAGCGCAACACGGCCTCGCGCCCCTCACTGCCCCTGGCAAGCTACGCCGGCCGTTATCACGATGCCTGGTATGGCGATATCGTCATCGGCGAACATGCCGGCAAACTCACCATCGCCTTCACTCACAGCAAACAGTTGACCGGCGACCTGGAACACTGGCAGTACGACACCTTCGTGGCGCGCTGGAAAGATCGCGCCCTGGGCGCCGACGCTTTCGTGACCTTCTCTCTCCAGCCGGATGGTTCCATTGCCGAAGCTCGCATGAAACCCGTCTCCCCGGCGACGGACTTCAGCTTCGACTTCCAGGACTTGCTGCTAAAGCCAGTCCGCTGACCGCCGCTTACTGTGATACGCTGTGACTGCGATGGGACCGTTTCCGCCACCGCCGCCTCCGCCCGCGCCGCCCAGTTGCGCTAACTGCATGACCACGTCCCAGCCCGCCGCCGGAGGGCCGCCGCAGCAGACTCCTTCCAGCATGGTCCGGGCCAGCGACGGAAAGACGCGCACCGATACGCCGAACCAGACCGTCATCACCAATCCCGTCGCGCAGCACGCCATCCTGCTGGACCACGTGAAGAAATTCGCGCACGTTGTTCCCCTGGTTCCTCAGCCTCCCCAGATGCCGCAAATGCCGCAAGTGGCAGCGCCCAAACCCCCCGGAACACCACAAATGCCGCCGGTCACCGTCCAGGATCTGGGCAAGAGCATGATCGAAGGCCACCCGGTGGAAGGCAAACGGTACACCGTGCAGCCGCCTGCTCCGCCGCCATTGCCCCAGCCGCCGGCGCCTCCCCAATTGCCGCAAGCTCCGAACATGCCGCAGGCTCCCCAGGCGCCGCAAGTGCAGGCGCCCAAGACTCCCGCCCCTCCGCCCATGCCCACCGTCTCGGAGGTCTGGACCAGCATCCCCTTACAGGTGCCGGTGCTGACCAAGATCACGACCCCCGCCGGCGTCCAGACCACCTACTGCAAGCCCGCGCCGATGGCCGAACCCGACCCCTCGCTCTTTCAAATTCCCCCCGGCTACCAGGTCTTCATGCCCAAGAAAGCGTAGGATAGGCTTCAGCCGTCCTTGTACTCCTACTGCACCACCGAAAGTACGATGTGCGAAGCCAGGCGCGGCGAGCAATATACCCGCTGTGTCGCCGCCGCGAAGTCGCTCGCCTTCGCGTTGTAAATGCTCGGCACGAACTTCTGCGGATTGCGATCGATCAGCGGGAACCACGTCGATTGCACCTGCACCATGATCCTGTGCCCCTTCAGAAAAACGTGATCGTGATCGCGCAGTGGAATCGTGAATTGCGTCGGCTTCCCCGCGGCCAGCGGCTGCGGATGTTCGTAGCTGTTGTTGTACCGGCCGCGCCGCACTTCCATCGCGATCGGCAACTCGTACCCGTTCATCGACCCGGCATACTGGCCCGGCGACGGTCCGGCTTCCGGCTTCCACGCATTCTTCACGGCATCGTCGGGATACACGTCGATCAGCTTCACCACGAAATCGCTATCCGTCCCGCTCGTCGACGCGAAAAGCTCGGCCGCGATCTGTCCCGACACCGTGAGGTCGCTCTCCAGCGGAGCAGTCGCGAAGCTCAGCACGTCCGGACGGTGGTCCACAAAGCGCTGATCCGCCACCTCCCAGGTGCGCCAATCGCCATTCGGATAAGTCGGCGAGATCGGCCTCTGCCGGTATGGCACCGGATTGGCCGGGTCGGAAACGTACTGCGCAAATTCCGCCCCGCTCGCCGCCGGCGCATCGAACGATAACGTCCCGTCGGCATGCAGATACAGATTGCGCGCCTTGGCCTGCTTGGGCGGCCACGCATCGTACTGCCGCCACGTGTTCGAGCCCGATTGGAAGGTGCTCACCTTCCACGACATCTTTTCGCCCGTACCGTGCAGGTAGTAGCGGAAGAACGGCGCTTCGATATTCTCGCGAAACTCCCGCGCCGTTTCATGACCCCCGAACTTCACCTGTCCAATCGAGTCGCCCTTCGCGCTCTGCCATTCGCCGTGGAACCATGGACCGGCCACCATCAAATTGTTACCCTGCGGATCGCTCTCCGCGCTGTTGCGAAAAATCCGCCAGGGTCCCCACGGGTCCTCCTGATCCCAAAAACCGGCCACATTCAGATTCGGCACCGGACTCGAATGGAGTTGATTTACCCACGCCTCGCGCTTCCAAAAAGCGTCGTAATCCGGATGCTCCACCGTGTCATTCCAAAACGGGATTTTATTGTGTAGATACTTCGCGTTGATATTGGACACAGGACCCAGCTTCAGATACCACTCATACGAGTCATACGTGTCGAAATCGAAATGCGTGTTTTCGTTTTTGTCGGACTGCTCCATCACCGAATATTCCAGCGCATAGCTCAAGCGCAGCGCGCCGTAGCGGTGCATGTCGTCATTCATCCACTGGTCCACCGGCGACGCCTGTTCGGACACCGCCTTCAGCGCGGGATGAGGATGCAGCAGCGTCAGTCCCGCCGTCAGGCCGTCGTACGAGACGCCGAAGATCCCCACTTTGCCGTTGTTATTGGGAACGTTCTTCACCAGCCAGTCGATGGTGTCGTAGGCGTCGGTGGTCTCATTGGTGTCCTTGGGGTCGGACAGATTCACCTGCGACGAAAGCTTGAAGACGCCCTCGCTCTTAAATCGGCCCCGCAGATTCTGCTGCACCAGAATATAGCCGTCGGCCATCAGCTCTTTCAGCGAATCGGGAATCGCCTTCGGCGCCTCCGACGGCACGCCGTACGGTGTCCTCTTCAGCAGAATCGGCAGCGCACCCGACTGGTTCGCAGGCGTCAGAATCACAGTCTGCAGGTGGACTCCGTCGCGCACCGGCACCATCACTTCCCGGTATTGAAAAACCGGCGTCTCGGGTTGCGCGCCGCACCACATCGCCGCCGCGCAAAACGCGAGCACCACTCTGACCGACCGTCGCATACCACCTCCCGAAACGAGCTGAGAACGCTACCAAGATACACTGAAAAATGATGGAGAATCAGAGGTTCGGACTCGTGGTCCATGCCGTGGGCACCACCGGCGTCTTGCACCAGTTGAGCGGCGTGATTGCCCGGCACCAGGGCGATATCACCTCCGTCGAAATCCTGGTGAACCGGCCCGATGAGGCCCGCACCTATTTCGAAGTCGTGCTGCCGGCTCCAGTCGATCCTCTGGTCGACGGTCTGAAAGCCCTGCCCATCGTCCGCGGCGTCGAAATCGTCAAAACGCTGCAGACCATCTACGGTAAGCGCATCATCATCATGGGCGGCGGCGCTCAGGTGGGGCAGGTGGCCATCGGCGCGGTCTCCGAAGCCGACCGCCACAACATTCGCGGCGAGCACATCTCGGTCGATACCATCCCGCTGGTGGGTGAGCAGAAACTGGCCGACGCCGTCCGCGCCGTGGCGCGTTTGCCGCGCGCCAAAGCTCTCGTGCTGGCCGGCTCGCTCATGGGCGGAGAAATCGAAATCGCCGTCCGCGAGGTTCGCCGGCAGGGTCTTTTGGTCATCAGCTTGAATATGGCCGGCAGCGTTCCCGATGCAGCCGATCTGGTGGTGACCGACCCCGTACAAGCCGGCGTGATGGCGGTGATGGCAGTCGCCGAGACCGCCAAGTTCACTCTGGAACGGCTGAAGCGCCGCGTCTTCTAATAAAGCGCCGGATGCATCTTGCTGAATTCGAATTGCATCGGATCCAGCCCGCGCGATTTCAACATGCGGATGCACTCCGCCAGACTGTCCCCAATGGCTTCGATGCGCCGCAGCGGCTGCGTCTGCGGACTGTAAATCTCCAGCGCCACATACTTGCCCAGCAGAGCGGAGCGCTCTTCCAGGGACAGACGGTCGGGAGAGCGGCCTATGGCGCGCTGCGAAGGAGTGGAAGCGAGGGACATTTCAGGGGAATTGTAGCAGAAGACTCAACCGGCAATCGAACGGTACAGCGCTTCCACGATAAACCAGTACATGGGACCGGCCTGTGGCCTGATCCAAGCCTGATACACGGGCGCGTATTGCGCCAGATTGTCGACGGTCTGCTTGCGCAGTCCTTTGAAGCCTCCGGCGAAATGCTTCTCCTGCACCAGTTGATGGTCCTTGGCGCGATAAACCCGGATATCGATATTCAGATTTAAATTGTCGCCGGCCTGCGCTTCACAAGCCGCGCCGGGCTGGACCTCCACGGTCACCTGCGCATCCGCGTCCGACGGCTTCTCGACCTGCGCGATTTCGATCAGCCCCTTCCCCGAGGCGTGCGCGTAATCCACAATTTCCTTTACCGTGGCCGCATCCAGCGCCAGATTCGTGACGTGCTGCTTCAGTTCGCCTTCCGGGGCGTAACAGGAGCTGATGAGTCCGCCCGCCGCCACCACGGCGTCCATGCTAATCCGCGGATGCCGAGACTGCGGCAGCGCCTCGATGGCCGCCGTGTGATCGCCGCGACCCGATGGATCCAGCACTGCCAACCCGTAAGCCGTGTATCCGGATTTGTCCCGCGCCTCCGCATGCGCGCCCTTAGAGAGCAGCAGCTTCACGGTATCGGCGTGGCCATGTTGCGCCCCCAGCATCAGCGGCGTCCGCCCATTCTTATCCTGTGCCTCGATCGCCGCGCCCTTCCCCAGCAGCGTCTCGACCTCCGGATTTTTACCCGCCGCCGCGGCCGAAAGCAGTTGCGGAGAAAGGTCGGCTGCCAGAGCCGGCAGAAGGCAAAATACGAGGGCCGGGAGTACGAAACGCATCCACTACCAATGTATCAGCGTAGGACAGACGGTCGTTTTCCGCCGTCTGTCCCACCGTCCGAGCACCATCCGCCTGAAGTCGCGTTAGACTAAGCGTTCCATGATCAGAACCCTTATCGCGACAATGATGTTGGCGGGTGGCCTTTCCGCGGCCGATGTCCCTTGCGCGCCGGAAATGGCGGCTTGCTCCAAGGCCGGTATCGAGACCCTGCAGGGCTGGTATGCGCAGGATACCGGACTCTGGAAAACTACCAATTGGTGGAATGCCGCCAATGGCGTGACCGTGGCCGTTCGATATTCTCGGCTGACCGGCTCCACCGAACTCAAAGCCGCGATTGAAAACACGTTCACGCGCAATTCCGGCAAGAACTTCCTCAATGAGTATTACGACGATGAAGGCTGGTGGGCGCTGGCCTGGATCGACGCCTACGAATGGTCGCACGATACGCGCTATCTCGATATGGCCGAGACCATTTTCACCGACATGCGGAATGGTTGGGACGATACCTGCAATGGCGGAATCTGGTGGCGCAAAGACAAACGCTATAAGAACGCCATCGCCAATGAATTATTCCTCTCCGTAGCCGCCAGGCTGGCCACCGTGGGGCCGAAGGACCGCCGGAAGGACTTCCTGGATTGGGCCAAGAAAGAATGGCAGTGGTTCTCCGCCACGGGCATGATCAACGACCAGAACCTGGTGAACGACGGTCTGACCGCCGCCTGTCAAAACAATCACCGCAATACCTGGAGCTACAACCAGGGCGTCATCCTCGGCGGTCTGAGCGCTCTATCCGCACTCACCGGCGACGCGGAACTTCTTCAGAAGGCGCAGACCATTGCGCTGTCGGCAATCGGCAAACTTTCCACCGAAGCCGGCATCCTTCACGAATCGTGCGAGCCCAACTGCGGCGCGGACGGCGTCCAGTTCAAAGGCATCTTCATGCGCAATCTCGCCACGCTCAACGCCGCCGCGCCATCGGATCGCATCCAGAAGTTTCTGGTGGCCAACGGAAAGAAGATTTGCGAGCTGCAGACGCCCGAACACAAGTTCAGCGTGACGTGGTCCCAGCCGTCCGACGTGATCAGCGCCGCCTCCCAGATTTCCGCCCTGGACGCCGTACTGGCGGCGCAATCTCAAACTTGCAGCGCCAAACAGTAGACGCTACACCAGCGTCCGCGGATGCTGCGCCTGTAAGGTCAGAATCATCTCGCCGAACAGGGTGTTGGCCCATGCGAACCACTTGCGCGTGTATTTCGTGAAGTCGTCGCGCGAGAAGGATTCGTGAATGAACCCCGTCCCGGCGTGCGATGCCTTTAGTAACTTCACGCACGCAGTCATTTCCTTTTCGTCGCGGCTGGTCAGGGCGCGCGTAATGATGCCGAGCGGCCAGATCATCCCGAGACCCGCATGCGGACTGCCCAGTCCTTCGCCGGCCGACCCCTTATAAAAGTACGGATTGTCGGCGCTCAGTACGAAGCCGCGCGTACGTTGGTACAGCGGATCCTCCGTCTTGCAGCAGCCCAGATAGGGCAGCGCGATCAGGCTGGGCACTCCGGCATCGTCCATGAACAACTGATTGCCGTAGCCGTCCGCCTCATAGGCGTAGATTTGTCCGTGAGTCCCGTGCATCGCGGTGGAACAGGTGCCGAGGGCCTTGCGGACCTCCCCGGCCAGAGCGCGGCACTCAGCGGCAAAGTCCGAATCGGAGAGCACCGACGTGGAGATCTCCGCCAGTTGCTCCAGAGAAGTAATCGCAAAGAAGTTCGACGGAATCAGGAAAGAGTAAATGCAGGCGTCGTCCGAGGGTCGGAAGCCGGAGTGAATCAAACCGTTGGGACGGGTGGGATTTCCGAAGCCTCCGTGCGGCAGCGAATCGCTGGCCACCGCGCTGATCCGTTCGAAGCTGTACGGCCCCGGACTTTTCAGGCGCTGCTGTTCGCGGAAGGTCTGCACAATCAGACCGGCAGCCTTGCGCCATTCGGCGTCGAAGCAGGATGTATCGCCCGTTGCCTTCCAAAAGCCGTGCGCCAGACGGACGGGGTAGCAGAGCGAATCGATTTCCCATTTGCGCTCGTGCAGTTCCGGCTTCATGCGAGTCCGGTCCTTCGACCAGGGACTGCCGGTAGGTCCGAAATTGAAGGCGTTGGCGTAGGGATCGATCTGAATGCAGCGCGTCTGCCGGTTGATCACACCCGCGAGCATGGTGCGCAGCTTGCGATCGTCCTTGGCCATCGGCAGATACGGCCAGACCTGTGCGCTCGAATCGCGCAGCCACATGGCGTCGATATCGCCGGTGATGACGAACGTATCGGGGCGGCCCCCGATTTCACCTGTGCGGACCGTCGTGTCCAGCGTGTTGGGGAAACAATTCTCGAACATCCAGCCGAGTTCCGGGTCGGCAATCGCTTTGCGCGTGCGGGCGATGGTTGCCTCCACCGCATCGCTGGTAAACTTCCGTTCGGCAAGCGGCGGACGGCGGCTGGTAAAGTCCTGTGCGGCGAGGAAAGGGGCGGCGCCGAGAGCGGCGGCGGTGTGCAGGAAACGGCGTCGGGTATGACCTGGAATTTCCGGGGGCATCGCTTCCAGTGTACGCGACCACCGTGAATCCCCACGCCGCGCCGCTCCTTCACTGCCTCACATTTTTTGCTTGACAGAACAGGTCGAACGCCGTATTGTCGGGAAAACATCTACTGGGCAGCTCCCTGTCGAGCCGTGGTTTTTTCAACTGAACAAGGAGCTTTCCAATGTCTTTCCCTCTGAAACAAGCCGAATCTTTACTCCAAAAAGGCTTCTCGCGCCGCGATTTGGGGCGCATGGCCAGCCTGCTTTCTGCCGGCGCGGCCCTTCCCTTCTACAACGAATACGCCATGGCTCAGGACGCGCAGCAGCGCACGCTTCGCGGCGGCGCCCGGCGCGCGATGGATCCCGATGCGGTGCGCATCAGCTCGAATGAGAATCCTCTGGGACCCTGCAAGGAGGGGCTGGAAGCCATCGCGAAAGTGGCGCCCTTCGGCGGCCGTTACTCGCCTTTCAATGAACAGTCGGCTTTCGTCACTGCGGTGGCCGAGATGGAGGGCTTGAAGGAGAGCTACATAGCCCCTTATGCCGGGTCCAGCGACCCGCTGCATCGCGTGTCGTGCGCCTTCACTTCGCCCACCTGCAGTTGGACTATGGCGAACCCGGGTTATGGCGGCGGCGCTCCTGCATTCATCGGCTCGAAAACCACTCAGGTCGCGCTGCGCCCGGACTTCAGCCACGACGTGCAAGCTATGGTCAAGGCTGATCCCAACGCCGGCGTGTACTACGTCTGCAACCCCAACAATCCTTCCGGCACCGTGACTTCGCGCCAGGATATCGAATATCTCCTGGCCCACAAACAGAAGGACGCGGTGGTGCTGGTGGACGAAGCGTACATCCACTTCTCCGATACCGCCCAACCGTGCAACGACCTGGTGGCCGCCGATAAAGATGTGATCGTGTTGCGAACGTTTTCCAAAGTCTATGGCATGGCCGGGATTCGGGCCGGCTTCGCCATGGGACGCCCGGATCTGCTGGCGAAGCTTCGCCCGTTCGGCGCGGGTATGCTCCCCATCACGGGTCTGGCGTGCGCCACGGCCAGTCTCCAGGCCAAGAACGTGGTTGCCGAACGCAAGGCCATCAATAAACGCATTCGGGAAAACACGTTTGAGTTCCTGGCGAAGAAGAATGTCAAATTCATTCCCAGCGAAACCAACTTCTTCATGATGGAAGTAAATCGGAAGGGCGAGGAATTCGCGCAGGCCATGGCGGCCGAAAAGATCTTTATCGGGCGCGTCTGGAAAGCCTGGCCCACCAAGGTCCGCGTCACCGTAGGGACACAGGCGGAAATGGATAAATTCAAAGCCGCTTACGAGAAAATCACTGCGTAAGGAGCCGCTACTTCACCGCCACAACGTCTACCGCGAAGCCGGCATCCATGGAGGGCAATCCTTCAAACTGCAACATGGTGCCGGCGGGCGGATGAGGCCCTCCCAACAACTCCTGACGCAGCTTGCGCAGTTGCAGCGCCATGCCTCCCGAGAGCGGGTAATAGTGGGCAAAGGCGACGTCGCCGAAAGAGACTCCCGCTTGCTCCAGTTCCCGTTTCAAACGTTCGAACGCCAGGCGGGAATCCTGCTCCTGATTGCCGAACGAAATCTGCGTCCCCGTCAGCACCACCTGCGAGGCGCCCACCAGAGCGACCGGCGATTGGCCGGCTTCGGCCCGCACGCCTTCCACGGCAGGAAACGTCAAAGGCCCGGATGGTTCGGAATTCAAACGGGCCACCGCTTCACAGCCGGCCACCGCACGGCCCGGCGCGCGTTCGGTCTGCACGAAATTGTGAGCGGCATGCGGATATTCGCCTTCCACCATCTGCCGGCTCGCAGCCAGGTTTTCCAGAGAGCTCAGAAAGCAGGTGACGCGCACAACACCGGCCGGTTCCGCGCCGGCGGCCTTCACCTCCTGCCGCAGCGCTGCCAGCGATTGGGAGATCAGCGGCGCCACCGGGTCCAGCGGATCCGCGCTGGTGGCCACATGTCCCGAAAGGAAAGCCAGTCCGTGAGGATTTACCTCCTTCCGGCTCTGCGCAATGGCTTCCAACACCACCTGAGAACCCTCCATGGGCAGGCCGCCGCAGCGGATCAGGCTCAGCGCCGGCAGGGGTTGGCGCCGCTCCGTGAATACTTCGCTTACCAGATCGCGCACTCGGCGGACATCGCCGGAACCGGCCACAAACGCCCGGATCTTGAGTATTGGATCGCCGCCGGCCTGGCGCGCCAGTGTTTTCAAGGCTTCGCGGATCTGCGGGGAGAGCAGCCCTTTGTTGGTCAGGGGCGTCACGTGGAAGGTCAAACGCCGGGTTTCACCCGTTACCCATCCCGGTAATTCCTTAGGAACCTGGAGAACTTGGGTTTCTTCTTCTTTTTTCTTTTTTTGTGCGGAGGCAGGTAAAGCCAAGAGAGCAAACGTGCAAGCAAGGGCCGCCAATCCCAATACCCGCAAAATCGCGCCGCACGACGTTTCGCGCCTCAAGCGCATAGATTAAAATTGTAGCAAAAGGACCAAAAGGGACCGCGCGAAAGCGCACAATCAGAATTTCATGGCTTCACCAACGCAGAGTAGAAAACGAAAGAGACGCCGCAATCGGCCCTTTCTTCTTCAGTATTGGCGCGTAATTGCAATAATCCTCGGGCTGGCCGGCATGGTCATATTCATTATCGCCAGGCCGAAAAACGTGCATCAACTCGAAGGGTATATCGGCGACACCAGATCGCTGCAGACGGAATTTGAGCGGATGCAGGGCACACCCTTTAAATCGAAGGAACTTCGCAAACAGTTCGAAGACGCGGCTGCGGCTGTGGAAAATGGCCAGTACGATCGAGCCGCCGTTTTGCTGGAGACTGCCTCCAAGCGCACTCCGATGCCCATTCTTTACAACGATCTGGGGATCTTGTACGAGCAGCGCAAGGATTCCATGGGCGCCATCAAAGCCTATACCCAAGCCCTCGGCCTAGATCCCGGCTACGTGCCGGCGCACTACAATCTGCTGCGATTAAATCCCGACACCGAAGGCCCGGCATCCAGCGAGGGCGAGCCCAATAATACAGCGGAACTCGCCAACAATATCACGTTAAATCAACCGCTTGAGGGCGAGATTAAGGACGCAGCCGACCAGGATTATTTCAAATTGCTGATTCCTCCGGGGCCGCGCGATCAACTGGAAGTCACCCTGCAAAACCGCTCCAAGACACTGCAGTCGGCATTGCGCTTTTTCGACGACAAGGGCGCTCCGCTTTCCGTGGTCTCCACGAAGCACGAACCCGGCGAATCCTTCAGTCAGACCATTGCGCCTCCCCCGGGCACCCTTTTGTACGTGAGAATTTCCAGCGAAAAATCGACTACCGGTGAATATAGCCTGATTGTGAAAACGCTGAAGAATTTCGACCATTGGGAGCCCAACGACGATATCTTCAGTGCCAAGTCCATTACCGTGGGAGATCGCATCGACGCCAACATCATGGACGAAAATGACTCGGATTTCTATTCCTTCGTGAGTCCGCGCAACGGCACCGTAACGATCGAAATTCAAACCGAGGCCAGCGACTTTCTTCCCGCCCTAACCACGTTTACTCCGGATAAACGGAAAATCGGCATCAGTCCCGATGTCGACCGCCACGGAAAAGTGAGCCACACCTTTCCGGTCGAGGCGGGACTTACCTACTACATCCAGGTTTCGGGCCAGCAGAAGACGGCTGGCAAATATTCGCTCATTATTCAGTGACGTCTGGCCAATAGCAGTCCATTATGGTATGGTTTGGATGAGATGGACTTCAACCCAGCGCTGAGACAGGATAGCGAAGTACCGCTCTACCGTCAGCTTTTCGAGCAGATGGCGCTGAAGATCCGTTCCGGTGCCTGGCCTCGCGGCGAGCGGCTACCAGCCACTCGCGAATTGGCTGGCCAGCTTGGACTGAATAGGACCACCATCTCCGCCGCCTACGAACTCCTGGAAGCCGAGGGCCTCATCACCGGCCAGGTGGGACGCGGCAGCTTCGTCACCGGGACCACCCCGGACAAAGGACCCGGCGTCGATTGGAGCGCCGCACTGGAACGCGGCGAAGGAATTCCGGCCAGCCACTCCGCCGTTTCCGGGCGCGCCGTCATCAGTTTCGCCATGTCCCGGCCGTCCCGGGCGCTGTTTCCACTCGACGATTTCCGTTCCAGTTGCACCGCCGTTTTATCCCGCCCGGATCTTGCCGACATTCTGCAGTTGGGCTCGCCCAGTGGCTACGAACCCCTCCGCCGATATCTTCTGGATGATGCGCGCCATCAGGGTGCCGCGGCGCCCGGCGACGATCTGCTCATCACCAATGGCTGCCAGCAAGCCCTGGACCTGATTGGCCGCGTCCTTCTGCGCCCCGGCGATCCCGTGGCCGTCGAAGAACCGATCTATACCGGCCTCAAGAGCCTCTTGGGCAGCTTGGGCGCCCAACTCATCGGCATCCCCGTGGGTCCGGACGGCATGGACGTCGGCCACCTCGAGCGCGTTCTCGAGCGCGACCGGCCGCGATTGCTGGTGGTGACGCCGAATTTCCAGAATCCTACGGGAGCTACCATTCCCCTGGCCCAACGCCATGCGCTGCTTGAGGCGGCCCGGAAAGCCGGCGTTCCCGTAATCGAAAACGATGCGTACGGCGAACTCCGGTATCGCGGCGATGCGCTGCCCTCCGTCAAACAACTGGACGAGCAGGGCGGCACGGTGCTGCTGCGAAGTTTCTCCAAGGTCAGTTTCCCGGGCCTTCGCGTAGGCTGGGCGCTCGGACCCAAGCCGCTCATCGACAGGCTGCGGCAGGCCAAGGAATCGTCAGACCTGCACACCGATCAGCTCTCCCAGGCGGTGCTGCTGGATTTCGCCGAGTCGGGACGTCTGGAGGCGCATCGCGCCCGCGTGCTGCAGGCCGGAGCCGAAAGATTGGATGCCACGCTGGAATCCTGCCGCCGCTATCTTCCGGCAGGCGCGCGCTGGACCCGGCCGGAAGGCGGCATGAATGTCTGGGTAAAACTGCCGGAGCCGCTGGATGCCGGCGAGTTGTTGCAGCGCGCTCAGCAGGCGGGCGTGGCTTATCTGCCGGGAAAGTATTTCGCGGTATCGAAGTCGGAGTCCGGTAGTTTGCGATTGAGTTTTGCAGGACTAACCCCGGAGAACATCCGCGAAGGTCTTGCGATTTTGGGTCGGGTATTTGCGGGGGCAATGGAAAACGGCGCGGAGAATTTCGAGCCGGCCTCCGCCATGGTATAGCAGAGGAGCGAAAGAAATGTTTCAGTTTACCAACGAAAAGTTTCGATTGAAGGTCGGCCTGGCTGAGATGTTGAAGGGCGGCGTCATCATGGATGTGACCAACGCCGATCAGGCCAAGATCGCCGAAGACGCGGGCGCCTCCGCCGTGATGGCGCTGGAGCGCGTGCCTTCCGATATTCGCAAGGATGGCGGCGTAGCCCGCATGGCCAACATCGCCATCATCGAAAAGATCATGGAGACGGTGGATATTCCGGTGATGGCGAAGGCCCGCATCGGCCACTTCATGGAAGCGCGCATTCTGGAATCGCTCGGCGTGGATTACATCGACGAGAGCGAAGTGCTGACGCCCGCCGACGAAGAGCACCACATCGCCAAGGCCGATTTTAAAGTGCCGTTCGTCTGCGGAGCGCGCAACCTGGGCGAGGCGTTGCGTCGCATCGCCGAAGGCGCGGCCATGATCCGCACCAAGGGCGAGGCCGGCTCCGGAAACATCGTCGAAGCGGTCCGCCACATCCGCACCATCGTGAAGGAAATGAAGCAGCTCACCGTGCTCGGCAAAGAAGAGCTGGTCCATCAGGCGAAGAACCTGCAGTCCCCTCTGGAACTGGTGGAGTGGGTGGCGGAGAACGGCAGACTGCCCGTACCGAACTTCTCGGCCGGCGGCATCGCCACTCCCGCCGACGCGGCGCTGGTCATGCAGTTGGGCGCCGAAGCCGTCTTCGTCGGGTCCGGCATCTTCAAATCCAGCGACCCCAAGGCGCGCGCCGAAGCCATCGTCAAGGCCGCCAAGAACTTCAACAACCCGGAAGCGCTCTTGGAAGCCAGCCGTGCGCTGGGTGAAGCCATGCCCGGCCTGGACATCGCCAAGCTGCCCGAATCTGAGCTGATGCAGACCCGGGGCTGGTAATGAAGAAGGTCGGAGTGCTCTCGCTGCAGGGTGATTTTGCGGCGCACGGTGCGGCGGTGGAACGCGCCGGCGGTGAGCCGGTATATGTCCGGCAGCGGGAGCAACTGGCGGATATTGACGGCCTCATTATTCCGGGCGGGGAGAGCACGACCATGCTCAAGCTGCTCAATTACGAAGGACTGCTGGGACCGCTGGCGGAATTCGGCAAATCCAAGCCAGTCTTCGGCACCTGCGCCGGCGCTATTCTGATGGCCGCGGAAGTTTCCCATCCGGCGCAGCAGAGTCTCGGTCTGGTGGATATCGGCGTCGAGCGCAATGCTTACGGCCGGCAGGTGGACAGCCGCGTGACGGAGATCGATCCCGATCCGGATTTCGAAAAGCGCACCTCGCCCGGCAAACTGGAAGCCGTGTTCATTCGCGCCCCCATCATTCGGCGGGCCGGCAAAGATACCAAAGTGCTGGCTACTTACAATGGCGACCCGGTGCTCGTGGAAGCCGGCCGCCACCTTGTCTCCACCTTCCACCCGGAACTCACGGGCGACCCTCGCGTGCATGCCTTGTTCCTGGAGAAACTGTGAGCCCCGAAACTGGCAATCGCAAGCGAGTGCTCTTTGTCTGCGTCGGCAACTCCTGCCGCAGCCAGATGGCGGAAGCCTTCGCCCGCACCTACGGCAATGATGTGCTGATCGCCGCCAGTGCGGGCGTAGCGCCGGCATTCTCCATTGCCCCCGACACCATGCGGGCCATGGATGAGAAGAACATCGACCTGCGCGATCACTTCCCCAAGAGCATTCGTCAACTCGGCCGTTCGCAGTTCGACATAGTCATCAACATGAGCGGCGTGCCGCTGCCGCCCCTGGCCGGAGCGCGCATGTTGGAGTGGGACGTCGAGGACCCGATCGGCATGGACTATGACGAACATTGCCAGATCCGAGACGTTGTCGAACGGCTGGTGATGCGGCTCATCCTCGACGCCCGGCGCGAAGTGCAGGAGCCCAAGTTCAAAGGTCAGGGATCCGGCTACCTCAAGCCCTGACCTTTTTTCCAGCCTTTCCTGTCGCCCATTTGTCCCGGCAGCGGGTACTCTGCCAACCCTTTCACGCTCACCGAGTTGTACGGTCTGGTCTGGCGATTGCATCTCCAAAGACTGGAGGTTTCCCATGCGGACACTGGCTCGGTTCGCCGTACTCGGGATGTTCGTTTTCGGCCTTTCCGCGGCGCGCATCACGTTGCGCGATGGCACGGTCGTATACGGACAGTTCGTCAGCGGCTCTCCGCAGACGATCGTCATTCAGGAGCAGAACGGCATGCGTCACCGCTTTGACGTGAATCAGGTACAACTCATCGACTTCGGGCAGGTGAATGCGCCAGCCGAGAGTTACAATCGCGACCGCGAGCAAGCGCCTCCGCCTCCACCTGAGGAGCGGCACTACGGCGATCGCTACGCGCTGCTGCAGCCCGGTACTCAGATTTCCGTTCGTACCGACGAGAGCATCGATTCCAGAAATGCAGTCCAAGGGCGGACATTCAGCGCGACCATCTCACAAGATGTGATCGGGGATAACGGCAGAGTCGCCATTCCGCGAGGCTCGGAAGCCGCACTCGTAATCCGCCGCATCGATGAAGGCGGCACCTTCAGCAACGGCAACTTCATTCTGGATCTGGATTCGGTCCGGGTGAACGGCCGAACCTATCTGGTGGACACCAACAACATTAAACAATCCGACGCCAATGGCATCGGCGCCAACCGGCGAACAGGCGAAATGGTGGGCGGCGGTGCTGTCTTAGGCACGCTGCTCGGCGCTATTGCCGGAGGCGGAAAAGGCGCTGCCATCGGCGCAATCGCCGGCGCGGCGGCCGGAGGCGGCGTCCAGGTAGCCACGAAAGGCCACGAGATCCGCGTCCCGGCAGAGACACAACTGAATTTCCGATTGGACCAACCGCTGGACTTGCGCGAGGCCCGCTAAATCGAGTTCGCCCCTTCAACTCCATGACGAAAGGAGACGATATGCAGAGTACAAATGAATTGAAATGTGATGGCTGCGGCCAGCAGTTCGATAACCGCAACGATCTCCAGAAGCACCGTACGAATTGTGCCGCCGTGAAAGCCAAAGAAGGCACTGGACAACAGCACGGCCAGCCTTTTACCCACTCTGCGGGTGGAGGGCAAAATCCTCAGCGCTGATATCGGCTGAGTTGCGGCATCTGAAAGACTGGCAGCCTCTCCGGAGGCTGCCTTTTTTGCTCCCGAATGAATTCCATGCCCAAAGAAGTTGAACCCGTAACCATGAAAACCCTTCGCGAGTTACTCAAAACCACCACAGACCTGTGGAGTGAAATCAATGCGCCGCGACTGGGCGCCGCGCTTTCCTTTTACACCATGCTTTCTCTCGCGCCGCTGCTGGTGACCTGTGTCGGCATCGCCGGTCTGGTCTTCGGACGGGCAGCCGCTCAGGGCAAGGTGGTGTCCCAACTACAAGACCTGATCGGCGTGCAGGGCGGCCAGGCAATTCAGGACGCGCTGCTTCATGCCGGCGGGATTTCTTCTGGCCTTGCGGCCGCGGCTGTCGGCGTCTTCCTCCTCCTATTCGGCGCCTCCGGCGTCTTCGGCGAACTCCGCGACTCTCTCAATTTGGTGTGGGGCGTGAAAAGCGCGTCCTATGGCGGAGTGAAGGGATTCCTACGCTACCGCTTCGTATCGTTTGCCATGGTGGTGGGAATCGGATTCCTGTTAATGGTGTCATTGGTCTTTAGCGCCATAATCGCGGCCGCAGGCAAGTACCTCAGCGGCTTCATGCCTATGCCGGAAGGTCTGCTGCACGGCTTCAATTTTCTGTTTTCCTTCCTGGCGGTGACGGTTCTGTTCGCCTTGCTTTATATCGCCGTCCCCGATGTGCGCATCGAGTGGCAGGACGTCTGGATCGGCGCCGCCGTCACGTCCGCGCTATTCTCGGCGGGTAAGTTTCTCATCGGCCTGTACCTCGGCAAAGCCAGCGTAGGCTCCGCCTACGGAGCGGCCGGGTCTCTGGTGGTGTTCCTGGTGTGGGTCTACTACTCGGCTCAGATCTTTTTTCTGGGCGCCGCCTTCACGCGCATGTTCGCGGAGAGACACGGCTCCCGGGCGCAGGCACGTGCCCAAAACCTCGCCGCGAATACTACTGTGCCTGAACGCAGCGTAGCGTGAAGCACAACGGCGCGCTGCTTGCTCCTCGGGACAGTGGAGGTATGAAGCTATGCCATTACTGTTGATTCTGCTGATCGTTCTGTTGTTCGCAACCGTTCCCGCGTGGCCTTACAGTCGGGGCTGGGGATACTATCCGAGTGGCGGAGTGGGCTTGGTAGTCCTCGTGATCGTAGTCCTTTTGCTGATGGGGCGATTGTAAACGCAGCCACCGCGCGGCCTTCACCCCTTGCATGCGGGTGACATTTCCGTAATAATACGGCTCAGATCGACTACTTAGTATGGTTCCTCACTCGACAGGAGATCTGTTGTGCGACCTACTCTGGTAACAGCTCTGTCCGCCGTCGTAGACAAGCCGCTGCAACCGAGGGCCCGCCATTTTCTATCCGGCCTTTCTTGCGATGAACTGCAATTTATAGCCGAGTACGTCGGATCCTGCATTCTGGACTCGGCTTTTGTGTGCGGTTGCTCTCGCGAACAACTGGCAGCCAGAATTGCCGCCTTCCAGCAGGCCCGTCAGGCCGAGACGGCAGCCTGCTCCGCGGATCAGGAACACAAAATGATCCTGCTCCTGGAATTCCTTTGCCGCACTGGGGCTCAGCAGTTTTCCATGCCCAACGCTTAGCGCGCGTCTCGCGATGCCCGCACCACGGGCAGAGCGATGGGTGCATCCGGATTCACAAACACATCCACCCACTGGCCTCGCCGCTCGTAGTGCGCCGCCAGTGGTAACGGGACGCTCTTCTGCAGGTCGGCCTCCGTGTAATTCGGACTGAAGCCGTAAAAACGCTGCCAGAAGCCGCGCACGGCAGCGAAATGCGTGAAGCTGAACGACGGATCCCACGTTCGCGAAAAGGCCACGAAGACCTGGACCTTGTGCCAGTCCACCGGAGCCAGTGTTTTGGGCGTGAGGTTGCGCAGCGTCTCCACTTCAAATTCACGGCTGACGAAACCCAACTGCGGCCGCGTCAGTTCGCGATTCAGCGGCCACACGGTGGTAACGCGAGCGCCGGGAAAGCGCTGATCCAGGAATTCGGTCGCGCTGGTTTGCAGCTTCACGAAATCGGTGAACGCCAGATTGTCCTCGTACGGAAACGGGTACGGCGGATTGATGAAGTTGCTGACCGCCAATCCGACCAGCAGCGCCGCACCGCAGATCCGCTGCGGCCGTTGCGGAAATTGGGACAGTCCCAGCGCCATGGCCGCGAAGATCACCGGCATGATCGGCAGCAGATAGCGTGTCAGGACGGCGCCCCCGAGCAGCGTCACTAGCATCACGTGCGCTCCGATCAGCCACCAGGCGATCTTCCAAGACCGGCTGCGGAAAAGGTTGGAGGTCCGCCATACGAATGCTATGGCGAAAGCGCCAATCCATTGGAAGCTGGCGAAGAACAGCGAGTAAATCCGGCGGCCCAACGCCACCATCAGGCGGACCGGGTGCAGCGGAAAATACAGGTTGTACTGCTGGTATCCCGCGCTTCCGGTCCAGTATCCCGTAGCGTGGAAGAGCGCCACCAGCCACGCGCCCAGCACCACGGGGGCCGCCGCGAACCACAGAGCGTCGCGCCAGCGCCTTTCCGTCGCCAGCCAGACGGCGAAGACTGCCGGCACCACCAGACCTGTCTCTTTCACCAGCACCAATACGACGCAGACGGCGGCGCACACCCGGATTCGGTCCTGCAAAAACAGAAGCAGCGCTAGTACCGTGAACAGCGTCGCTGCGCCATCCAGATTAGCCATCATCGACTGCGCGAAGAAGATCGGCGAGCAGCATAACAGCCCGACGGATAGGAAGGCCGGAGCGCCTCGGGTGACTTCCTTGCAAAGTTCGATCGAGAGCAGAAACGAAACCAGCAGCGTGAAAGCCGCAAGCAGCAGCATCGCCGACCGCGTCGAAGTTGGCGAGTAACCCATCACATGCCAAAAGGCGGCCAGATACGCCATGACACCGGGTGGGTGCATGATGGGGTCGACGGAGTGGGGAATAAACGCGCCGCTATGATATATGTCCAAAGCCGACGGGATGTACTGGTCGACCTCGTCCCAGAAGTAGTTGAGACCGAGCAGCGGCAAGTGACTCAGAAATAGAAACAGGCCGAAGAACGCCAGAAAAAACGCGTAAGTCTCAAGGCGAATGCGGCGATTTACCGGCCGGCCCTTGCTCATGCCGTCTTACTGAACGAAGCCGACGCCCGCCTGCGGTTCCAGTTTGATCTCGCCAAATGCGGCTTCGTACTGCGTGACGTTTTGCTGCAGCACGTTCAGCAAAGCCTTCGCCTGCTGCGGGCTAACGTAGATACCTTGGAAATTGTGGATCGCCACGTTCTCCGGCGCATTCTGTTCCACCTTGCCGAACATGAGGAAGAAGTCCCATAGGTTGACGCGCACCTGCACGCTGTTGGCGTAGCCCTCCCGATATTCCGGCGTCTTTACCAGTTGAATCTTCGGAGGGGTGGGCTGAGTCATAGATTACAGAGTAGCACTGGGTATCCAAGCGAGCAGATCTTTAAGATTCTTTACGTTTTTGGTACAACCCGTGCTTAGGGAAAAGCGTCCGATGAAGTGAGGCGAGAAATATGAAGACCTTCAATCAGAACCAAGTGATGGGCGAAGCACATTGCCCCATCTGCACACACACAGTACCGGCGGATATCGACCTGAAGGGGAAATATGCGCGGGTGGCGGCCGGTCAAAAGTGCCCTCGCTGCGGCTCGTCTTTGGATGTCGCCGCGGTGATAGAGATACCCGAGGCGGCCTAGTACGGAATTTACCGGTGCGACTTGTCTACCGGAACTGCTTTCTGCGATAGTGGGATCAGGCTGGGTAACGATATGAAACGCAAACCACCAAACAGCAAAGGGGAACCAGTCGTACCAGCCGATATGCTGGAACAGGCGAAGAAGTCTGTCTCGGTAGATCTGCTGAAAAAGGTGACGCCTTGCTCGGTTTGCGGCGCGGACTCGTCCATCCCCGGCGATGAGCCGCTTTGCTGGGTCTGCCGGCGCTTGAAGATCAGCGCCTGGAAAGAGATCGAACAGCAAATGCCGGCTCAGGAATAAGCTCCGGCATTTCCAGCCTCAGGAGTTGGCCTCGATGGATTGGGCCACCTCCTCCCACTCCGCTAGCAGCGATTCCAGATCCGTCTTGCGGTCATTCAGCAGGTCACTGGTGCGCTGCGTCTCTTCGACGCTCACAAAGTGGGCCAGCGACGCTTCGTAGTTTGCGATTTCAGCCTCCAGCCGCGTCACCTCTTCTTCAATCTCGTGACGCCGCTCTTTCATCTGCCGTAATTTGATGGGATTCAGCCGGCGATCCCCGGCCTTATCCGCCTCTTTGGCGGCGTCAGGCGCCGGGATATCGACACTTCGTGTCTCCGTTTCGACACTTTCCGGCGCGCCACCCCCTTGCTTGCGCCAGAGATAATCCTCGTAATTGCCGGGGTAGACCTTGACCCTGCCGTCCTCCACCTCAATGATGCGCGTGGCCAGCTTATCAATGAAATACCGGTCGTGCGAGACGAACACCACCGTGCCCGTGTAATTCTGGATGGCCGTCAACAGTACGTCCTTGGCGCGCATGTCCAGGTGGTTGGTGGGCTCGTCCAAAAGCATGAAGTTGGAGGGCACCATCAGCATGCGCGCCAGTGCGTAGCGATTGCGCTCCCCGCCGCTCAGCACGCCGATTGGCTTGAACACGTCGTCTTCCGAGAAGAGGAACGACCCCAGGATGCTGCGTAATTCCGTATTGGTGGCGCGCGGAGCGACAATCGCGAGATCGTCAATAATGCGCGCCTCCTGATCCAGCTCCTTGTATTGATCCTGCGCGAAATAGTCGGGATTGGCGTTGTGGCCCAGCAGATACTCGCCCGCGGTGACGGTCTCGGCGCCGGCCAGGATCTTGATCAGCGTGGACTTGCCCGCGCCATTGACGCCCACCAGCGCCACCCGGTCGGCGCGCTCGATGATGAAGTCCACATCGGAGAAGACCAGATGGTCGCCATAGCTCTTGGCGACCTTCTTGAATTCGGCGACAATCCGGCCGCTGGGTTTGGGTTGCGGGAAGCTGAAGTGGATGGTCTTCTCTTCCGGCGGAATCTCGATCTTCTCAATCTTCTCCAGCTCTTTGATGCGGCTTTGCACCTGCTTGGCCTTGGTGGCCTGGTACCGGAACCGATTGATGAAGGCTTCGAGCTGACGGATTTTGTCCTGCTGATTCTCGTATGCCGACTGCAGTTGCGTGCGCCGTTCGTCCTTCTGCAACTCGTAGCGACTGAAACCGCCGGTATAAAAATGCAGCCCCTTGTTCCATAATTCGGCGATCTTGCGGACGGTCACATCCAGAAAGTAGCGGTCATGCGACACCAGCACGAAGGCGTTGGGATAGGCGCTGAGGTATTCCTCGAGCCAGTTGCGCGCCTCCAGATCGAGGTGATTGGTCGGCTCGTCGAGCAGGAGAAGATTGGGCTTTTCCAGCAACAGTTTGGCCAGGGCGATGCGCATCTGCCAGCCGCCCGAGAACTCCTCGGTGTGCTTCTTCCATTCCCGCTGCGCGAAACCCAGTCCCGAGAGGACCGCGCCGACTTGCGCTTCCACGGTGAAGCCATCGCGCGCGCGAAACTCGGACTCGGCCATGTGAAACCGCTCGGCCACCTGGGTGTACTCGGCGCTGCCCGGTTCCAGTTCGCCCATGCGGCGCGCCAGGTCCTCCTGCTCCATCTCCAGCGCGCGCAGGCCGGCGAATACGGTCATACATTCGGCAAAGACGGAGCGGCCGGAAAGAGACAGGCCTTCCTGCGGCAGATACCCGATGGTGACTGCCTTCTGGGTGGAGATCGTGCCGGAATCCAGCCCTTCCATCCCGCCCAGCACCTTGAGAATGGACGACTTTCCGGTGCCGTTCGCGCCCACGATGCCCACGCGTTCGTTGGGCGTGACCAGCCAGTCCACGCCTTCAAAAAGGATTTTGGGGCCGTAACGCTTTCCCGCCCCGGTGAGTTGAATCATGCTTGTTGGAACAGGCCCCCGCCCGTCTCTTTCTATTCAAGCAAAAAGCTCCGGACCGCGGGGCCCGACTCCCACGAATCCGGAGCTAAGAGACAGGGAGAAGGAAATCTTCTAAACTCCTGCCATATATTTGGACGTGGCGGAGCGCCACTCGGTTATAGCCAGTATTGCCACTGGCCGGCCAGCAAAACGTAACCGGCCAGAACGCCATTGGTGACAGCATGAGCCAGAATGCAGTCGGCCAGATTGCGCGTGCGGACCATCCACCAGTTGTAAATGATGCCGGCCGCCAGGCCGACTTCCCAGAATGCGCCGTGCTCGGAGGCGAACAGCACCGCTACAATCCAAAATGCCGAAGGGACATACGTGCCCAGCGGGATTTTCAGAAAATCCTTGTCGATCAGCCAGCGCATCAGCCAGGCGCGCCAGAAGAGCTCTTCCACAATCGGCACCACGATGCTGCTGCCCAGAATTCGAATCAACAGGAACATCGTGTTGCGCTGCAATTCGGGAGAAACCGAGGTGGATGCCGACCCGAAGAT